>CAITNS010000018.1 GCA_903893815.1 uncultured Bacteroidota bacterium
TACAGCCCCAGCAGCTCTTTTTTTTGACTTTTCCATGTACAAAAAAAAGATATTGAAACGACTTTCAATATCCTTTAATCAAACCCTTTGCTGTATTAGGTTACAGACGTTATTACCAACTATTTTTGGCCATTATACCTTATTTATTCTTCTTTAAAAACTCTTGAATCAATTGCTCATCGGTTTTACCGAAATTTTTAATAGCCGCTTTAGCATCTTCAGCAAAAGTACTTTTAGGATATTCTCTAATCACTTGGCGGTAGTATTTTGCAGCTTCTTCTTCGTTATTTAATTTAGTAACATCATCATACAATTGAGCTAACAAAAATATAGCTGCGCCTCTATTTTTAAAACCTGGAAACTCATCAATACATTTTGTAAAAAACGCTTGAGCTTGTGAAAATTTATTTAAAGTTTGTGCTACTTGTCCTGCTTTTAATAAAAAAACGGGTGCCAAGGTATCTTCCTTGCAAATATTAGCGAAATTATAAAAAGCTATAATGGCTTTCTGTGCATCATTATCGTTAACAGTTGTTGCCCTTAACAACACATCATCGGCAGCTTTAGCTTCTTTAAATAATGTTTGGCAATCATTTGATGGAACTATGACTGAATCTTTTTTTACAATGGTTTGTTTTTCTGCTGGAGTATTACTTCCACAAGATCCAAACAACACTATTCCTGAAATTAAAAATCCAATTTTATATAACATGATTATTTTTTTGGTTGAAACACTCTGGTTTTATAATCTGCTCTAAATTTGCCTTTACTAATATCGGTTAATTTACCTCCAATTAATTTACGTTTAAACGGATTAATTTTATCCGTAAATAAAATTCCCTCAATATGATCGTATTCGTGCTGAATAACACGAGCAATCACACCATCATAAGTCTCTTTATGCTTTTTAAAATTCTCGTCGTAATACTCGATGGTTAATGTTGGTTTACGCAATACATCTTCTCTAATTTTAGGAATACTTAAACAGCCTTCATTAAATTTCCACTCCTCTCCTACTTCCTCAATAATTTGAGCATTGATAAATGTTTTTTTGAAACCATTCATTTGCTTCATTTCTTCTGCAGTAAATTCTGGTTCCTCATCTTCATCCACTTCTGCAAACGGAGAAGCATCTACCACAAATAAACGAATCGCTTTATTAACTTGTGGGGCTGCTAAACCCACGCCATTAGCCTCGTACATAGTTTCGTACATATCATTAATAAACTGTCCTAAATTGGGATAGTCTTTATCAATGTCAACACATTTTTTTCTTAAAACCGGATCGCCGTACACTACTATTGGTAATACCATCTTTCTAATTCTGTTTTATTTTTCTTATTAATGACTTAAAAGACTTTTTGACTCAAGAGATTAAAGAGATTTAAACTTTATGTTTTGTCCCTTCATTCTCTTCTGTCTCTCCAGTCCCTTCTATCCCTATCTTGTATAATTCGGAGCTTCTCTTGTAATAACTACATCATGCGGATGACTTTCTTTAACACCTGCTGCTGTAATACGAGTAAATTTCGCCTCTTGCAGAGCCTTAATATCTTTAGAACCGCAATATCCCATACCTGCTCTTAAACCACCAATTAATTGATACATCACATCTGCTAAATGTCCTTTATAAGGTACGCGTCCACTAATACCTTCTGGCACTAATTTTTTAATATCATCTTCCGCATCTTGAAAGTATCTATCCTTAGAGCCTTTTTGCATGGCTTCTAAGGAACCCATTCCACGGTAAGCTTTAAACTGACGACCTTCAAAAATAATAGTTTCTCCGGGACTTTCTTCAACACCTGCAAACATACCACCCATCATCACAGTGTGAGCTCCAGCTGCGATTGCTTTAACGATATCGCCTGTGTAACGAATTCCACCATCTGCAATAATTGGTAAACGACCTTTTAAAGCAGCAGCTACTTCCATAATAGCCGTTAATTGAGGAACACCAACTCCTGCAATAATACGTGTAGTGCAAATAGAACCTGGCCCAATACCAACTTTTACGCCATCAGCACCAGCTTTCATTAAATCTAAGGCAGCAGCACCAGTGGCAATGTTTCCAACAACCACTTGCAAATCTTTGTATTTCTTTTTTACTTCTTTTAATTTGATAATTACTCCTTTAGAGTGACCGTGAGCTGTATCAATAATAATTGCGTCTACACCAGCTTCTACTAAAGCATCTACACGAGCCATTGTATCCGCAGTTACACCAACAGCCGCTGCCACTCTTAATCTACCTCTCTCATCTTTAGCTGCATTAGGGCGAACCTTAATTTTGATAATATCCTTGTAGGTAATTAAACCAATTAATCGATTATTTTTATCTAGGATTGGTAATTTTTCAATTTTATGATCTTGTAGAATTTCTTCGGCTTGTTTTAATGTAACACCTTGTTTAGCAGTAACAGCCTTGCTTGCAGGAGTCATGACTTCTTTCACCAAACGTTTTAAGTTTTTCTCGAAACGTAAATCACGATTAGTCACAATACCTACAAATTTTTTATCTGCATCTACGACTGGCACACCACCAATTTTATTTTCAGACATGATTGCTAAGGCATCACTAATACTTGCAGTTTGCAAAATAGTTAAAGGATCAACGATCATTCCGCTTTCACTACGTTTTACTTTACGCACGTGCATAGCCTGTTCTTCTATGGTCATATTTTTATGCAACACTCCTATTCCACCTTCTTGTGCAATAGTAATAGCCATTTGATACTCAGTAACAGTATCCATTGCCGCTGAAACAATTGGGGAATTTATACGGATGTTTTTAGTAAACTGACTTGAAATACTTACTTCGCGCGGTAATACTTCTGAATAAGCTGGAACTAATAATACATCATCATACGTTAAACCTTCGGGAGCAAATTTGTTTGCTAAAAGTGTTGATGCCATAAGAATGAATTTTCGGTGTTAAAATTCGGGCAAATATACTCAAATTTTTCTGTTAAAAAAAAAGAGATTTTAGGTAGTGATTTATAGGAACACGGATTTAACTGATTAGGCAGATTTATGCGGATTAAGAATTCAAAAATCTGTGTTGCTATTGTATTTAATAGGAACGCAGATGACGCGGATTAGGCAGATTTATACGGATTAAAAATAAAAATCCGTGAATATCCGCTTTATCTGTTTTATCTGTGTTGCTATTGTAATAGCCATATTTTAATAAGAACACTGAACGTATCAAAATAAAAAATCCGTGAACATCCGCCAAATCAGTTAAATCCGTGTTCCTATTCTTTATTCCTTAGTTTCGGGTGGTTTATTTTCTTCTGATTCTTTAAAATGATAAACGATTTGAAAAGGATCCAAGGAAGGTTTATTATTTTGCATTTGCCTGAGTATTTCTTCCGCTTGTTGCTCTTCTAATAGCTGTTGATTAGCAATCGCTTCTAAATCAATTTCTTCTTCGGGCCACTGGTATGCTATTGGCTGCGGACCGTCTTTTCGGTAATTATAAGCTACTAATACACCCGATATTGCTCCAAATAAATGCCCTTCCCACGAAACACGAGTATCAAAAGGAAAAATACCATGCGTGATACTTCCATACATAAAAACCACAAAAGCCGACACCATCATTAATTGTTTGTGTTTTCGAAACACGCCACTAAAAAATAAGAACGAAGCAAAACCATAAATTAAGGTGCTTGCGCCAAAATGGTAGTTGGGAATTAGATCACTGTTTCTTCCGCCAACCCACAACCAAATTCCGCTTATAACATAAATCCAAAGTATTGAATACCAAGCAATGGGTTTATAGAAATAAAAAATCATAGAACTTAAAATAAAAATCGGGAGACTATTATTAATAATGTGCCCAAAATCACCATGAATAAAAGGAGAAAACAAGATGCCTTTTAAACCAGATATGGTTCTTGGATTGACGCCAAACAAGTAAAAATTTAGATCCCAATTGTAATCAGCTAAAAATACAATCCAGCATATTGCTAAAAACAATAAAGGATATTTAATAACCGATAATAATTCTGAAAGAGGAAATTTTCTCATAACCTGGGTTTCTCCAAAAACATACCAAGCCATAAATACTGACAATAATAGGATTTTTACAGTCAGTCTGTCTGAAAACAAAAAAGCCAGAGCTAAACTCTGGCTTTAAATCATAATATATTTATCTCTTAATTTGTTTTGCCTGGATATATTTTCAATGCTTCTTTTAAGCACAAGATAGCATTTTTTAAATCTTCTTTATTTAATACATAAGCTAAACGTACTTCGTTTGTTCCGGCACCTGGTGTTGAATAAAATCCTGTTGCTGGAGCCATCATCAATGTTTTACCATCAAACGAAAACTCTTCTAATAACCACTGACAAAATTTATCTGCATTATCAATTGGCAAGCGGGCAATACAGTAAAAGGCACCGCTTGGTTTCGGACAAAACACACCATCAATTTTATTGATTTCTTCAATCACATAATCCCTACGTGCAATATATTCTGTTTTCACACCATCAAAATAAGATTGAGGAGTATCTAATGCAGCCTCTGCTCCTATTTGTCCGTAGCTTGGTGGCGATAAACGAGCCTGAGCAAATTTCATGGCTGCTGCCATTACTTCTTTATTTTTGCTAATCATAGCGCCAATACGAGCACCGCAAGCACTATAACGTTTAGAAATAGAATCTAACAATACGACGTTGTTTTCAATACCTTCTAAATGCATAACAGAAATGTATTCTTTACCATCGTAACAAAACTCACGGTACACTTCATCACTTAACAAATACAAATCGTATTTTTTTACTAAGTCACGCAATGCTTCTAATTCTGCTTTTGTATATAAATAACCCGTTGGATTTCCGGGATTACAAATCATAATTCCTTTTGTTTTAGGAGTAATTACCTTTTCAAAATCACTAATTGGAGGCAATGCAAACCCCGTTTCAATATAACTTCTTACTGGTACAACTTTAACTCCAGCTGCAGTAGAAAAACCATTGTAGTTAGCATAAAATGGTTCAGGAATAATGACTTCATCACCTTCGTTAAAGCAAGTTTTCATGGTAATTTCAATCGCTTCAGAACCACCACAAGTAATGATAACTTCAGATGCGTCGATATTGATATTATATGATTTATAATAATTGCATAATTTTTTACGGTAGCTTTCATTACCTGCACTGTGACTATACTCCAATACTTTAAAATCGGCTGTCTTAACTGCATTTAAAAAAGAAGGAGGCGTTTCAATATCAGGTTGACCAATGTTTAAGTGATAAATTTTAGTGCCACGTTTTTTAGCCGCTTCGGCAAAAGGAACTAATTTACGAATTGGCGAAGAAGGCATTTCAATTGCCTTAGTAGATATTTTTGGCATAACGCAGTTTTAAATTTGTAGTGCAAAAATAAGCATTTATGCTCTATTTATGATACTATTTGTATGATAAAAACGGTATAAAAATAGTAGATTTGTTTGTTGTAATACTTCTTAAAAAATATGGTTTCAAACAAACGAAAAATTATTAACGACCCCATCTATGGCTTTGTAACATTGCCAGATGATTTGGTATATGATTTAATCAATCACCCTATTTTTCAGCGTTTGCGAAGAATTAAACAATTAGGTTTAACCAATTTGGTTTATCCTGGCGCCCTGCATACACGTTTTCATCATGCCATTGGAGCTATGTATTTAATGACAGAGGCTATACAAGTATTGAAGTCAAAAGATATTAAAATTACAGAGGAAGAATCAAGGTCAGCTATTGTAGCGATTTTATTGCATGATATTGGTCACGGTCCTTTTTCTCATGCTTTAGAGCATACAATTGTAAAAGGAATTCATCACGAAGATATTTCAACTATGTTGATGGACGAATTGAACAAAACTTTTAAAGGCAAATTAAGTTTAGCCATTAAAATTTTTAAGAACGAACATCCTAAAAAATTCTTACATCAATTAGTCTCTAGTCAGTTAGATATGGACAGATTAGATTATTTAAATAGAGACAGTTTTTTTACTGGTGTATCAGAAGGTGTTGTGAGTAGCGACCGCATTATTAAAATGCTGAATGTAAAGGAAGGAAATTTAGTAGTTGAGGCAAAAGGAATTTATAGTGTAGAGAGTTTTTTAATTGCTCGCCGTTTAATGTACTGGCAAGTGTATTTGCATAAAACTGTTTTAAGCGCAGAGAAATTATTAGTGAATGTTTTAAAACGTGCCAAAGAACTATCATTGGCTGGCGAAGATTTATTTGCGACTCCTGCTCTGTCTTTATTCTTAAAAAACAATTACAGTAAAAAAGATTTTATTAGTAAACCAGAATTATTACAGCAGTTTGTCTTATTAGATGATTACGATATTATGGCTTCTGTAAAAGTATGGATGAATCATAAAGACATTGTTTTATCAACTTTATGCACAAATATCATTGATAGAAACTTATACAAAATTGAATTACAAAACAAAAACTTCACGCCTACTTACAAAAACCAAATTCAAGAAAAGGTGATGAAGAAATATAAACTAACGAAAAAGGAATCTGAGTATTTTGTATTTGCCGAAAACGTTAATAATAGTGCTTACAATTCCTCTAAAGTTCAGATCAACATCTTACACAAAAATGGCCAATTAATTGATGTAGCAAAAGCATCTGACCAATTAAATATAAAGATGTTGAGTAAAAAAGTAACAAAATATTTTCTGTGTTATCCAAAGGAGATTTAAACTCATAAAAAAAAGCTGAACTCACATTCAGCTTTTTTTATTTTATCCCGGCATACGGCTAATCTGCTTTTCCATTTGTTTTAATTGAGAAAGAATTTCGTCGTTTTTAGGTTTTAAATCTTTTGCTTTTTTGAAATGTTGTTTGGCAATTTTATATTGCATACGCTGAGCTTCAATATTACATAA
The DNA here is from genome assembly GCA_903893815.1 of uncultured Bacteroidota bacterium. Taxonomy (GTDB): domain Bacteria; phylum Bacteroidota; class Bacteroidia; order B-17B0; family Aurantibacillaceae; genus UBA4416. The sequence continues at coordinate 6,900 of CAITNS010000018.1, forward strand.
TTGTAAATGAGCGGCTGCTAAGCTTTCTTTGTCTGGAATTCCAGCTTTTACGGCTTCCATTAAATGAATACGCGCTTGCTTTGTATTGCCTTTCTTTAATTCAATAAATCCTAACTGCATTAAGTTAGAACCTTCCATATCGCCTGTAATTTTTGATTTAATTTTTAAGCTCTGTCTGATGTTCGATTCTGCTTTATCTAAATCATTTGAAGCCATCGATAAATTACTTTGTAACATATAATATCCCGAACGAATTGGTTTAAACAATAAACGAGGAAAAATAATTTTATCTAAATATAGCTGTGCTTTTTCAACATCACCATCTGTAACAGCTTCTTGCACAATACGCATGGTTCCCATCATAAAATACAAAACAATAGAAATAATGGCCAAAGAATATAATATCCAGGCAGTTACTAAATCTAAAAAAAAATGAGATAAAACACCTAAAGCAATTAGGCCAATAATAAATTGTAATCGGTATAAAATGTAAAAGCGTAGGAACTTCATAAGTTTATTTTAGTTAAAAATCAATCCAATCCTCTAATTAGTTTATGTTAGAGGGCATCAAAGATAATTATTTTTTATTGACTTTAATATTTGTTTTCACGATCATTTAACGGAATTTTGATCAAAAAAAAACGTCCTTCTATCTAAAGAAGGACGTTTTTAATAATTAAGTACTTATTAGTTAATGATTAATTTCTTAACCACTTTATTGTTATCGATAATTAATGAAACAAAATAGATACCAGCGGTTAATTTACCAGAAGCATTAACAGAATGCTTATTATTTACACCTGCATTTGCATTTAAGTCATTTTGTTCAACGATTCTACCAGTAACATCATACACTAAGATATTTACTTTTGAATTATTAGGTGACGTGAATTCAACTACAGAAGCAGCATTAGTAGGATTTGGATAAATTGATAATCCTAATGAATTTTCAAATTCACGGATACCAACAGGCGCAGAAATTTTAATATTATCAATGTAAAGATTCTGAGATTCACCACCATCTGCATCATTTTTAAACCAGAAACGGAATTTAACATCTCTCTTCCCAGTTAATGTAGATGTTCCAATTGAAGGTATAACAGCTGTTTCCCATTTATAATTTGTTGCCGTATAACTTGTTGCAGTACTCCATGGATTATAAGGTGCGTTAACAGTACCACCCGATAAAGCTACCATTGTTGCAGTTATTGGACTACCAATAAATGTTTTCCAAGAACCACCACAATCTAAACTGTATTGAACTTTAAATGTATCGAGTGTTACACCAGTTTTTCGAGCAAATGAATAGTCGAATTGAAAACTTACACTAGATAAATTAGAGAAATCATATGTACCAGATTCAATGATATCTACTTGTCCTGCATTTCCAAAAGCAGAAAATCCTCCATTAGCATTTGGCAAAATTAAAGACTTTGTTTCACCTGCAACAAAACCAGCACCATATTGATTAGATACTTCCCATGTAGGAGAACCAATATCATTATTAGCAGGAACAAACCATCCAGAAGCAAAACCTTGAAAATTTTCAAAGTTTTCAGATAATCTTGCAGTATCTGAAACGGATGGAAGAATATTAGAATTCCAACTAGTAGTTACAGAACTAATTGTTTTTGTAGAAACTCCTTGAGCATTTGTTACAGTTAATGAAACCGAATAAGAACCAGGAGTTGAGTAAGTAACAGATTGTGCAGCTAAGTTAGAAGTTGATGGTGAACCACCTTCAAATTCCCAAGCATAAGTAAATCCAGAACCATTATAAGATGTATTTGTGTACAATATAGACTGGCCAGCACAAGTACTCATTTTATTTGAAGCAAAATCAGCTACAGGAGCACAAGGAGAAACCGTAGATGGAGTATAAACAGTATCATTTTGATTTGTAGTTGAATTATAAGTGATTGTTCTATTTAAGATACCAGTAAAAAACAAATTCTCATTTGAAATCAACATACTTCTATTTCCAACTGCAGAAGTTGCAGATAATCTTACTTTATCATTTTGCCCTTTTGTAAACATTTTAGGGCAAGAAGAATAATCCATGATATTTTCAATATTTGGTCTTACTGCATCACAAGTAGCCATTGTTTTATTTACACCAGTTGTAGGTGAAGGAGTAGTTCCAATATTTAAATTATACTCTTCAAATTCACCATTAGTTAAAGATGCAGTTGCTCCTGTAACAGGAACGTTACTTGTAATTACTCTCATTCTATATAATGCATAAGAAGCAGCGGGAATTACATGACTCGCTGTAAAGGTTTGTGCACCAAATACTGATGCTGAAGAAGTAAAAATATTTTCATTTACATCAGCAAAATCACCATCTTTATTATAGTCAATATAAACACCAACATAATTATTTTCAGCAGCTTTCGCTACACTAGTAATAGTGATTGTTTGTGCGGTTCCACCAGCATTAAAATCGTTACCATAAACCATCGAAAAATCAGAATACTCACCTGCTGCACCAGTTGCTAAAACAATTGAAGTATCATTTAATGGAACAATAGATGTTCCATTAAAGGTAAATAAGTTTCTTATGATTTTTCCATTTAATGAGTTTAATACAGTAACGTTATCCATTTTACCAAATTTAACTCTAGTAATATCAGAACTATCTACAGGAGTAGATACAACTGGCGCAGTAGTATATGCTGCTGGTTTTGGGCAAGTACTAAAGAAACCTGTTGTTGGAGGGGTATCAGCAATGTCATCATTTCCACATTCAAAACCTGGTTCGTTTGAGCTGCCAAAAGTATGGCTTAAACCAAACCAATGTCCAATTTCATGACTTAAAGAACGAGCATTTAAAACACCAGTTAAAAAATCATTACGATAAACAATAGCATCAGCTGCAGTAACAGGTGAGGTACCTGGTAAATAAGTGTATCCAACAATAATTCCACCACCAACTACTGGTCCACCAGAAACAATGTTCTTAACAACATAGATATTTAAATACTTAGAAGGATTCCAGTTTCCTGCCGCATAAGTACTGTATTTATAATTAAACACATCTCCTTGAGACCATTGTGTATTATTGTCAAAATGGTGAATAATACCATTTGTACAATTTCCTTGAGGATCTTTTTGTGCCAATACAAAACGCATGTTAGCATCTTCATACAAAGGTTGAAACAAAGGATCTATTTGATTCACATCTGAACCTAATTTACCATAGTCGCTATTAACCTGTGCTAATGCACTGATACATTCACTATCATCAATATTTGCACCTGTTCCATAAGCTTCCCCTTGATGTAAAACATGGAATACAACAGGAACCGTATATATTGGCTGAACTGATGATGTTTTTGCAGCTGCATTTTGCTGTAAAAAAGCCTGATACTCTGCTCTAGAAGCGGCTTCAGCTGCATTTAATTTAGCAGCATAACCTGGTAAATTTTTAATAAAATATTCGCGGGCTTGGTAAGTACCACAAGGTTGAATTTCCTGAGCCTTAATAGAAGCGGCCATCAATAAACAGGCTGTAGCACTAAGTAATAATTTTTTCATTTTTATATAATTTATAAATTAAATAAATGGGGATTTATTTATCACAAACTTAACGATTAATTTAATTAATACAAAATATTGTTAAAAATTTGATAAGACCAAAATTGTTAAAATTTTAAGGTTCTGATTATCAATTAACTTGATTTACTTTATTTCTTTCCAATCGGTTAAATCTCTGATAACAACCGAGGCGCAGGTCATTCCGAATACTGCTGGAATGTAGGAAATAGTGCCATAAGCTGATTTTTTGAAATTAGTTCCATCCGTTTTCATTATGGAGCGTTTATCTGGTAATTCAGTTGAAAAAACAGCCTTAAACCCTTTTCTAATACCTACCTCTTTTAGCCTTTTACGCAAGTAATAAGCCATCGGGCAATGACAAGTTTTTGAAATATCCAATACTTTTAATTGGGTGGGATCCATTTTTCCTCCTGCTCCCATCGAAGACACTAAATTATGCCCCATTTCTAAGGAAGTTTTAATTAGATGTACTTTGGGAGTAATACTATCGATGGCATCAATCACATAATCAAACTTTTGTTGAAGTAAAAGAACCATTTTTTCAGGATCTTGAAATTCAGAAATCACATTCAATTTTACAGAAGGATTAATTTGCAACATGCGTTCTTGCATCAGTTTAGCTTTACCCATACCATGCGTGGTTGATAAGGCTTGTAATTGACGGTTTCTATTTGTTGGATCAACCACGTCTCCGTCAACAATGGTTAACTCTCCAATTCCTGCGCGGCATAATGCTTCGGCTGCATACGAACCTACTCCACCTAAACCAACAATAAGTACATGTGCCTTTAGTAAATTATCAATTCCTGCATCGCCAACTAAAAGACGAGTGCGTTGCATCCAATTTTTATCTTCCATTTGTATTAAATATGGTGGTAAAATTACTATAAATTTTTTCTTTTAAATCATCTATGTTAATATGAAAACTAGCTGCTGCTGCTTTATAAACATCTTCTATTAAAATAAACTCATTATTATCTGTTTCAAGAAATAATTTTTCAAATTGTAAAACATTAAAATCACCGTCTTCTTTTTTGAAAACAGAATGATTTAAAGAAATGTAGAATCCTTTATCTGTTAATTGCTTCGCTAATTGAAATGACTTATTAAATCCATGAATAACTATGGGAATTTTAGAATGATAAGAAGAACAAATTTTTATTAATTCATCAAAAGATTTTACGCAATGAATAAGGACTGGCTTTTGAAATTTAACCGCTAAATCTAACTGAGAGATAAATATATTTTTTTGAAGTTCTAAATCAACATCAATTACTTTATCTAAACCACATTCGCCAATGGCTAAGCAATTTGGATGTTGAATTATTTTTTCAAATTCCGATATCGAAACTTGTAAATCTGCGTCCCACGGGTGAATACCGATAGAGAAATATTTCTCTAAATAAAGTTCTGTATCAAAACCAAAACGGTTATTAAACAAAAACACACCATTATCTTTCGATAAATGGTGTGTATGTATGTTAATGTATGGTTTTGTCACACTGAGCGGAGTCGAAGTGCAAATTATAATGCCTGAGAAAAACCTTCTCTAATTTCCTCAGCGAAGTAATGACCACCAAATAATTTATCTTTAATTTTAGAGAAGCATTCAATTGTATACCTCACATCTTCTGATGTGTGCATTGCTGTAGGAATTAATCTTAAAATAATCATTCCTTTTGGAATGACAGGATAAACTACCATTGAGCAAAAAATACCAAAATTTTCACGTAAATCAATTACCATATTTGTAGCTTCTGGAATTGAACCATTCATGTATACAGGAGTTACGGGTGTATTTGTAACTCCAATATTAAATCCTGCTTCAACTAATCCTTTTTGCAATTCTGAAGAAATTTCCCACAATTTAATTCGGTATTCAGGATGTTTGTTTATTAATTCTAAACGTTTTAATAATCCGTAAACCAATGGCATAGGCAATGATTTAGCGAAAATTTGAGAACGCATATTATAACGTAAATAGGTTACAACTTGTTTTGTGGAACTAACGTAACCTCCAATTAATGCAAAAGATTTAGCGAAAGTTCCAAAATAAATATCAATACCATCTTGGCAACCTTGTTGCTCACCTGTACCTCCACCATTTGGACCTAAAGTTCCTACTCCATGAGCGTCATCAACAAATAATCGGAATGTAAATTTCTTTTTTAACTCTACAATTTCCTTTAATTTTCCTTGGTCGCCACGCATACCAAAAACGCCTTCAGTAATTACTAAAATTCCACCACCTGTTTGATCGGCTAAGCGTTGCGCACGTATTAATTGTTTTTCACAATCTTCAACATCATTATGTTTAAATACAAAGCGCTTACCCATATGCAAACGAACACCATCTAAAATACAAGCATGAGATTCTGCATCATAAACAATCACATCATGTCTATCAACTAGGGCATCAATTGCTGAAATCACTGCTTGATATCCAAAATTACAAAGAATCGTATCTTCTTTTTTTGATAATTTAGATAATCCTTGCTCTAATTGCTCATGTAAGTCAGAGTTTCCACTCATCATTCGAGCTCCCATTGGCAATGCCAAACCAAATTTAGTAGCACCTTCAATATCTGCTTGTCTCACTTCAGGATGATTTGCTAATCCTAAATAGTTATTTAAACTCCAGTTTAATAATTGTTTTCCTCTGAAACCCATATGAGGAGAAACATCTCCTTCTAATTTTGGAAATGTAAAATAACCGTGAGATGCTTTTGAATGCTCTCCGATAGGTCCCATGTTTTTTTCTATTTTCTCGAATATATCTTTCATTAGATTTATAATGTATTTGATTTATGATGTAAACGTAATTCCAAAGTTATTGTTTTGGGCACAAAATTAATAAAATTAAACGACTTTTTTAATCACACGTAACATGTGTGAGTATTTTTTATTTTCTGAGTGAAAAATGCCATAATGATCAAACTTATCAATACGAACGCAGCCGCTAGCGTGTATGATTTGTTGGTTTTCTAATACCATACCAACATGTACGATGTTTCCTTCTTCGTTATCAAAAAAAGCTAAATCGCCTGCTTCAGCTTCTTCAACAAAACTCAAAGGTGTTCCAATTTCAACTTGCTGACTAGCGTCTCTTGGTAATTGATACCCATTTAATTTATATACTAATTGGGTAAATCCCGAACAGTCAATACCAAAAGGACTTCGCCCACCCCACAAATAAGGTGCATTTAAAAATAAATAAGCGGTATCTTTTAAATCTTTAACCGTCTTTTTAATTTGAATATCAGATGTTTGTCCTTCAAATAAATATTCAGCGTCGCCAACCTTTAACTTTCCATTTTTAAAATTAGGCAAACTTGCACCAACCGTTATTGGGAAAACAGAATTATTACTGGCATTACTAATTACCTGAACCAACTCTGAACTTAAAGTATTATTAACTAAAGATTTATAATGGGCTATTGTGATACGATTATGTTGTTTGGCGCTAATCCAACAAGGGTAATTATCGTAATTGGTAGAAATTTGAATCCAATCTTCTCGGTCTTCAATTATGGTGTAGGTTTCGCCAAATAATAATTGCGTTACCATTTCGCTGGTGCTAGATGGTTCTTTCCTACATGGAATAACACTAAGAGAACAAATGCCAAAATTCATACGTAATTAATATTATTTTTAATGGTAGTAGGTATAGCCATGTTATTTAATGCCTTTTGCAGTCAAAGAAACATGGCTATTTCAGGGGACTAAATTAAAGCTTGTTTGAGTAAAACGTAAATCAATCTTAAATAGTTATTCACTATTCATTATTAATTGATTTAATGATTTCTTAAGTTGTAATTTTATGCTCTTTTTTAAGACATCTATCATGAACATTTTATATACAAACATCAAACAATATAAACTATACCTTTTGTTAGCTCTAGGTTTAGCAACAATTAATATTTGTTTCTCGTTAAGCGATTCCATTATTACTGGTAAGGCCATCAACAATGTTGCAATAAAAATTAATACATTTAATACATTCTCCGATTTCTCTAAAGCTATTATTCCTTGGTTATTATTATCCGTTGGAGCAGCAATGGTATCTCGAATTGCAAAAAACTTTCAAGATTTTTTTACTAATATAATTATTCAACGAGTTGGAGCTCAAATGTATACAGACGGTATACAAAAAGCACTACAATTACCTTATCAAGATTTTGAAGATCAACGAAGTGGAGAAACATTGGGTAAATTACAAAAGGTAAAAGTTGATAGCGAGAAATTTATTACCATCGCTATTTCTTTAGTTTTTCAATCTATTGTAGGAATTGGCTTTGTAATGTTTTATGTAACACAATTTGATTGGAAATTGTCTCTTTTGTTTTTAGCCACCGTTCCCGTTATTGGAGTCATTAGCTCTTTTTTAGGAAAAAAAATAAAAGTAATCTCTAAAGAAATATTAGGTGAAACAACTGCTTTGGCTGGCGCAACTACTGAATCTTTGAGAAACATTGAATTAGTAAAAAGTTTAGGCTTAACAAATCAGGAAGTGGAACGTTTGAATATTACAACAATTAAAATTTTAGGTTTAGAATTAAAAAAAGTACGTTTCATTAGGAGTTTAAGTTTTATACAAGGCTCAACTGTTCACTTTGTAAGAACCTGCTTAGTGTTTGTTTTATATTATTATGTGTTTCAAAAAACGATTTTACCTGGCGATTTAATTACCTTAATGTTTTTCTCTTTCTTTATTTTTAATCCGATGCAAGAGTTAGGAAATGTGATTATTACCTATAACGAAACCAAAGCATCAATGGAAAATTATGCTAAGTTGATGAACTCAAAAAGCGAAGCGAAACCGGAAAATCCTCAATCTATTGGATTGATAAACAATTTACGTTTTTCAAACATTTCTTTCAAACACCAAACAGCTAATTCGCATGCTGTAAAATATATTTCGTTTCAAGCCAATGCAGGAGAAACAATCGCCTTTGTTGGTCCTTCAGGGAGTGGAAAAACAACTTTAGTTAAAATGTTAGTTGGTTTATACAATCCAAACGAAGGAGATATTTTTTATAATGAAAAAAATGCTAAAGAAATTGATTTAACCGAATTAAGACAGCAATTAGGATTTGTGACTCAAGATGCGCAATTATTCAGTGGAACCATTAAAGACAATTTATTATTTGTAAAACCAAGTGCTACAGACGAAGAAATTAATGATGTGTTACAAAAAGCAGCTTGCCAAAATTTACTGAAACGTGCCGAAAATGGTTTAAATACAACAATTGGCGAAGGAGGAATTAAAGTATCTGGTGGAGAAAAACAACGATTATCTATTGCTAGAGCTTTATTAAGAAATCCACGTTTATTAATATTTGATGAAGCGACATCCGCCTTAGATTCAATTACAGAGGAAGAAATTACTCAAACTATTAGAAACATTTCTTCTAAGCAAGATCAAATTACTGTTTTAATTGCACACCGTTTATCTACCATTATGCACGCTGATAAAATATTTGTATTAGAACAAGGTAAAATTATTGAGCAAGGCAAACACACAGATTTATTAAATGAAAAAGGCTTGTACTATGCTATGTGGAGACAACAAATTGGTGAAAGAAAGTAAACTTATTTGATACTTTCGAATAGTTGAATTAACTTTTGTTTTTCGGATTTCCAATTATTAGCAACTGCTGCTATTACTGTATTACTTTTATATTCTAAATATTCTTTACTGCTTAAAAAATCGTGAATTTGAGACGCTATGTGTTTTGGATCATGATTTTCGATAAATGTTCCAATATGATAGGTATTTATTAAATTTTCAATTTCTGGGAGCTTAGTTGCTAAAATTGGGATACCAGCATGCATATAATCAAACACTTTGTTTGGCAATGAAAAATGATAATTCATATTAGAATCCTTATCAATCGTTACTCCAAGGTTTGCGTTAGAAGTATAATGCCTTAATTCGGATGCAGGAATCTTATCAATAAATTTGACTTTATTTTGCAGTTGATATTTTATGGTATTCTCCTTTAATTGATAAATCACATCGCCGCTTCCAATAATTAAGAGTAAATAATTATCATTTAAATACTGAAATGCTTCTACTAATTCTTCTGCACCACGCTCCACGTTTATTCCTGCACCTTGAAGAATCACTATTTTTTTAGTAAGAGGTAAATTTAATTCAGAACGTGATTTTAAACCAACTATTTTAGGGTAATGAGGAATGTTCCTCACAAAAATAAATGGTATTTTATACTTATTAGAAAAGTAATCAGCAATGCTTTGATTAACCGTAATACAATATTTTAATTCAGGAACAATCCATGATTCCAGTTTTTCCCAAATGCGTTTTTTGTTGGGATTGTTTTGTAACTCTGGCACTTCACAAAAAATTTCGTGACTATCATAAATCAATGGGATCCCTTTTAATTTAGAAACTAAATAATTAGGTAATAATGTATCTAAATCGTTTGCTAAAAGCACATCTGCCTTTGAAAACAACAAAACAAAAAATAAGCGGATATTAAAAAACAGATAAAACAATGGACCTCTTTCAAATAACAGTTTCATTCGCTTACAATCGTAATCTCTTTTTTCTAGAGGGTTAGACGATTTTTGAACTCGACCAACAAGAAGTACTTTATAATGCAACTCAAATAAAACGGAACATGTTCTTGAGACGCGTTGGTCAGTAACCAAGTCATTTATAACAGAAACTATTATTTTCTTTTTTTTCAAAGAGATATTATAACAAACATAAAATTCAGAATAGAACTAAAAATAATGAAACAAATTTAACAAAATTAAATTGTCAAAATAAGTTCGTATAGTTTTTACTGAGTAAACCTAGCACTTCTCTTTAAAAATAATGTAGTATGATATCACTTATAAAAGCAATCTATTTCTGTTAATAACAAAGTTAATAAAAAATAAAAGCAGAATTTATTAGGGCAATTTATTGCCGTAAATTGCAGTGTAAATAAATCAATTAACATGAAAAAGCAAGATGATTCTGTAAAAAGTAACGTTAAAGTTGATTTAACTAAAGGAAACAAAGCATCTAAAACTGATAGTTTGCAACATAAGCGAGCTCATGTTTTTAAAAGTCAATTTCAAAATGATGAGTTTGAAGACGATGTGATTGTTCGTAACAGCAAACAACAGAAGGCTTCCACTTTCGAATTTAATGACATTCAACCTCAAAGTGAAGAAATTAAATTTTTAAAATCTGAATTAGAACGACTAAAAATATCTGAACAAAATCATTTTGATTCCTTAGCTCAAAATAATCAAATGTCGGGTACTTTAGATAAATTATTGCCAGACTTTCTTCACGAATTATCTTCACCTGTTGTTTTACTTGAATACTCCTTAGAGAATTTAATTGTTGATTACCAAAAAGTAATTAAATCCTTAACAACTTTAGCATTTAATGAACAAACCAAAGAAGCTACCCTAGAAACTTTAAATTATGCTCAATCTCTGTATGTCCATAATTTTAAAGTAAGTAATAGTTTAGAGACAAGAGAAAAGAAAAAATTAATTTTAGATGCGCTAGCTCCTTATAAATTTAAACATACTCAAAGAGGGGCTGATTACATTGTTATTGCAGGAATAAATAGAATTGACGATCAACTTCATACTATTTTTAGTCATGCCGAAGGGGAAAAACTATTTGAATTAATGGTATCTCTAATATCTATCAGTCAATCATTTTCTATCTTAGATTCAGCTAAAACAAGAGCAAGAAACTTAATTAGTACTTTAAGAAATTACACAAACAAAAAAAATAGCACCGGTTCTGGAATTTTCGATTTAAAAACATCTATAGATATTGCTTTATTAATGATGGGGCACAGTCTAAGATCAAGAACATTTGAATTTAAATATGATACTGCTTGCTTCCTAACTGGCGATATTCAACAATTATCGCATGTTTGGATAAACTTATTGTCACATGCTGTAGAATCAACAGATTCTTCTGGCCATATTTTATTAAATGTATTTACCGAACAAAACGAAGTATTAGTGACTTTAAAAGATAATGGTAAAGTTATTACCGATGAAAATATTCAGTTTTTATTATCTTCCAATTACACCGCCAATTCATCTGAAAATATTAGCAAATTAATCACTTGTAAAAAATATTTGGATACTGTTCATGCAAAATTAGAAGTTGTCTCCAATCAGGAATCGACTTTATTCACTATTAGATTTTCTAATTATGCATCAAGCGACAAATAATTCCGGATTAACTAATATTATCGAAATCGAGAGTAAATCGATTGAGCATACTATATTAATTATTGATGATGACAATAATTTGACGCTCTCTATTAAAGAGAAATTATATAATATTCCTGAATTTGACTTTATTGTAGAAACAGCAAACGACCCATTTACAGGTTTAAAATTGATGAATATTTTGCAAAATGAGGGAGTGAACGTTTCATTAATCATAAGCGATTTATCAATGCCAGGAATGCAAGGTGATGTCTTTCTTGAAGAATCCATGAAGTTCTTTCCTGAGTCGAAGAAAATATTAATGTCAGGGAACCCTAATTTAGATGCGGTTGTTCATTCTATTAATTCTGCGAATATCTACAGAATGTTAACCAAACCGATACAAGAATTAGATTTTCAGTTAACTATTAAACAGGCTATCGAATCTTTAGAATTAGACTTGCGGTTAAAAGAAGTAAATTTAAAGCTAAAGCATATTAATTCCAATCTATCTAATTTAATTGAAGAAAAAATATATGAATTAGCATATAAAAACCAACAATTAACTGATAGTATTCATTATGCTGGACTCATACAAAAATCAGTTTTATCATCTGAAAATGATTTTTCTAATGAAATTCCTAATGCTTTTACATTAATATTACCAAAAGATATTGTAAGCGGGGATTTTTTTTGGTACCATAATGATGAAAACCATTTAAGCTATTGCATTGCGGATTCAACTGGACATGGAGTGCCAGGCGCATTTGTATCATTATTGGCATTTGGGGCCTTAAGAGAATCTTTTGAGCAAAACAAGTTAAAAGAAGATGTAAACTCAATCATATGCGCTGCTAATAATCAATTCAGAAAAATATTAAATAATAACTCCAATAAAGATTCAGCTGAATTAGGTTATTTCTTTCTTGATTGGAAAACACTCGAATTAAAATATTGTGGATTTAAAACAACCTTATACATCATTCGTAAATCAGAACTGATTGAATTAAAAGGTGGGAAATTAATTTTTGGAGATGAAATTATAGAGCAGTTAAATGAAAGTAATATTCAAAGATTTCAATTAATGGCAGGTGATAGTATTTTCATGACTTCGGATGGATTTACTGATCAATTTGGGGGAAAAAACAATAAAAAATTTGGAAGTAACCGTTTTAAAATGCTTATTAATTTGATTTCAAATCATCATCATAAAAATCACAAAAAACTTTTAATTAAAGAGTTTTTAGATTGGAAAGAAGACAATGAGCAAACAGATGATGTAAGTGTGTTTGGCTTAACTATTTAATAAAAATCATTCAATTTTCTTAAATAAATCCATGGCAGCTTGATATGGATTTATTTGATTTTGTTCTAACTGTTTTTCAATTTTTAAAATCTCTTCTTTAATAATTGGATTTGAATAAAATCGTTCAATTAATGTATCGTTGATGGTTTGATGTAACCACTGCTTAGTTTGATGAGCACGTTTTGTCTTATAAAAACCACTTGATACGTTATGGCGCTTGTATTTATCAATCATGTCATACACTTCTTTAATACCTTTATTTTCGGTACTCGAACAAGTTAACACTTCTGGAATCCAATTACTTTCGGTTGGTGGAAATAAATGTAAAGCGCGAGCATATTCACCACGAGCCATTTTAGCTTTATCAGTATTCGTTCCATCTGCTTTGGTAATTACAATACCATCCGCCATTTCCATAATACCGCGCTTAATTCCTTGCAATTCATCTCCTGCACCAGCTAACATCAATAATAGAAAGAAATCCGTTAACTGATGAACGGCTGTTTCACTCTGCCCTACTCCAACAGTCTCTATAAATATATAATCGTATCCAGCTGCTTCGCAAATAATAATACTTTCTTTCGTTTTACGAGCAACACCTCCTAGACTACCTGAACTAGGTGAAGGACGAATAAAGGCTTTAGGATGAACAGATAATTGCTCCATGCGCGTTTTATCTCCTAAAATACTTCCTTTACTTAACTGACTGCTTGGATCAATTGCTAATACAGCCAATTTATGTCCACGACTAATAACTTCTATACCATAGCTTTCAATAAAAGTACTCTTCCCTACTCCTGGAACACCCGTAATTCCTAAACGAAATGAATTGCCACTGTGTTTGATAATCGTATTAATAATTTGCTGAGCTTGTTCTTGGTGCTCATGCTTAGTAGATTCAACAAGAGTTATCGCTTTACTCACATAGGAAATATTGGATGATAAAATACCATCTGTCATTTCGTTTATGTTGAATTCTTTTTTCATTAATACCAAACAAAAATAAGATTTAATTTGTCTTTAATAATGATTCAAATTAACAATTGATAATTATTTTAATTGACACATAAATTCTTATCTTCAAAATCTTGTATTAATGATTATGAAAAAACAACTCTTACTTCTTGCTCTTCCTCTATTAGGATATATAAAACATTATGCTCAAAATTCAGCTGACATTATTCAGGGTTTAAAAAAATTAAATACCGTTGGAAGTGTGCTTTACGTAGCTGCACATCCTGATGATGAAAACACACGTTTACTAGGATATTTAGCAAATGAAAAGAAATTTAGAACTGGATATTTATCATTAACACGAGGCGATGGTGGACAAAATTTAATTGGAAAAGAACAAGGCGAACTACTAGGATTAATTAGAACACAAGAATTATTAGCAGCCAGAAGAATAGATGGTGCAGAGCAATATTTCACAAGAGCCAACGACTTTGGATATTCGAAAACACCCGAAGAAACCTTTACTTTTTGGAATAAAGACAGTATTTTGGCAGATGTAGTTTTATCGATTAGAAGATTTAAACCAGATGTGATTATTTGTCGTTTTCCCACAACTGGCGAAGGTGGACATGGACATCACACAACATCAGCTATGTTAGCTGTTGAAGCTTTTGATGCAGCTGCAGATCCAAAACGTTTTCCTGAACAATTAAAATCTGTTCAAGTATGGCAAGCCAAACGCATTTTTTGGAACACCTTTAATTTTGGTACAACCAACACCACTGCTCCTAATCAATTAAAAATAGATGTGGGTGTATTTAATCCTTTATTAGGAAAAAGCTATGGCGAAATTGCTGCGGAGAGTCGCTCTTGTCATAAAAGTCAAGGCTTTGGTTCTGCTAAACAACGTGGTTCCAATATCGAATATTTTAAATTACTAAAAGGAGATAGTGTTGCAACGGATTTATTTGAAAGCATCAATACTACTTGGGCAAAATTTAAAGGACAAGATAAAATTCAAAAATTAATAGATGATTGTATTAAAACATATAATCCTCAAGCACCTGAAAATAGCCTTCCAGACTTAGTTGCTATTTACAAACAAATTCAAGCATTAGATGAATCAAATGAAAATTTACGCTATTGGAAAAAGCAAAAGCTAAAAGAGACAGAGTCTTTATTGCTAGCTTGTTCGGGTTTATGGTTAGAGGCTTCAACTTCTGATTATATTGGCATCACAGGCCAAGATGTTGCTATCACCACACAAATCATAAATCGTAATAAAAGCGATGTAAAATTAAATAGTGTTTCTTATTTAAATAGTGATACAACAACGGTGTTGACTTTAAAATCAAATGAATTGTATACTTTTAAACGTAAAGAAAAACTATCTAATTCACTATCTTTTTCAAATCCATATTGGCTAAATCAAAAACACGATATTGGTTTGTATACCGTTACTAATCCTAATTTAATTGGTAGACCAGAAAATGAATCCAATACTAAAGTGGGTTTTAATATTTCTATTTTGGATTTAAATTTAAAAATTGAACGCCCTTTAGTTTATAAATTTACGGATCCTGTAAAAGGAGAAATTTATCGTCCCTTTGAAATACTAGCACCTGCAACGGTTAATATTCCTGAAAAGGTATTTGTATTTACAGATGCCACTCCTAAAACTATTTCTATTACCATTAAAGCAAATGCTGCTAATACAAATGGTACTTTACAATTAAAAGGCAGTGCTGGATGGAATATCACAATTAAAAATCCTGACTTCAAATTAGCAAACAAAGGTGATGAAGCCATTATTGAAGCAACGATTGTTGCAGATAAAAATGCAAAGGACGGACAATTACAAGCATCTGTTTTAATAAATAGCGTTTCATACAATAAGAGCATTAAACGAATTGAGTACGATCATATTCCTTATCAATTTATTTTAAGCGATGCTGAAGCAGGTTTAGTAAATATTGATTTGAAGAAAACGGGAACTAACATCGGTTATATTCCTGGTGCTGGAGATGACGTGCCAGCTGCATTAAAACAAATTGGTTATAATGTAACAATTTTAACTGACGAGTTATTGAGTAATGGAAATC
Organism: uncultured Bacteroidota bacterium; assembly: GCA_903893815.1. GTDB lineage: Bacteria > Bacteroidota > Bacteroidia > B-17B0 > Aurantibacillaceae > UBA4416. The sequence goes on from CAITNS010000018.1 coordinate 23,019, forward strand.
TATCTCAATTCAATGCTATCGTGTCTGGCGTTCGTGCTTATAACACCAATGATAGATTACAAGTGCACTATACCAAACTAATGGAATACGTGAAAAATGGTGGTAATTTAATTGTTCAATACAATACAAATAACCGCATTGGTCCAGTAAAGGCTAATATTGGCCCTTACCCTTTCACTATTTCAAGAGACAGAGTAACAGATGAAAAAGCAAACATTGTGTTTAGTAACGAGAAGCATTCGGCGTTAAACTTTCCAAATCAAATTACTCAAAAAGATTTTGATGGCTGGATTCAAGAACGAGGCATTTATTTTGCCACTGAAATTGATAAGCAATACGAAACTATTTTTAGTATGAAAGACCCTAATGAAAAAGCAAGCGATGGTAGTTTAATTATTGGCAAATATGGCAAAGGCAATTTTGTGTACACAGGTTTAGTTTTTTTTAGAGAGCTACCAGCTGGTATTCCTGGCGCTTACCGTTTATTTGTAAATTTATTGAGTTTACCAGAAAATAAGCAGTAGTTGGTTTAAATGGAACACGAATTGAGCGGATAAAGCAGATTAATGCGGATGAAAATTATAGAGTAAATTAAGAAAGTAATACTAGAACGTATATAAAAATTTAAAAAACATTAAATGAATACTGATAAAAATAATTCAGAATCATTATTACATAAAGATATAACTGAGGAAATAATCAGTGCATATTATTTTGTATACAATGAACTCGGTTTTGGATTTTTAGAAAAAGTATACGAAAACGCCATGCTTATTGAATTAAAAAGTAGAGGTTTTAAAGTTGAATCTCAAAAAATCGTCAAAGTTCACTTTAAAGATTCAATAATTGGTGAATATTTTGCAGACATCATAGTAGAAGATAAAATCATTTTAGAACTAAAATCTTGTGAAGCGTTAGTACCAGAACACGAAGTTCAATTATTTAATTACCTTAAAGCAACAAGCATAGAAGTTGGCTTATTATTTAATTTTGGTAAACGAGCGGCATTCAAAAGAAAAGTGTTTACAAACGACAATAAAAAATTCACATTTACCAACTAAACACAAATAAATCCATTAACTACAACAAAGAAAATCTGTGAGAATCAGCCAAATCAGTTTTATCCGCGTCTCTATTTAACCAATGAATAAACTAGAAGAAGAAAAATCACCAATCCTAAAATCATGGCGTAATGTTTATGCTTTGGTTATTGGCGTATTAGTTGCTGTTATTGTTTCGCTTTACTTTTTCACTCAACAATATAAATGAGTTTTATTGATTGGATCATATTAAGTATCACACTTTTATCCATCGTTGGTTACGGTGTTTGGAAGAGCCGCCATACAAAAAGCATTGAAGGCTATTTATTAGCAGATAGACAATTACCTTGGTATCATGTTGGTTTATCCGTTATGGCTACTCAAGCTAGCGCTATTACCTTTTTATCTGCTCCTGGACAAGGCTATACTGACGGTTTACGATTTGTACAATTTTACTTTGGTTTACCATTAGCTATGGTTGTACTCTGTATTACCTTTATTCCTATTTTTCATAAACTCAATGTTTTTACGGCTTACGAATTTTTAGAAAAACGTTTTGATAATAAAACACGAACACTCACTGCCTTTTTATTTTTATTGCAACGCGGTCTCTCCACTGGGATTACCATTTATGCACCAGCTATTATTTTATCTACCATTTTAAATATTGACGTTAACTATACCATTGTTTTAAATGGACTCATTGTAATCGCCTACACCGTTTATGGTGGAGCAAAAGCGGTATCCTACACACAACTGTTTCAAATGAGTGTGATTTTTGCCGGTTTATTTTTAGCCGCTTACATGGTCGTTCATTTATTACCTGATAACGTGAGTTTTAGTGACGCTTTACACATTGCTGGTAAAATGGATAAACTCAACGCTATTGATACCAAATTTGATGTGAATAATAAATACAATATTTGGTCGGGAATTATTGGCGGTTTCTTTTTACAATTGTCTTATTTTGGAACCGACCAATCTCAAGTTGGACGCTATTTAACAGGTAAATCTATTGCACAAAGTCGTTTAGGTTTGGTGATGAATGGCTTGGTAAAAATACCAATGCAGTTTTTTATTTTATTAATTGGCGTACTCGTTTTTACATTTTACCAGTTTCATCAATCGCCCATCTTTTTTAATAAAGTAGAAGTAAGTAGCATCCAAAACAGTGAATACAAAGAAGATTTTAAAGCATTAGAAAAAGCCTATGTTTTAGCTCATACCGAAAAACAAGTTGAAGTCAATAAGCTTATAGAAGCCATTCACAGTGAGGATGAGCAAGCAATTAATACAGCAAGAACAAACGTGCAAGCAGCTGATAAAAAAAGTAATGCGATTAGAAAAGAAGCAACTGCTTTAATGCAAAAAAATAATCCGAAAGCGGATGTGAATGATACAAACTATATTTTTTTAAATTTCATTACCACACAATTGCCAATTGGTGTGGTTGGGTTATTGATTGCTATCATCTTTTTAGCATCTATGGGCTCGATGGCTAGCGGATTAAATTCATTGGCATCAACTACCATTATTGATTTTTATAAACGCTTATTTAAAAAAGAAGAAACAGACAAATCTTACTTATCGGCATCGCGTTGGACAACTGTTATCTGGGGTTTGTTTTGTATTATGGTGGCTTTTTATGCCAGCCGAGTTGGTAATTTAATTGAAGCCGTTAATATTTTAGGTTCTTTATTTTACGGAACCATTCTAGGCATTTTCTTAGTCGCCTTTTATATGAAACGTATTAGCGGAACATCCGTTTTTTATGCGGCCTTGTTTGCCGAAGGATTTATTGTATACGCCTGGATAACGGATTTAACTGCCTTCTTGTGGTTAAACGTGATTGGATGCTTATTAGTAATGGCATTGGCATATATTATTCAGTTGATTTTAAATAAAAGAAAGGTTGTGTAATAATTTGGGCGTGCCCGCGAAAAGCGGTCAGGCTATCACTCCAATCTTTTACTTCACTTCGTTACATAAAAGGATTTCCGTTCTATCCTTCACGCAAACTGATTTTCAATTAAAATAATTTGCGTGAGTGATTGTAGCGTAAATCCTTTTGAGGTACGAAAAAAGATTGTAGCGAAAAGAGCACGACCCGCTGCTTCTTCAAGGGGCAAGCCCAAATAATCTAAAAATCCTAAAACAAAAAAAAGTCCTACCGTTACCGATAGGACTTTTGAATTATAAAAACTCTAAATTATTTTTTGCAATCTGCAATGATTTTATCTGCCATTTTAACGTAAGCATCATCTTGATCTGCTGTTGCTAAAACTTTTGCTTGTTCAGCAGTAACTGCAGCACCTTTTAAATCTTTTGCTTTAAATTGGATTTTTGCTTTCAATAAAACTACCCAATATGCTTTAGGATTATTTGCAATTGCTCTGTCAATCCACTCATTCGCTAATTTCAAATCTTTATCATTTTCATAATAATAAGAAGCTGCTTGGTAATAAGGACGTGTATCTTTAACAACTGTTGACTCAATTGTTTTCATGATTTTAGAATCAATATCAGCCGTTACTTTAAAAGCCACACGAGTTTTTTCCCAAGATAATTCGATGTTAGCTGAAGTAGAAGTAATATCCGCTACATTAATTTCAAACGTTTCTACTTTCTCAGTTAAAGCTGTTGGTTTTACAGTAAAACGTAATACTTCATCTTCTTTTTTATAATCAGCAACATTACCACCTAATGTTAAATCTTTATATAACATTAATTCCCAACTGTCTTTATTAGGAACTGAATATAAAGCATAAGTACCCCCTTTTACTTCTGTACCTTCTACTTTTACATCTTCACCAAATGTGATTTTAGTAGCACCATTTGCACCTGTACGCCATACTTTTCCAAAAGAAACCACATCGCCATAAACAACACGACCTTTTGCACTTGGACGAGAATATTCAATCGTAATATCAGATAAAGCAAAAGCTTGTTTTACTGTTTGTAATGGACTTGGAGCTGGCACTTTTAATTGTGCGCTTAAAGATGTTGTTGTAAGAGCTGCAATGGCAATTGCTCCTGTAATCGTTTTTAGTTTGTTTAATAACATAGTTTTATTGGTTTTTAGTTTTCTGTATATAATACAATTAAAAGAAAATAATGTTTCCAAAGATAAAACTTTTAACGAGAAATGTTTGATTAAGAATTTATTAAATCTACGTACAAATCTTCCACTTTTTTGCGCGCCCAGGGTGTTTTACGTAAAAACGTTAAACTCGATTTTATACTTGGATTTGATTTAAAACAATTAATATCAACATGATAAGCTAATCCATCCCAACGGTAATGTTGCACCAAATGTTCTAAAATCATTTGCAGTGTTTTACCGTGTAGTGGATTATTTTTTTGTTCTGGCATTATTTACCTAAACTCTCTGTTGCTTTTCTCACGCTACCATGTTTTAATAATAATGCTTTGGCAATTTCATAATCTTCTAAGCCAGTATTTTTCATTACCATTTTAGTACCTCTATCTACTAGTTTATCATTACTCAATTGCATGTCCACCATTTTATTTCCCTTTACGCGTCCTAATTTAATCATCGCAGATGTTGAAATCATATTCAATACCAACTTTTGAGCAGTACCCGATTTCATTCTTGTTGAACCAGTTACGAACTCTGGACCAACAACAACTTCAACTGGAAATTTAGATACTGCAGCAACTGGTGAACCGTTATTACAAACAATACAACCAGTTTCAATATTATTTTTATTGCATGTTTCTAATGCACCAATCACATAAGGTGTTGCTCCTGAAGCTGCAATTCCAACCACAACATCGTTTGTAGTAATTTTATACTCTTGTAGATCTGCCCAGCCTTGGTTTACATCATCTTCTGCAAACTCAACGGCCTTTCTAATAGCGGTGTCGCCACCTGCAATTAAACCCGACACAATTCCTTGAGCTATACCATAGGTTGGTGGACATTCGCTTGCATCCAATATTCCTAATCGTCCGCTTGTGCCTGCTCCCATATAAAATAGGCGTCCTCCTTGTTGCATTTTAGAAACAATCACGTCCACTAATTTCTCAATTTGAGGAATTGCTTTTTCAACAGCTAAGGGGACTGATTTATCTTCTTTATTCATGTTCATTAATAATTCCTGAACACTCATGGTCTCCAAATTATTATAATATGAATCGGCTTCGGTTGTTTTGTTCATTTTATTAAGTTGTTTGATATTTGTTTTTGGTTGTTTGAGTTACAATAATACTTTTCCAACAACTAAAAACCAATAACTTCATTCTTTATTTAAGCAAATTGCTTCACATCTTTATCGTTAATTTCTTTTCCGCACAAAATAATTAAACGCTCAATTACATTCCTAAATTCACGAATATTACCTGTCCAATCTTTTTGTTGTAAAACCTTAATAGCATCTTTGGTGATTGTTTTAATAGGCATTCCATAATCAGCACAAATTAAATTAACAAAATGTTCTGTTAGTAATGGAATATCTTCTTTCCTTTCGTTCAATGAAGGAACTTGGATAGGAATAACACTTAAGCGATGAAATAAATCTTCTCTAAACTCACCTTTTTCAATTTGTTTTTTTAAATCTTTATTAGTTGCTGCAATAATTCTAACGTCGACCTTAATTTCTTTATCACCACCTACCCTTGTAATTTTATTTTCTTGTAAGGCTCGCAATACTTTTGCTTGAGCAGATAAGCTCATATCTCCAATTTCATCTAAAAAGATTGTACCGCCTTCGGCTAATTCAAATTTTCCTTTACGGGTTGCAATAGCACTTGTAAAAGCACCTTTTTCGTGTCCAAACAATTCGCTTTCTATTAATTCGCTTGGGATTGCTGCACAATTTACTTCAATCAATGGAGCATTAGCTCTGCTACTTTTATTATGGATTTCGCGAGCAACCAATTCTTTTCCACTGCCATTACTTCCTGTAATTAAGACACGCGCATCAGTTGGAGCAACTTTATCTATCATATCGCGAATATTATTTAGCGCTAACGAATTTCCGATCATTTGATACGTTTTTCCTATTTTTTTCTTTAAAATTTTGGTTTCAACTACTAAAGTAGATTTATGCATAGCGTTTCGAATTGTTACCAATAAGCGATTTAAGTCAATTGGTTTTGACAAATAATCAAACGCTCCTTTTTTAACAGCATCCACTGCATTTTCAATATTGCCGTGGCCACTCATCATAATTAATGATGACTCGGTTCCATGCGCCATTAGCTTATTCAATAATTCATTACCGTCTAATTTCGGCATTTTAATATCACTCAAAACAACATCGTAATGACCTTTTAAAGCCATTTCTAATCCCTGCTGACCATCCTCAGCTTCGTCTACCGTATATTTTTCAAATTCTAAAATTTCTTTTATGGTTCTGCGAATAGCCTTCTCGTCGTCTATAATTAATATTTTTGGCATAATTTATTTAGTTATGAGTTTTGAGTTATAAGTTTTGAGTTGTTTTTGTCCTCAATAATTTAAAACATATTTCTAAGTTATTTTTCTTCGTAATTGTTTCGTTTCACTTTTAGCCTTCTTATTATCTAATCTCTTTGCTTTAACCGCCTTGCTAACTTTTGTTGGTTTTCGTGGCTTTGAAACTTTAAATCCTTGAAGAATTAATTTATAAAATTTATCTTTAAGTAACTCTTTATTTTTTAATTGTGTTCTGTCGGTTTGTTCTTGCAAATGAATCGTTGTTTCTTTTTCCAGCTTCTTATGCAACTTATAAAGCAATATCATTTTCTCTTCTTCTGTTAATTTTTCAGACTCCGAAATATTAAACCATAATTCAACTTTTGATTCAACTTTATTTACATTTTGCCCACCAGCACCGCTAGAACGTGAAGTTTTAAACACACATTCTTTAATGAGTTCGCGGGCTTTTATGTCTTCAATCGTTTTCATTTTTTATTTCTTATTACGAATTTTATACGAATGTACGAATCTGTGTTTGCTGAGCTAAGCTGTTAGATTCGCATATTCGTAATGATTCGTAATCATTATAATCTTTGTTTAACTGCCTCAAATAAAATAATACCAGTTGCTACCGAAACGTTTAACGAAGCAATAATTCCAACCATTGGTATCTTTACTTGCATATCACTACGTTTTAAGTATTCGTTTGAAATACCATTTTCTTCAGAACCCATAATGATTGCTGATGGTTTTGTTAAATCGGCATTAAAATGGTAGCTCGTTGTCTTTTCGTGACAAGCAATAATTTGCAAGCCCGATTCTTTTAAATACTCAATGCTATTTTTTAAATTATCTACTCGGCAAACTTTCATTCTGTTTAAAGCACCTGCACTTGTCTTAACCGCATCTGCATTTATCTGTGCTGCTCCTCTACTTGGAATGACAATAAAATCAACTCCTGCACAATCAGCACTACGAGCAATGGCTCCAAAATTACGAACGTCGGTAATTCTATCTAAAATTAACACTAAAGGTGTTTTTCCTTTTTCAAAAACATCAGCTAATAAATCTTCTACTCCGTAATAAGTAATTTGAGAGACAAATGCTAAAACCCCTTGATGATTTTTAGAAGTAATACGATTGATTTTTTCGGGCGGTACAATTTGAATAGGAATATCTAAATCCTTAATTGCTTTACGCAATTCGCTATACAATTGATTAGATAAGCCTTTTTGAATTATGATTTTATCAATTTCTTTTCCTGCGCTAATGGCTTCAATAACAGCACGTGTACCAAAAATTAAATTCTCTAAATTCTCTTCACTATTTCTATTATTTCTTCCTCTGTGATGATCCATACTTATAATAAATTGAATTGTTTTAAATGGTGATTGGCATGCTTGTGCAATAAATGCAACCACTCTTCGTAATTAAACTCACCAAAAAATGGGTTTAAATTTTTAGAATCAGGGTTTGATTTATAAAACTCCATAAATGCTTTTATTTCTTTTTCAAGCTCCCAAATCGCTTCTGTTATCGAATGGTTTCTTAAGGGCGCTGGCTCCTCGCTCATCAATACATTTTTTGTATTTTCTTTAAAAGAAGTTTCGCTTAATGCAAAGGCTCTTACTTTAGGCAAAATAGCGTCGGGTGTCTGTGCCGGTAATTTAATTCTTCCGTGTGCATTGGCAAAAGAATCGGTCATATGCTCTATCATGCCTTGTGGAGATAAAACGCCCCATAAACCAACTTCATTATCCGATAATTGCTGTAATAAAGGAATATATTCTTCTTTTAAAAATTGCTCTTTTGAGTTCATATAGAGATTATTATGTCTATTTTTTTATCTTTGTAAAGATAAATGAAAAAATCATATTTATACGTCCTAATTATAGCTATAACAAGTTCTTTACTGTTATCAAGTTGTTATATATTTAGAGGCAAAAATCATTGTGATACCTGCCCTACTTTTAATAAAAAACCAAAAAAGAGAAGGCATTAGATTACTTAATCTTAAATCTCAATCCTGCATATAGCATTCTACCATAAATTGGTCCCCACACCATACTAGCATCAAAGTATTTATTAAATGGTGCATCGCTTGCTACTATGGGATTAGCTTGTTTGTAATCCATTGCATTTTCTACACCAACATACACATGAAAATCGGCGCGCTTAATTTTTGCCATATAAGTTATTTGTGCTAACACATTATAAAAATTAGGCGAATACTCAGCTCGCTGATATGCTTCAGGATTATTTCGAGTACTTGGTAACCGTTTTTTACCATTGTATTGTAAGGTTGCATCAAATAGCCAATTTTTGTTTTTAGTTTCATAACCAATATTAATAAACGCCCTATGCATCGACACTAAAGCTTTTTGAAGCAAACCAGTTTGATAATTTACTTTTGTATCCACATAACGATAAGCTGTTTTTACATTCAAACGTTTTCGAATTTCCCAACCAAACTCAATTTGTGCAGTGTTTGAATACGAAGGCCCGTTTAGGTTATAAAAAGATACTTCTTGGGTATTATTATCTACATCCACTATTACTTGTTGTGTAAAATCAGTACGATACAAATCAATGGTTACATAAGCATTTTTATAATTCAACTTCATTTTTTGAGTAAAGTTAAATCCATAGTTCCATCCTGTTTCTGGCTTTAAACCATAAGGCATTGTTAAATCACTTGGCTTAATAATCCAAGCCCTTGAAGTTGCCATTAAAGGGGTATTCTCTGCAAATACATTCACTGTTTTTAAAGCTCTACCCCCGCTAGTTCTAAAAACGGTTTTACTACCTTTTAGTGCATAACGCATGTGTAAACGCGGGGTAAAAAACAAGCCATAATAGTTATGATAATCGGCACGTAATCCTGTCACTACATTAAATTTCTCACCTTTGTTATGAGCAAACTCTGCAAAAGTACCAGCCACTTTTTCATGACGATCAAATTTGAATAAACGATAAGTTTCGCTGACGTTATCATCTAAATAACTTGCTCCAATTTTATAGGTGTTATCAGTTGTTTTAATTATTCCCTGAAAAATATAATTGGCATAAAATGTTTTTTGTAAACCAGTATAGGTATTTAAACCATAGGTATTATGTTGATCATGATTTAAGTAGGATAACTGTAATCCCATACTTGTCCCTGGTTTCTTTCTGAATACAAATCCTGTTTTACTATATAATTCCCACTTTTTGTTTTTTATTTCAACCAAATATAATGGTAAAGTATCTGCAACAACAACTGAATGCCCAGGACCGTGAGATATTGTATCAAAATCAATGGAAGGATGGTTTTGTCCACCGTTTCTAACATCCTCCAAATAGCCACCTCCAAATTGCGCTTCAAAACCTTTTCCTGAATTAAATGCATACTTGTTCATCACATTATATTGTTTACCAGTTGGAATATCCAAAAAACCATCGTGATTCATATCTTCTTTCAAAGGATTGAAATTTGCATGGGTTAATAATCCAACCGCAAACTTTTCATTAAAACGATGCTTCACGTTTAAATTATATTCGTTACGTGCATTTTGATTCACGTATGTATTAAAGTTTAAACGATCTGAGTTTTCTGGGTTTTGCAATTCGGTATTAATCTGTCCCGTAAAACTTTCATAACCGTTAATCACAGATCCTGCACCTTTACTTAATTGAATGGATTGAATCCAAGTCCCAGGAACAAAACTTAAACCATAACCATTTGCTAAACCACGCATATATGGCATGTTCTCTTTCGTAATTTGAGCGTATTGGCCAGATAAACCTAACATTTGAATTTGCTTTGTTCCAGTAACCGCATCTGCAAAATTAACATCCACACTCGGGTTGGTTTCAAAACTCTCAGATAAATTACAGCAAGCGGCCTTCATTAATGAATGCTCATTTAATGTTTCCATTTTGATGGCACTCATGTAGGATAATTCTGTTCCTGAAGATTGATAAACTACTTCTACTTCGTTTAGCTCTACTCCACCTTTTAATCGAATAGATAAGAACTTCGTGTTATCTTTAATTGCTAATGTGTCACTTTTATAACCAACAGCGGTTATAATTAAACGATTGGCTTCGGTAGTTGATGGAATAGAAAACAAACCATTGACATCTGTTGTTGAACCTATAGATGTATTCAACCAAAATACGTTTACGCCAGGAAGTGCCGAAGTATCTTTCTTGTTTTGCGAAATCTCCACAACTCTGCCTTTTAATTGCGCAAAACTAGGTAATGACAAAACAAGCCCAAAAAGAGCTAATAATAACTTATTCATGGTTATTATTTTTTCTTACAATCTGTTGATTGATATTTGCAACAAGAAGGCAAAGTATTATAAGCTGACGAATCTGCTTTTTGATTTACTGTTTCGTGTCCTGATTTTGCAATAGTTTTTTCTATTTGCTCAAGAGTCACTTTTTTTGAATCAAAAGTTACTGTCAAAATTTGAGTTTCTTCTTTCCAAATCGCATTTTTAACGCCTTTGATGTCCGCAGCATTTTCTATACGTTCTTTGCATTCGTCACAGTTTCCTTTAACTGCAATAGTTGTTGTTTGAATAGTTGATTGCGCGTGAATCTTTATTGAAAAGATTAGCCCAATACATAATATGATAATTGATTTCATTTAATGATATAATTAAAATTTAATAAATAAGTTAAATAAGGAAAATCCTAATAACTATTATCAAACTCTAATGACGCTGCATTCAACAATATCTTGCTGAACCAAATTGGGTGGATGAACTTTTCTATCGATTGATGAAAAATCGGTAATAAAAATTTTTAAAGGAGCGAAGTTAAAATCAGGTCTTACAATAAATAACCCATGTATTGGAGCCTTAATAGAATTAAGTAAAGTGTAAAATGTAAAGTCTTTTTGAAACGACACATGAACCAACTCATTCTTGCAACAACCATCATCGGTCATTGCCGCTTCTTCTTCTCCACCACAACAAGATTTAGTTTTAGAAAATAACGTCACCTTCTCTAACTCTCCTCCACAATAATGAGAAAATACAGATACACCAACCGTAGACAACACGTAAACGATAGCTACAAATGCTATAAATATTTTAGAAAAATTCTTTTTCAAAACCTGTTAATTTCTACTGACAAATTTATAATGTATTCTTACTCAAAAATAACAAATTTGTTAAAGAATTACAAACTATATGACTCCTACGGAAGCACAATATAAAATCCAAGTCCTCTCTAAGCTATTAGAACAACACAATTACAACTATTACGTGCTTGATAACCCAACTATTAGCGATTATGATTTTGATCAGTTATTGGAAGAATTGATGGCTTTAGAAAAACAGTTTCCTGAATTTTTATCGCCTAACTCCCCTAGCCAACGTGTTGGTGGACAAATTACCAAAGAATTCAAATCGGTAAAACATCAATATGCGATGTTATCCTTAAGCAATAGTTACAATCAAGAAGATTTACTGGACTTTGACCGACGTGTGCGAGAAGGCTTAGGCATTACTGCCATTGGCGGATTGTTTGATGAAGGCATTGACTACGTGTGCGAATTAAAATTTGATGGCTTATCTATTAGTTTAATTTATGAGAATGGTAAATTAACACAGGCTATTACTCGTGGCGATGGTGTGCAAGGTGATGATGTGACCACCAATGCAAAAACCATTAAATCCATTCCATTACAATTAAAAGGTAATTATCCTGAAAAATTTGAAATACGAGGCGAAGTATTTATGCCGCGCCCCGTGTTTGATGCCATTAATAAAGAACGAGAAGAAATTGGTGATGCCTTGATGGCAAATCCTCGTAATGCTGCTTCGGGTAGCATGAAAATGCAAGATTCGGCGCAAACTGCTAAACGTAAGTTAGATTGCTTTTTGTATTATGTGTTAGGAGAAAACTTACCACATCAATCACATTTTGATAATATGCATGCTGCCAAATCGTGGGGTTTTAAAATTTCGGAAGACGCTAAATTATGCAGCGGCATTAACGAAGTAATTAATTTTATTAATCATTGGGATAAAGAACGTTTTAAACTACCTTATGATATTGATGGTATTGTAATTAAAGTCAACAGTTACAATCAACAACAAAATTTAGGATTCACAGCTAAATCGCCACGTTGGGCCATTGCTTATAAATTTAAAGCCGAGCAAGTAAGTACCGAATTACTAAGCATTGCTTACCAAGTAGGACGCACAGGTGCGATTACACCAGTTGCTAATTTGCAACCTGTTCAACTTGGAGGAACAACGGTAAAAAGAGCTTCTTTGCACAATGCCGATATTATTGAAAAATTAGATGTCCGACTTGGCGACATGGTGTTTGTAGAAAAAGGTGGGGAAATTATTCCTAAAATTATTGGTGTTGATTTAAGCAAACGTAAAGCAGCCTCTCAACCAACGCATTACATTACGCAATGCCCCGAATGCAATACCGAACTACAACGTAACGAAGGTGAAGCCAATCATTTTTGTCCGAATGAAAATGAATGTCCACCACAAGTGATTGGAAAAATGGAACATTTTGTGTCTCGCAAAGCTATGAATATTGACAGCTTAGGAGGCGAAACCATTGTGCAATTATTTAAAGCCGGCTTAGTAAAAAACATTGCAGACTTATACGATTTAAAAAAAGAACAGCTTTTGCCATTAGAACGCTTGGCCGAAAAATCTGCTAATAATTTAATAGAAGGTTTAGATACTAGCAAACAAGTGCCTTTTGAACGTGTACTCTATGCCATTGGTATTAGACATGTGGGAGAAACCACCGCTAAGAAAATTGCTAAGAAAGTAAAGACCTTGGATATTTTAATACACTCTTCCAAAGAAGAATTATTAGCCATTGACGAAGTAGGAGAAATTATTGCCATTAGCTTACACGACTTTTTTAGTAATGAAAAAAATAAAGCCATTATTGAAAAATTAAAAGCCGCTGGTTTACAATTTGAATTAAGCGAAGAACAACAACAAGGCGGCAGTGATAAATTAAAAGATTTAACCTTTGTGATTAGTGGAGTATTTGCTAAACATAGCCGCGACCAATACAAGGAAATGATTGAACTACATGGCGGCAAAAACTCAGGTTCTATCTCTAAAAAAACAAGCTTTGTTTTAGCAGGCAACAATATGGGGCCAGAAAAATTAAAGAAAGCTGAATCGTTGGGCGTGAAGATGATTAACGAAGATGAGTTTTTAGAGATGTTGGGGTAGAAATTTATATATTTATGGAAAACAATAGAAACCAAAAAACTGGGGTAATATTGCAAAATTAGCAATATAAGAATCTTAAAATGTTTCCTATAAGCTATTTGCCATTTTTGTGCAAAAACTATGCAATGACAAAATACAATCTGAAATATAACTTTTTCATTCCTCTATTACGTTTGACACTCATTGCAATATTAATTTTGACACTTACTATAACTATTAAAGACATTATTGCAAATGGTATACAAATAGACCTAAGTGTAATAGGTTTGTTGTTTTTCATTAGCGTTCCAACATTTATCATCTATAAAATTACAAAGCGCCTTATAACAGAATCAAACTATATAATACTAGACAAAGACAAAATTGTAATCTATAATTTAATTAAATTTCAAAAACTATCTTTTAAGACAAATGAATGTGTGTTTTTTAACTCCTATAGAACTCAATATGACACTTTAATTCTTAAACTTCCTACTGGTAAATACATTCACATTCTATCCTACGACTACTTTGACTTTAAAAAATTAGACAAGCTATTTGTAGATAATGGAATAAATAAAGAGGGGTTTATTAGTGACACTGCAACATAAAAACCGTTACATAACATGGTATAATTAGTTACAAAAACTAAAGTTCAACCACTTTATCTGCATAACGTAAAGCAGAATCCCGGTGACTGATAATAATCGTCGTTTTATCTTTCATAATCGATTTCAAATTATTTAAAATCAATTCTTCAGTTTCTACATCCACAGCAGATAAGCAATCATCAAAAATTAAAATTTGAGGTTTAGAGATAATAGCGCGTGCAATTGAAATACGCTGTTTTTGTCCGCCCGATAAAGTCACACCTCTTTCGCCTACTACGGTATCAAAACCTTCAGGAAAAGCCATGATATTATCATACACACCTGCATCTTTAGCGGCTTGTATTACTTCTTGTTCAGTATAATCATGATTGGTTGAGAAAGCAATGTTATTACGAATGGAATCTGAAAACAAAAATACTTCTTGAGGCACATAACCAATACTTTTACGCAACGCAAACACATCGTATTTCTTAATAGGTCGTCCATCTAAATAAATTTCTCCAGAAGTGGTATCGTATAAGCGTGTCATTAAATTAGCAATGGTGGACTTTCCTATTCCTATTTGTCCTTTTATACCAATGGTTTTACCTTTTTCTATTTTTAGATTTAAATTTTTTAAAGCTTCAATTTTACTGTCCGTATAGGTAAATCCAACATTTTTAAATTCAATATAGCCTTCTATGTTTGTTTTAATTTCGGGAGTATTAATGATACTTGATTTTGTTTTTAAAAACTCATTGATACGTGTTTGAGAAGCAGACGCGCGTTGAATTAAAGACGTTACCCAACCTAAAGAAGCAAATGGCCAGGTTAATTTATATACGTACAAAATAAACTCAGTGATATTTCCTGGCTCAATAGTTTTATTAATAACTAAATGTCCGCCATACCAAACGGTGACAATAACGCTTACACCAATCATTAATACCATGACTGGCTGAAAAAAAGCTTCTACTATTGCTAAACGTAAATTATGTTTTTTGAAATCCGTGTTTAATATTTCTAATTCATTGATGTAATGTTTTTCGCGAGCGTAGGCTTTAATAACACGAATAGCCGAAAACGTTTCCTGCGCATGAGAAGTTAGCTTCGATAATTCTTGTTGAACAACCGTACTACGTTTATTAATTAAATCGGATACTTTATAAATCACAACAGATAAAAAAGGCAAAGGTGCAAACACCAAGAAGGTTAATTGCCAATTTATTTTAAGCATAAATGCCAAAACAATTACTACCGTTGAAAATGTATTAATTAAATACATAATAGCGGGACCAGTATACATGCGCACTTTACCAACGTCTTCACTAATGCGATTCATTAAATCGCCTGTGCTATTGTTTTTATAAAAAGCAGCATCTAACGTTTGGTAGTGTTTGTATAATTCGTTTTTTTGATCAAACTCTATATGGCGACTCATCACAATAATGGTTTGGCGCATTAAAAACAAAAAAAAACCGCTGGTTAAAGCTAATCCTAATAAAGTCAGGCCAAACACAATAAATTTTGAGGAATCTACAGCTTTGTGATTAGCAATTAAATCTACAATTTCGTTAGTGGCATTTCTAACAATAACACCTTGGTAAATAGAGAAAATAGTTGAAAGTACCACAAACAATGCTCCCATTAATAAACGCCATTTGTACTTGATGAAATAAGCGTTTATGGATTTTAGGGAGTGCATTATAAATTTAGAAAGCTTAAAGGTTTAGAAAGTTTAAAATATTTAACTTTTAAACTTTTTAAACCTTATATATTTTATTTTTCTAGAAATCGTTATTTAATTGGTTAGTTGCTTTTTGTAAAATTTCGAAAGCATTTTCTGCCATTAAATTTTCTTTATCAAGTGTTGGGTTAATTTCTACCATTTCAAAACACACTATTTTTTTAGAACGCATGATATAGTAAATTAAATTTCCTGCTTCTTTTTCGGTAATGCCATTTGGCACTGGAGTTCCTGTACCGCTACTAATGCGGCTATCCATACTATCTACATCAAAACTTACGTAAATAATATCACAGTGATCTAAGTAGTTTAAAGATTCAATCGCTACACGTTCTACGGCTTTCTTACGAATTTCTTGTAAGTTAAACACGCGAACTTTATTCTTTTTAATTAAAAATTCTTCCTGTGGTTCAAAATCACGAAGCGCAATATAAACCAAATCGTTATAATTAATTTTAGGAGAAATACCTCCTAATGCTTTTAATTTCTCCCAGTATTCAATGGTTTCATCATCAGGCTTATTTTGCTGACGCTCTTTATTGTCTTCTCCCAATACGCAGGCAATTGGCATACCATGCATATTACCACTTGGTGTTGTGTAAGGTGTATGTAAATCAGCATGAGCATCAATCCAAATAACCCCGATACGTTTGTTTGGATAAGCCATTTTAATACCACTAATAGTTCCTAAAGCGGAGCTATGATCGCCTGCTAAAACAATAGGTACTTCTTCTTTTAATAAAGTCTTTTTTATTTCGTTAGCTAAACGTTCGTTTAAAGCATAAATACCTTTTACACGTTTTGCGTAATCGTTTACTACAGGCTCTAATAACAAGTGATTTTCGTTTGGAACTTCAACAGATTTAAATTTTTTAAAAAAATTACTTCCAAAATCTAAGGCAGCTATTTTAATGGCATCCACACCCATACTCGAACCACGAGTACCTGCTCCTATTTCACTTTTAACTTCAATTAATTTTATTGGCTTAATCATAATAGATTATTTTAAGAGTTGTAAAGATACAAATCATTAGCGAAAAAGAGAATTAAAAGGCTTGTTTATAAGCTAATTTGAGGCTTAATTTTGGATGAAATCTGAAAAACAGACTGTTTTGAGAGGTCTTTCAGACTAGGAATATCAAATATTAATGTATTGGTAACATTGGCAATAATTGCTTGTTTAACTTCTAACTCAAATTCACCATTAAAAACCATTGCTTTAATTTTAAAGTTATTTCTTTTTAAATAATCAATCGATAATAAAGAATGATTGATGCATCCTAAATAACTTGAAATCACTAATACAATTTCGCAACCAAATTGCTTGGCTATATCAATCACATATTGAGTATCATTAATAGGTACTAATAAGCCTCCAGCCCCTTCTATAATTAAATGATTGGCGGTTTTAGGTAATAGAATTTTATCTAATTCAATCTTTATACCATCTAACTTAGCTGCAAAATGAGGGGATAAGGGTTCTTGTAGCAAATACTTTTCGGGATGAAAAACTGTTTTTGTATTACTGATAAGCGATTTAACCGTATCCGAATCTTTCCCATCCACTACTCCACTTTGAATAGGTTTCCAATAATCTGCCTGGAATGCTTCCGTTAAAATAGCTGATACAACTGTTTTACCAACGTTAGTTCCTATACCTGTTATAAATAGATTCATTATTTAAAAAGTTCTAAGTACTGAGCTTTAATTTTTTCAATATTTAATTGATGATTAATATAAGAAATACAAGTCTTACTCATAGCGTCAAATTCTGATTGACTTAAATTCACCAACATTGCAATGGCTTCAATAAATTTAGCTTTATCATTTAATGCAATATCAAAGCCCACATATGCACTTTGTAAATGTCTCCAAGGGGTTTGGTCTGAAAGAATGACTGGACGAGCATGCTGCAATGCTTCTACAATAATATGCCCATAGTTTTCATTTTGGGTTGGCAAAAACAAAGCATGATATTGAGAAACTATTTTCCCAATCTCTGTTGGTTTTAAAACACCTTTATATTGAAAGTTAACATTCTGCGACAATCCTTTTTCGTTTTCCTTACAAGCAATCCAATAAGCATCATCTTCAATGGGTCCAAAAATATCAAATGTGATTTTAAAGTTTTTTATCTCCTTTAAAATATCAATTGCAAAATTCAAGTTCTTTTTTTCGGAGATACGAGAAATGAAACAAAGTCTCAATTCTCCTTTTTTTTTCTCTACTGACTTTATTTCATTTGCCGTATTCGGCAAATTAGATACTTCAACGATGTGAACAGTTTTACTTATGCGCTTTTTAATTTCTAACGTCTCTTGAGCCGAAGTAGATTGCCAACACACCTGTCTAAATAAACCAAAGGTTTTAGCATACATTAAAAACAATTGCTTCTTAAACGTTTTAATAGCCAGTGCTCCATCTCCTAACATGCCGCGAGGAGCTAAAATAATTTTTGACTGTATCTTCCCTTGTTGTTTCCATTTAAGTGGACCAACAGAAAATAACTTTGAAAACAAACTGTTTAAATAAACGGAATCATGTTGGGTATCCTGAATTAGTTTCAAAATAAATTCCGAATTCATATTCTCAGGACTCACATAAAATAAGGCTCTTCCTTCAAATGTTGTCCATTCATTAACCTTTACGTTATCGTATGGTTTATTGGATTTAAAATCTCTATCCGTGGTAATAATTTTAAAATCAATATCATTACCTAATTGTTTGGTAAGTGTTGCAATCGATTGAATAGGTCCTCCTGCCAAGTAACCTGGCAGAAACCAATCACATAAAATTAATATGTTTTTTTTAGCAGTCAATTTGATGTGTATTTATCCAATTATTTAAAACTACTAAGTGCCATACCCTACTCCATGTAATTTTCGGGTCATTACTTAAAAAACGATTCCAAATTAACAAAACAGCCTCTCTATTTACAAATGATCGTTTTGAAAACTGAGCAATGTTTTCTTCACAAAAATCTTTTAAATCCTCTTTTAACCAATTTTTCCATGGCAAAACAAATCCCATTTTAGGTCGATTCACAATATTATCAGGCAATAAATCACCTAACGCATCTACTAATAATTTCTTTTGTGTATGAGGATATTTGTATTCGTCTTTTACACTTAATGCAAATTCAACTAATTGATAATCTAAAAATGGAACGCGAACTTCTAAAGCTACCGCCATGCTCATTTGATCGGCATCACGCAATAAAATATTTTGCATGTAGGTTTGTATCTCAAATAAAGATACTCTGCTTAACACATGTTGTTTATCGGTTTCACTTTTTTTTATGACGTTTTTAATAAAATAATCAGTGTTATAATTTTCTTTCAATAAACCAGCGTAATCTTTTTGATTAAATAATTTACGATTAATGGGATATGCATTAAAACCATTAATCGTATCTAAAGCTAATATCTCAGCTGTTTTATCTCCTTGAACCGATTTCTTTTTAGCTGCTAATAATTTCCCTGCTAAACCTTTTGCCGGAATAATATTTAACCACCCTTTTTTTTCTAATTCGTAGTAACGTTTAAAAATATCATAGCCCGCAAATAATTCATCGCCACCTAACCCGGATAATGCCATGGTGATACCTGCATTTTTGGTTGCTTTTGAAACAATATAACTATTCGGTCCATCACCACTTGGATGATCCATCGCTACTAAAGCCTCTGGTAATTGTTTTAAAAAATCATTGGGCGTTAATTTTATTTCGTGATGTTCTGTATTAAATTTTTTAGCAATTAGCTTGGCATATTTTGCTTCCGTAAATTCTCCTTCATCAAAACTCACATTAAAGGTTTGTACTTTTTCGGAAGACACTTTGCTCATTAAACCAACAATAGCACTACTGTCAATACCTCCTGATAAAAACGCCCCAAAAGGCACATCAGCCGCTAAGCGTCTTTCAACTGAAGCAGTCAATAATTCATTAACTTTATTGCAGGTTTCTTTATAGCTTAATTCGTCTTTATGTTTATTATTTTTTGAACTAGCAAAATCGTTGATGTTCCAATATTGTTGAATTCGTAATTCGAAATTCGTCACTCCAAACTCTAAAATATGTCCAGGCATTAGCATAAACACCTCCTGAATCATCGTATTAGGTGCATGAACAGTAGTATATTGAATGTACTCCGCTACCGATTTTAAATTGATTTTTTTATCAATTAATCCCGAATGTATCAATGCTCTGATTTCTGAAGCAAACAATAATACATTATTTTTGAATTGATAATACAATGGTTTTATTCCCATTCTGTCTCGAGCAATGAGTAACTTTTGATCAACCGTATCCCAAATAGCAAAAGCAAACATGCCATTGAAACGTTTAACACAATCCATTCCCCAACGCAAATAAGACGCTAAAATAACTTCCGTATCGGTATTTGTTTTAAAAATATAGGGTAAGTTTTTTGAGCCATGCTCTGCTCTTTGCAACTCTAACTTTAACTCTTTATAGTTGTATAATTCACCATTATAAACCATAATATAACGTTTATCTTGAGATAGGAACGGCTGATTTCCTGCTTCCGATAAATCAATAATGGATAAACGACGATGCCCAAAAAAGCAATGTTCATCATTCCAAACGCCTTCCGAATTTGGACCACGATGCGCAATGGCATCGTTCATTTTTTTAATGGCAGAATGATTGTTCGAATTATTTATTTGATGACCAACAATTCCTGCAATACCACACATAGCTTATAATCCTATTGATTTAAGGTACTTTTCACTAGCCATCATTTTTTTAATACCGTCTTCTACTGTTATTAATTCTCTTCCTAAAATTTCTTTCATTTTTGTATTGTCAGGCTGACGACGTGTCATATCACCTTCTTTAAGAGCTGGAACATGAACAATGGTAGATTTACTGTTAGTAATTTTTAAAACCAAATTAGCTAATTCTAATACTGTCATTAACTTATCGCTACCAATATTTATGACATCATTTTCTAATAGTTTTTTATTCATGATAATGGCAATAGTATCAATATTATCGTCAATGTAAGTAAATGTTCGTGTTTGAGAACCATCTCCATAAATGGTAATATCTTCGCCTTTTAATGCTAAGGCTAAAAAACGTGATACGACAAAATCAGTACTTTGATTTGGTCCATATGTATTAAAGAATCGGAAAATAGTATAAGCTAAACCAAATTCTTGTTGGTAGCTTTTTAAAAAACTTTCTCCCACATTTTTAACCACTGCATAAGGCACACGAGAGTTTAGAGGTGTGCGGTGCTCGTGTTGAGGCAATTCAACTGGCTCTCCATAAACTTCTGATGAAGAAGAGAAAAATATATGTTTGACTGATGAGTTTTTAGATAAATTTAAAATATGTTTAATACCAGATATATCGTTTAAAACTTTGACAGGATTTTCTTGAGTTCTTAAAACACCTACCACTGCAGCAAAATGGTATACATAATGAAAATTATAAGCCAACATAATAGAAGAAATTTCGCGATAATTATTAACGTCTGCTTTAATAAATTTCCAATTTTCATGCTCGGAAGATGGTAATTTCGATAAATATCCAGTAGACAAATCATCTACTACTACTACAAAATTTGTTTTATCCTGAACTAATTTTTCTACTAAAGCTCCTCCAACATTTCCGGCTCCACCGGTAACTAAAATTTTTCTCATAAAGATATCTAAAATCAATAGCGAATATAGTAAAATTACCCTAGATATTAAGGCTTCAAATAGTTAAATCATAATGTAAAATTTGTGTACTTTTGCCCTCATGAACATTGAACATTTTTTATCTACAACTATATCCAAAGTCATTAATGAGTTGTTTGAATTATCAAGCAATACAAACGATATTATTCTTCAAAAAACAAAAAAAGAATTTGAAGGCGATTTCACATTAGTAACTTTCCCCTATATCAAAGCCGCTAAAGCAACTCCCGAAAAAACGGGCGAATTAATTGGAGAACAACTCATAAAAAGTAATCCTTCTATTACTAAATTTAATGTAGTAAAGGGCTTTTTAAACTTTTCCTTATCAAACGATTTTTGGTTAAATGAATTCAAAGACATTAATAAAACTAATAACTACGGTATAAAAGCAGCGAAAAGTAGTGGCAAACAAATGATGTTGGAGTACTCATCTCCCAACACTAATAAGCCTTTACATTTGGGACATGTGCGTAATAATTTATTAGGATACTCCGTTGCCACTATCATGAAAACACAAGGTCATGATGTGATTAAAGTAAACTTGGTAAACGACCGTGGTATCCATATTTGCAAAAGTATGATTGCATGGAAACTATTTGGTAATGTTGAAACTCCACAATCTAGTGGACTAAAAGGCGACCACTTAGTAGGGAAATATTATGTAATTTTTGATAAAGAATATAAAAAAGAAATTCAAACCTTAATAGACGGAGGATCAACAAAAGAAGACGCTGAAAAGCAAGCGCCTATTATGTTACAAACACAAGAAATGCTTTTAAAATGGGAAGCGAGCGATAAAGAAACCATTGATTTATGGAAAACCATGAATGGTTGGGTGTATGATGGTTTTGCAGTTTCTTACAAAAAACTAGGTGTTGATTTTGATAAAATGTACTACGAAAGCAACACCTATTTGTTAGGAAAAGAAGTGGTTCAAGAAGGTTTAGCAAAAAATGTGTTTTATAAAAAAGAAAATGGAAGTGTCGCTATTGATTTAACAGAAGATAAATTAGATGAAAAAATAGTATTGCGTAGCGATGGTACTTCGGTTTATATCACACAGGATATGGGCACTGCTATTGAGCGTTTTAAAGAGTTTCCTGCAATTAGTCAAATGATTTACACAGTTGGTAATGAGCAAGATTACCACTTTAAAGTGTTATTTAAAATTCTTGAAAAGTTAGGTTACTCTTGGGCAAAAGAATGTTACCATTTAAGTTACGGAATGGTTGAGTTACCAGAAGGCAAAATGAAAAGCCGCGAAGGAACTGTGGTAGATGCGGATGATTTAATGGATGGCATGGTTGCTACAGCTAAAGAAACTACGGAAGAATTAGGAAAAGTAGAAGGCTTTACGCAAGAAGAATTAGAAACATTATATCAAACAATTGGAATGGGAGCTTTAAAATATTTTATTTTAAAAGTAGATCCTAAAAAGAAAATGTTGTTTGACCCTAAGGAAAGTATTGATTTTAATGGGCATACAGGACCTTTTATTCAATATACACATGCGCGTATTAAATCTATTTTAAGAAAATTTGACGGCAAAGCAACTGAAATTGTGATTGCAAACGACATTACACTTCACGAAAAAGAAAAAGAATTAATTAAGCTACAATACGATTTCCCTGCTATATTAGCAGATGCTTCTAATACCTATAATCCAGCTGTGGTAGCAAATTATATTTATGATTTAACGAAATTATTCAATCAGTTTTATAACGAGTGTCCTGTTTTAAAAGAGGACAACAATACGATTAAAGAATTTAGAATATCCTTAATTGATAAAACATCAGAAATTATTAAAAACGGAATGTTGTGCTTAGGTATTGATGTTCCTGAGAGGATGTAGTGCTTTAAGGGAATTGATATGCTCCTGCGGAAACAGCTCCTGTGCCAACTCTTTGTTTTAAACCAGTAATATCAAAACTCAAAATTGTAGGATAAGGTTGGATTAAAGTAAATTCCCCTAAAGTTTTTGCAGCAGAATTTGTTCCGATTTTAAAATCATAGCCGCTTGGATTAGAAAAATCTGCATTGCTATTAAACACATTATTAGTATTTGTAATTAAAGTAGTGGTTGGAATTGAGCCTTTAATTAAACAATTAGTCACTTTACACAACTGCCCTGGACTAAGTGTTGAGGATTCAATAGCCATTTCTAACTCCCCGCCTTGGGTACCATCAATAATTGAATTGGCGAAAAACATACTATCAATTGGCCAATCTTGAGTTCCATCATTATTACCTACGTAAACGCAAGGTTGCCCGCCTCTACCTCCTTCTTGATTATAAAAATTAGCAAAAGTGGTATGCAAAAACGTACAATTTCCTCCCATGGTGATGGCTGCGCAATATTCTTTACAATTAGCTATCACGTTATTTCCACTCCAAACTGTAAAATACTGAGTAAATAAGCCCCATTTAGAGCAATTTTTAATAATGGTGTTAGTTATTTTCAGTTTTTTCGGTTGGGTAGCACTCGACAAAATACTGGCCTGAATTCCAATAAAATTGTTTTTAATAATGGCGTAATTGATATAATTATCAGTATGCCCTTCGTTTATCCAAATTCTATCCCATTGTCCTGGCATATCTGCATAATCTGCTTCTCGTCTATCTCCTTGAAAAACGACTTCATTTCCTTGAGTTCCATTAACTTGTAATGTACCGTATCGATAAACCCATAATCCCGCATTTTGATGAAAATACACTTTAACACCAGCGTTAATAACCAATTTTTGAGTAGAATCCACCACTAACCAACCATAAACAACATGAGGTCTGTTATCATCTGGATTACCTAAAGTTCCTCCACCCCAAACAACCGTTGTGTTGCTGTTAGTCGAAACAGTTGAATATGGTAAATAACCGTCTTTATATTGTATGGCCGTTGTAGGAAAATGATAATGCGCATTTTGTCCCCACGCTTCTAGCTTTACACTTTGCTCATTACCATTAACATCAAATACAATTTTATCTTGAATAATTAAAGGACTTAATGCAATGTTTGTTGGATTAACATTAACCTGCACAAAAATATAAATACTGTCATTAGCCAAAATCTCCACATCTTGCACCAATCTGCCTGGCGTTCCATCTACATTTAAAAAAAAGTTCGAAGATTGTCCCTTTTCTAACCTAACTGACGAAATATTGATTTTTTGTTTATGTTTATTAATAACTCTGATATTTCGGGTGGTAGAGCCAATCGTTGTAAAAACAGTGTCAAATAAAATAGAATCTTGAGAAAAATTAAGAGTTGCCGAAGGATCCGTTAAGAATTTATCTTTTTTACAAGATATAAAACTAACTGATAAACAAATAGTTACAAATATAGCGGCAATAATTCGTGTCATAGAACAAATTTATAATATAATAACGATAAAGAAGAAATTTTATTATATTTTTGAGAAAAATACTTGTGGTTTAAAGAATATTACTATCTTTGCGTTCCAAATTTTTTTGAAACATACAATAGCATTATAACATGAAAGCAGAAATTCACCCAGAAAATTACAGATTAGTTGTATTTAAAGATATGTCTAACGGCTACACTTTTTTAACTAAATCTTGTTCAGATACTAAAGATACTATCGTTCATGAAGACGGTGTTGAATACCCATTAGTGAAATTAGATATCTCTATGACTTCTCACCCATTCTATACTGGTAAACAAGTATTAGTGGATACTGCAGGTCGTATCGATAAATTTAAAACTCGTTACTCTAAAAAAGCGTAATCTTTTTTTAATAATATTCAAAAATCCATCTTCCTTTTGGTTGGTGGATTTTTTTATTTAGTACATTAGACATTTAAATGATCTTTCTTTTTTTATATACCGAAATAGCTGAATACTTTTTAGCTTGTTGCAAAGAACTCAGCAAGCATGGCGAAGTAAACATTATTCGCTGGCCAGTAAATAAAGAAGCGCCTTTTCAATTTCAAGAACATCAATCCTTAAAAATTTATTCGAAATCTGATTATGATTTCAATCAATTAAAGCAATTGGTTGCGAACATTAATCCTGATGTTATTATTTGTAGTGGTTGGATTGATAAAGATTATTTAAAACTAACTAAGCAATATTTCAAAAAAATTCCAACTATCATGACCTGTGATACGCATTGGAACGGAAGCTTTAAACAACGCTTAGCAACTGTTATCAGTCGTTTTACCTTATTAAATATTTTTTCTCACGCTTGGGTTCCAGGCCAAATTCAAAAACAATATGTGTTGAATTTAGGTTTTAAGGAACAAAATATTCAAACTAGCTTTTATAGTTGCGACTTAGAACATTTCGAAACTATTTACCAATCTCAAAAAGCAAAAAAGCAATCGCAATTCCCTAAACGTTTTTTATACGTTGGGCGTTATTATGAATTTAAAGGGATTAAAGAATTGTGGCAAGCCTTTATTGAAATGCAAACTGAACAACCTAACGAATGGGAACTATGGGGTTTAGGCATTGGGGATATTGAAGCTATTAATCATCCAAAAATTAAACACTTCGGCTTTGTGCAACCAAAAGATTTAGCAACATATACTTCTCAAACTGGAGTGTTTATTTTACCTAGTCGTTTTGAGCCTTGGGGAGTTGTAGTACATGAATTTGCTGCTTCAGGCTTTCCTTTATTATTAAGCGATGCAGTTGGTGCAAAAGAATCATTTTTACAAGAACATAAAAATGGTTTTACCTTTAAAGCGCAAGATATAGCTGATTTAAAACGAGTTCTTAAAACTATAGTACATACGCCTGAACAAGATTTACAAGCTATGAGTGTTTATTCCAATAAATTAGCGCAATCCATCTCTCCAAAAAAATGGACAGAAAATTTGTTGAAAATGGCAAATAGCCGTTAATCTTTCAAAAGCACTTCTTTTCAACAATTTTCAACAATACAACCATTTTGCAGCATATTTAATTATTTTTATGTGCCATGCAGGATTCCTATTGTATATATAACGGGCATTTAATTAGCTTATACGAACCAGCTATTAGTTTTTCTAATAGAGCGTTTCGTTATGGAGATTCTTTATTTGAAAGCATTCGTTTTACCAATGGAAAAATTATGTTTTTAGCGGATCATGTCAAGCGCATTAAATTAAGCATGACAACACTAAGAATGAATGTGCCTGCAGAATTTACATCAGCAAATATTGAGCAACTCATTTTACATTTAGTTGAACAAAACGATATAAAAAAAGAAGCACGTATTAGATTAACTGTTTTTAGAAACGAAGGTGGTTTTTATACACCCAACACAAATGACATTTCTTTTTTAATTGAAACAGAAGTCCTTGAAACACCTGGCTATGTATTAAATCAAAAAGGATTATGGGTAGATATTTATGCGGAGATAAAAAAACCGATGAATAAAATTTCTAACCTAAAAACTGGAAGTGCCCTCATGTATGTAATGGCAGGAATTACAAAAACTTCTTTGCGATTAGATGATTGTTTGTTGGTGAACGATAATGGCAACATTATTGAAAGCATTAACTCAAATATATTTGTTGTAAAAAATGGGACACTATACACCTCGCCTATTATAGATGGTTGCATTGATGGCGTGATGCGAAAACAAATTTTAGATATTGCCACACAACATAAATTACTAGCCTTTGAACAGCCATTAACGGTTCACACATTAACCAACGGCGACGAAGTGTTTTTAACCAACGCCATTAAAGGTGTGCAATGGGTAGGACAATTTAAAAACAAGTTCTACACCAACCAAAAAGCGATTTTCTTTACCGAGAAATTAAACGAATTAGCACAATAACATGATACAAACATTTTACAAGTTGGTTGATGATGCCATCACCGATTTAGGACTAAACTCTGATGAAGTTCGTGGTGAACAACCAGGACAATGGAATTTAAAAAAAGGAAAATTTGATATTATGATTGACTTGTGGGAACAAGAAAATCAATACATATTTCAAGTAGTAGCTCCTTTATGTGGCATGCCCGAAGGAAACCGAGAAGCCTTTTTGTTGCACTTGCTCGAAAAAAATTATGGATTAAGTTCGTTAGCTTACGCTGTATTAAACGAAACGGTATTTTTAAAATATACCACCGAAGCAAGATCTTTAGTTAAAGAACATGTGGTAGCAATTTTAACTAAGATTGCATTTTATGCAGAGCAAAGTTCTTTTGTTCCTGAAGAAAGATAAAATCTATTTTAAAAATTAACCATAAAAGACATAAAAGTTCATAAAGAAAAATGTATTAAACGCCGCTGTGTTCTTTTATAGCTTTTAGTTTTCAAAATAAATAAACACATAAAAAACCATAACAATAAAACCTTTTGTGTTTTTTTATAACTTTCATGGTTCAAAATAAATAAATATATGCAAAAAATTTTAATGGTATGCTTAGGAAACATTTGTCGCTCGCCATTGGCAGAAGGCATTATGCTTAAACTCATAAGCGAAAATAATATAAACATGCGTGTCGACTCGGCTGGGACTTCCGATTACCATATTGATGAAGCTCCAGATAAACGAACCATTACTAATGCCGCTAAACATGATGTAGATTTAAAGCCTTTAAGAGCACGTCAGTTTAAAGCCTCTGACTTTGAAAAGTTTGATAAAATTTATGTGATGGATAATAGTAATATGGCTAATGTTTTAGCTTTAGCTACAACCGAAGAACAAAAAGCAAAAGTTGATTTATTGTTAAACGCTTCAAACCCAGGGATGAACTTAGAAGTACCAGATCCTTATTTTGGAGGTGAACAAGGTTTTGAAGATGTGTTTCAAATGGTTTACAAAGCTTGCCAAAACGTGGCTTTTGATTAAGCCAACAACTTCATAGCATCCTCTTTAGTATCTGCTACTTTAAAAAGTGTATTTAGTTTAGTAATGATTAATAGATCGTTTACTTTCTTACTTACGCGACAAATAACACTATCTCCGCCGCTTGTGCGAGTTTTTGTTAGTAGTTGAATTAACACGTTTAATCCGCTACTGTTCATGTATTTTAAATCAGACAAATCAATTATTAATTTATTTTTATCTAATTCTAATAACTCATCCATCTCCTTAATAAGACCCGTTGCTTGATTTTTGTCAATCAACTCACCGCTTAATACTAAAATTTGAATGCTATTCTCTTCCGTTATTTTATAATCTAGAACCATAATACTTAAAATTGATATATTAAATTTAACAATTAAAGTTGAAATAAAAAAATGCTTTATCTAATTAAGTTTCCTATTGCCCCCTCCGACTCCTCATTCCACTCCGCTCAGGATGACAGCTCAGAGTGAAAGCTTGGAAAGACAAACTCAAAAAAAGTGTTACTTAGCAATAGTTTTTTTATGCTCACAAACCCCATTTTCTTTTAATCCTCTGCATTTTGCAAAGAAATTTAAAGAATGGTGAAACACATCAAAATTAAGCATATCCTCTGCCATTTTTTGAATTTGCATAATGCGTGGATCACAAAACTCAAATACTTTTTCGCAATCGCTACAAATCAAATGGTCGTGTTGCTTAAACTTATAGGCTTTTTCAAATTGAGCTAAATTTTTACCAAACTGATGTTTGGTTACTAATCCTGCCTCCAACAATAACTCAATGTTATTATAAAGTGTAGCGCGACTAACACGGTACTTTTTATTTTTCATCATCACATACAAGCCTTCAATATCAAAGTGCCCTTCGTGAGAGTATATTTCATTTAAAATTGCAAAGCGCTCCGAAGTTTTACGATGCTTATTTTTTTCAAGGTAATCAGTCAAAATTTTCTCAACTGCTTCCTTGGTTTCCTGTGTCATTTTATCTCCCATTAGTTATTATCTATACGTGTAACACTGGTTACTCCCTTTACTTTCATTAAATTATCAATCAAATGGCTCAAATGTTTGGCATCGTGCACAAACACCATTATTGTTCCATCAAAGATACCATCTTCTGTATCAAAACTAATAGAACGCATGTTAATATTTAACTGACTTGAAATAACTTTAGTCACATTGTTTACCAAGCCCATTTCATCAGTCCCTTTAATTTTAATACCCGCTAAAAACGAAATTAAATGATCATTATTCCATTTAGCTTTTACTACACGGTATGCGTAATTAGAAAGTAATTTAACGGCATTAGGACAATTAACACGATGTATTTTAATGCCTTCATTCACCGTAACAAACCCAAACACATCATCTCCCGGAATTGGACTGCAACAAGAGGACAAGCCGTAATCTAATTTTTGCATATCATCACCAATTACCAGCATATCGGAACTTCCTCTTACATTAGTAACTAATTCCTCAATTTTATTTTCTTTTTTCTTAGGCTTATATTTTTCAGGATGTAATTTAAAATCAACAAATTCTTTAATTTCTTTTACGTCTACATTTCCTAAAGCCGCTCTATAAAACAATTCGCCTGACGATGGCAATTTTAAAAATGCTACAAATTCATTTATATTTTTAATAGTATAATCTAATTTACATTTGTAAAATTTCTTTTCTAATATTTCTTTGCCACTTTCAGAAACCTTGCGCCGGTTTTCTTTTAAAGCGCTTTTAATTTTTGATTTAGCACGAGCCGTAACCACATAATTAATCCAATCATCTTTTGGTGCTTGTTTGCTCGATGTTAAAATTTCCACTTGATCCCCACTTTTTAATTGGTAACTTAACGGAACTAATTTATGATTAACCTTAGCGCCAATGCATTGCTCACCTACCTTGGTATGAATTTCAAAAGCAAAATCTAAAGCCGTTGCAGTAGTTGGTAAATTTCGCATTTCTCCTTTGGGCGTAAACACAAAAATTTCATCGGCAAATAAATTTAATTTAAAATCATCAATAAACTCTAAAGCGTTAGGGTCTGGATTATCTAGCATCTCGCGAATACGACGTAACCAGTTCTCTAAATTACTTTCTTTCTCTGCAGCCGCATCTTTATATTTCCAATGTGCCGCATATCCCATCTCTGCTAATTCATCCATACGTACTGTACGAATTTGTACTTCCACCCACTTACCTTCTGGCCCCATTACCGTTGTATGTAAACTCTCATAACCATTAGATTTTGGAGTAGAAATCCAATCTCTTAATCGATCAGGATTTGGATGATAAAAATCGGTAATGATGGAATAAATTTTCCAACAATCTGCTTTCTCTCTTTCTGCAGTTGTATCAATCACTATTCTAATAGCGAATAAATCGTAAATCTCTTCAAAAGGAACACCTTTATTTTTTATCTTATTGTAGATAGAATAAATAGATTTTGGACGTCCAAATATTTTAAACTTAAATCCTTGTTCTTTTAAAATATCATTTAAAGGATCAATGAAATTTTTAATAAATTTTTTACGAACGGGCTCTGTTTCTTCTAACTTTTGAACTACTTGGCTGTACCAATCTTCATTCGTGTATTTTAATCCTAAATCTTCTAACTCCGATTTAATAGCATTTAAGCCCAAACGGTGAGCTAATGGAGCGTATAAATACAAAGTCTCTCCAGCAATTTTCATTTGCTTGTCACGCTTCATGTGATCAAGCGTACGCATGTTATGTAATCTATCGGCTAACTTTATTAAAATCACTCTAACATCTTCCGAAAGAGTCAATAACATCTTTCTGAAATTCTCTGCTTGTATAGATGATGTATGATCAAATACGCCAGAAATTTTTGTTAAACCATCAATAATTTGAGACACTTTTTCTCCAAACATTCCTTTGATATCATCCAAAGTCATGTCAGTATCTTCCACCGTATCGTGCAATAAGGCACATACTATAGCGGTTGTTCCTAACCCAATTTCTTCGGCACAAATTTGCGCCACCGCAATTGGGTGATAAATATAAGGTTCGCCCGATTTACGACGCATTTCTTTATGAGCTTCAACCGAAACCTCAAAAGCTTTACGTATAATTTCTTTGTCACCTTTTTCTAAGCGACGTTTACAGGCTTTTATTAAATTTTTGTAGCGATTTAAAATCTCTTTTTTTTCTGCTTCTAGGTCAATTTGCATAGATACGGTTTGTGTGTATGAAGGTACATATTTTTAGGATTAACCGCAAAGGCGCAATAAATTTAGTCGTAAAATTTTCATCTTATTTTTCTTTTTCCTTGACGAAAAAGAAACAAAAAGTCAAGGCGAAAGACCAACCGCACTATTACCAAAGTATGATAGACTAATAAATAAAGTATTTTACCTTTCTGTCCTTTGCGAAAAACTTTGCCTCTTTGCGGTTAAACATTAAACTAAATCTTAAATTTACATCCGGTGCGAGTTTTTCAATATATATATTACTTTTTTAGATCGCTTTATTACAGGGGCTTTGTAAATACTTTTAAGTTATTAAGCTATGAAGGGAAATATGAAAAACAATTGGGAATAAACACTCATAGCATTGTAAACCTTAATAAATTAACCCTTGCGGGAGAAAATTCTCAACAAAATCACCATTACCAAGGAGCAAGTTACTATATCCTATTCTCTATTTTTGAGAAATTACCAATTGAAACTAAAAACTTACCCTTAATTGATTATGGCTGTGGTAAAGGTAGAGCTTTGTTTGTGGCCGAACAGTGTGGTTTTACTAATTTAATTGGAGTTGATATTGCCAAAGAATTAATTAATGATGCTAATGCCAATAAAGCTGTTTATGTGCGAAAGAACAGTCAAAGCAAAATCGATTTTTTATTTGAAGATGCTACTAAATATCTAATTCCAGATAACGCTCAAGTATTTTATTTTTTTAATCCCTTTGGAGAAGAGGTTTTACAAAAGGTTATTGATAATATTAAAGAAAGCGTAAAGCAACATCCAAGGAAAGTATATTGCATTTATTTAAACCCAAAATATAAAGCCGTTTTCGAGGAAAACGGCTTTAAAGTATTTTATATAGAAAAAAATAAAAGATATTTAGAGGGGATCATCTACACATATTAGTGGAATTTATTTATCCAAAATATCTTTAATATTTGGGCGGAAATACAAATTACTTTTTAAAATTTTACCATCTTCTCTAAATATTGGTTGTCCTTGCTCATCCAACTTACTCATATTACTACGTTGAATTTCATCAAACACTTCTTCTATTTTATGTTGTAAGCCATGCTTTAAAATAGTTCCAAATAAAATATACAATTGATCACCTAAAGCATCAGCAATTTCAACAATATCGCCATTTTTACAAGCATCTAAATACTCTTCGTTTTCTTCTTTAATTAAATTGTAACGTAATGTATAATCACGCTCATTAATTAATGTAGGAGCATCTGCATTTCCAATCTGAAATGTTTCATGGAAATGATGAACATGCATAATTTTATTTAAAAGTGCTTTTCTATCTTCCATGATTATTTTTTCTTTTTAGTGTTATATTCTTCGTTAATGCCTTTTAAAACTTCAGTTGTAATATCTAATTTAGGATTTGTCAATAAAATAGTTGGCATTAAATCAGAGTAAGATAAGATATAATCAAAACGTCCGTTATTGATTTTTTGTAAATAATCTTTTACGCTTTTATTTAGCTCCATATTCTTTTCTTCTAACTCGATGCCTAAATTTTGCATTTGCAATTCTTTATTAGCCAATTC
Organism: uncultured Bacteroidota bacterium; assembly: GCA_903893815.1. Lineage (GTDB taxonomy): Bacteria > Bacteroidota > Bacteroidia > B-17B0 > Aurantibacillaceae > UBA4416. The sequence continues at coordinate 56,291 of CAITNS010000018.1, forward strand.
TTGCTGTTGTCTTTCTAAGCTAGCTTGTTGTTTTTGCAATTCAGATTGAGGAGCAACGCCCGCTTGTGCAGATTGCTGAAACGCTTCGTATTCAGATTGAAATTTAGCTGTCATACTTTGCATTTGAGATTCTAAAGACGCTTTTTTGTTTCTTATCACTTTAGTAAAATCAGCAATATATTGGTAATGCTCATTGATACTATCGGTATTCACATAAGCAATTTTTGAATCAGCTAATGTTGTATTACTTACTACTAAAGGTTTTACCTCTGATTTTTCAGTTCCTCCATTACTAGACGAACCAGTCGCTACATTTTTTAAAGAATGAACTTGATAAAATAAAATAGCCACTGCAATTGCTAAAACACCATTAATAATTAAAGAAAGATTTTTCATACGTTTTTGTTATTGTTTAAAATTTTCATATGGTATAGCCAGTTTAATTATTTGTTAATGTTTTTGAAAACATGGCTATTTCAAAATATGATTTAAATTAATAGGTAAATATAAATATTTACAGTCGAAGAATACTGTTATAAATTCACAAGAATATCAAAATTTATTAAAGACTATTGAACGATTTTAAGAATCGTATTCACAATAATCTTAAAATCCACTAAAAGGCCATGTTGCTCGATATATTTTGCATTTAAGGTCAATTTAGCAGGCATGATGTCATTTATATAAGTCTGTTCTGGATTGGCAGATTTAGCCAACAAATCATTCTCATTAATAAATTCTAAAGAGGCAAAATCTGTAATACCAGGTCTTACAGCTAATACTTTTTGTTGTTCATTGGTATATAAATCAACGTATTTTCTAACTTCTGGCCTAGGTCCAACTAAACTCATGGTACCAAAAATAACATTAAATAGTTGTGGTAATTCGTCTAATTTATATTTGCGTAAATAGTAACCAATACTTGTTACCCGTGGGTCACGTCCGCCAACCGTTAATAAACCTTTTTTATCAGCATCTAAATGCATCGTTCTGAACTTAAAGAGTTTAAAATCCCGACCATTTCTGCCGACTCTCGTTTGTAAATAAAATATTGGAAATCCAGATGTTACAATCATTAAAAAAATAATAATGATAAAAAACGGAAGCAAAATTAAAATTCCAAAAAAAGATGCAAATATGTCGAATAGGCGTTTTAGCAAAGGATTTTATTTACTGAATTAATAACGGCATTAATTACCGTTTGAGTTTGTTCTGAAGATAAATCATAAAACACAGGCAATGAAATTTCACGACTAAAATTATCATAAGTAATTGGATAGTTTTGTATGTCATAACCTAAATTCTTATAAAAAGAAGTAGATGGAACCGGAATAAAATGAACATTGACTGATACATCGCAATCAAAGATTTCTTTCATAATAGCATCACGTTGCACTTCAGTAATTCCTTTTATTCTTAATGGATATAAATGATAACATCCATTTTTTGTATCTGTAATATGAATAGGAATTTGAAAACGGCTATCTTTTGAAAAAGCATTATTATACCAATCGAATATTTGCTTTCGCTTTAATTGAGTATCATTATCATAACGTTCTAACTCTATAAGACCAATAGCAGCTGATAAATCAGTCATATTGCATTTATAACCAGCTACAATAATATCATATTTCCAATTCCCTTTTTGGGTTTTAGCTAAGGCATCTTTATTTTGACCATGCAGCGTATACATACATAAAAATTTATAGACATCTTCATTATCAAAAGGAGCAGGTAAATTTAATGCAACTGCGCCGCCTTCGGCAGTGGTTAAATTCTTTACTGCATGAAATGAAAATACTGATACATCTGCTAAAGCGCCACATTTTTTGCCTTTATAATCTGCACCAAACGAATGCGCAGAATCTGATAGAACCATAATTCTACCGAGTATTTCTTGATTTTTAGACTTGGGCTTAAATTGATTCTTATGTTTGACCACTAAAGCATTTATCTCATCATAATCACACGGAAAACCAGCAAAATCAACCGGCATAACTACTTTAGTATTTGCAGTAATTGCCTTATCAATATTAGAAACATTAATATTAAAATCATCGGCGTTTACATCTACAAAAACAGGTTTAGCGCCGCAATGTATCACCACGTTTGCTGTTGCCGAATACGTATAAGCTGGTAAAATCACTTCATCGCCCTCGCCTACTCCAAACCAACGCAACATAATTTCTAATCCAGCTGTTGCCGAATTTAAACACAGGGTTGATTGATTGCCACAGTATGCAGTCAGTTTTTTTTCAAAATCTTTGGTACGTGGGCCTGTTGTAATCCAACCTGATTTTAAGGCTGCTGTTACTTCGGCTATAATTTTATCATCTATACGTGGTGGCGAAAATGGTATCATGATGTTTTATTTAGTTTATGAAAATTATAGTGTGTTAAAATACAAAAGAAAAATACAAAGAAAATAAATCCGGCCTGAGCCTGAAGCATCGATTCTACTAAAAAGTTAAAAATCATCAATACACTAAACAAGACAAGAATATAATTTCTTTTTACAAAACCATAAATCAAAGCGCCCAAAGTCATTAAAAGCAAAAGAATGAATCCAACAATACCAGTTCCAATAAAGGTTTGCAGAAATTGATTATGTGCATTTAATTTTTTGATCAAAGCTCCTGTTAAACCTTCTTTTTCGTATGCCTGATTTAATTGATCTTGAGTATCACCTGGAGATGATCCAAATAAAAAATGAGATTTAATTAATTTCGAGGATTCTTTCCAAATAAGGATACGAACAGCTGTACTTTCCGCATCTGTTTTATCAATTTTTTCAATAGAAGAAGTCACTCTAAAAGCTACTATAATTCTTTCGAAAGGCCTAGGAGCTATTTTATATGCGACAAAAACACCCATAAAAAAAATAAGTATTGAACCTAATATAACTTTTCGGAAACCATGATTATACAAAACAACAAAAAGAGTACTTGGTATTAAAAGAAAAGCAGAAATTAACCCCATTTTTGAAGAGCATAGAAAGATAGAAGTTAAAATCAATAAGGATATAAATCCTATTTTAATTCTAAAATTTGATAAATGTGCTAACCATGTGGGGTATAATAATATCACTAAGAATTGTGCGAAAACTAAATACATGCCAAAATAACTTGGGTGCATAAATAAATTATAATCACCATAAAAAAAGGCATTTACACCTTTAAAAATATAATTATAAAAGGCAGTAAATAAACAAATCGCGGTAGCTAACAAACAACCTGAGACAAAAGAAATTACTATTTTTTTTATCTGTATTTCGTTATATCTTGATGAGAAAATTAAAATTGGAAAAGCCAAGAAACACAATTTTATTTCTATAGAATTTAAAGCGATTGTTTTATTAAAAGAAAAAAAATAACCAATAACATGTAATAAAAAAAAACTAAAAAGCACATAAGTCCATTTATTTTGAAATACTTTTTTTATTCCTGATTTTAAATCATCAAATGCAAAAAAACAAACTAACCAAACTATAATGAAAATAGCATAGTTAATTCCAAATGGCAAAAAAAATGCAATGAGTAAAGGTAAATTATACCCAAAATGTAAATATGTATTTTTAAGTTTTGCTAACATGCTTTAACGCGATAAACTTTCGTGTTTTTTAATAGACTTTTTAAGCAAAATAAAGTCAAAAATACCCTTTAAATAACCTATTCCATAACTAAAATGAAGAATAAAAAATGTAAAGGCAATTTTAATAGCGCTTGCAGGCTTTGTATTTTGTCGGAAAGCCATAAAACCAGCCATCAAAACATATAAAACTAAAAACAAGCTAAGGAAACAAAACACTTTTATTCCCATTAATAATGACAGCAGTAGGATAAATAAATAGCTCACAAAGGCAGCGGGAACAAGTTGTCTGGTTGTTGTAACCGTTTTATGCAACACATTGACATACACTTTCCAATAGCCATATTGATAATACTGTTTGTATAATTTCTTAAAAGAAGCTCGTACAAAATACTTGCATTTAATTTCAGGATTCAAAAAAATCTTGTAACCAGCTGAAGTAATTCGGTAATTAAACTCATCATCTTGATTTCTAATCAACTCTTCATTAAACAACCCTACTTTATCAAAAATCTCTCTTTTGTAGGCTCCAAAAGCAACAGTATCTACGTATCCTTTTTTATTTCCCGTTCTAAAATGAGCATTGCCCACACCAAATGATGAAGACATGGCACTACCAATAATTTTAGAGGTTTCGTTTTCGTACACATTTTCTAAAACTCCTCCTACACACATAATAGATTCGCTTTCAGAAAAAGTCTCTATATTTTTAGCTACAAAATGGTTGTCAACTTCCGAATGTGCACCGAGAATAATAACAACATCTGCTGTTGATTCTGTAATCCCTAAATTTAAAGCATATGGAGTTGTTTTTTTACTATTATTTAAAATCAAAAAACGATTACTGCTTTTAACGAAATCCTTAATTATCTCAATCGTACCATCATTACTGCCACCATCACAAACATAGGTTTTAATTAAATCTTTGCTATAGCTTTGTTGCGCAATAGATTGAAGACAACGTAAAATGTAGTCTTTTTCATTTAAACAAGGGATAACTATAGCAACTGTTTTCAATTTACTTAGATTCTAATTCTTTAACTGCCATTTTAAAATTCACAAACTCAATTTTATTTTCCGCAAGATACTCTATCAACCACATATACCAATCTTTCCAAGTTTTATGAGAATGAGAAAAATAGCGGTCATGAAAATCAATTCCTAAATAGGGTAAATTTAAATCAACTGCTTTATCAATTATTTTTTTTGTTTCCTCGCAGCTTTGAAAGAAGTTTTTACTCTGCCATTGCTTTGGTTTCTCAATTATGTAGCTATCCATTATTTGAAATGGAAATTCCCACATCGTATCAATTTTAAACGGTGCTTTAAAGGCCATTTCGCTGCTATCAAACAAATAACCTGCCTTTGCCATATTTGTAAACGTATAATCATTAGTTCGTATGTAATGCATACGAGTACCAAATGTACTTTGCTGTGACAAATCCTTGAACAAAGAATATTCTTTATATATTTTTTTAAAAGTTTCAAATTCAATTCCATGAGCTCCAACGTCACAACCCATTTCTAGCATTTTTTTTATCCAAAAAGCAGATTGAGCATTGCTATATGACAAACCTACACCTTTATTCACTCCAATAAAATAAGTGGTTGGCACATGATGTTTTTGATTAAAAGCATGTAATTCTTCAATATGTTGCCACTGATTTTTAAAGATATCCCCTATTCTGTAAAAAAACTCAGCAAGAGAAATTTTACCTGTCAGTAACTCTATTTTACTTCGCACAAAAAACTTAGGAACCATTAAGTCCTGAAAATAATGCTCAGAGAGTGTTAAGTGATCAATATCATGAGAAACTATAGCCTTCATACTAGAAGACTAAAATAACAAAAAGAGGGTGTTTATTTTTTGTTTTTAATAAATTTAATTAACCGAGGTAGTCTATTAACTTGCAAAAAGCTATAAGCGGATACTTGACCGCCAAATCCCATATAAAAGTTAGCTAAACCTTGTTTTGAACCGCCACCAAAATCAAAAAATGTGGATTTATTGGCAAAAAATTCAATGGCGTATTGCATTAGTAAATGCATACTACCTGAATTATCAGACTTGTCGAAATTAGTTCCTTTTAAATACAAAGCATGTTTGCCATTACAAATAAAATGACCCAATGCTTTGATTGTTAGATTTTCATCAAGCACTTTAAACGTATAAAGTGTTTTACTTTCTATACTATTTTTTAATAAATCATCTAATAAAGCAACCGTCGGCTTAGTTAAATTCACCTCTCTTTCGAGAAAAGGGTTAAGATATTTTTGAGATAATGGTAGAACGTCCTTATCTTCTACTCTCTCAACAACAAATCCATTTTCAATAGCTTTATTAATGTTTCGTTTCGTGTTTTGATTAAACTTGTATTCGGATTGATAATTAATAATATAGGTGTTTTTGGGAGTAATGAATTCAGAAGCTATTTTATTTGATACATTTAATTCTATATCAATGAGTTTATAATGTAGAGTGATATAATTAAAAAATAATTGTTCAATTTCTAAACTCACTTTTCCAAACAAACCTAATTGTGACGTAAAAGGTGGTTGAGGCAAATAATTAAAACCGAATTTAGATTTAGATGTTAAAGGAAATACACTTTCATAATCTCCCATAATCAAAGCGCCCCATTGAGGGCAAGTTGCATTTAAGTAAAATGATTGAGCAAAAACAAAAGGAGTTTCTGAATTTAGAATCGTTTGATCCCACTTTTTAAAATCAATATCCTGATGTTGAAGGCGAGTAATAGTCATTTAAAAAAGCTCTCTTTTTTTAAATTTCAATAATATCTCTAAAGGTAAAATTGCTTTATTTACAGTAAAATAAGGGATTAATTCAGGACCAAAACTTCTAAAAAATTTTTCCACCCCTTTTATCATAGAGCCTTCAAAATCAAATATTCTACACCCAAAATCTTTAGCTTTTTCAATAGATTTTTGAACCAATAAATTATTAACACCTTGTACTCCAGAATTTTTATTCACTGCTGCAAGTATATAATAGCAGGTGTTTTTATCATAAATACAAAAAACAGCTCCTAGCAATTCGTTATTTTTTTTTGCAGAAAAACAAAAAGAGTTATTTTGGTTAGAAAATTTTGTAACAATATTTTTTAACACATTTTCATAAACATTAGCTCCTGTTGAAGAAAGAAATGATTCGAAAAAATCAAATTGAATATCTTTATCCAAAGCATTCTCTTCAATAATTAAATCCTCTTTTAAAGACTTATTTATTTTATTACGATTTTTCGAATCAAAATTTGATTTAATTTCCTCGATTGACTTAGATAAATCTATTCGATAAGTATAATTAGGAATGACTTTATATTTATCCCAAAATAAAGGTTGTAAATCTAATATCTCGGAAGGAAAAGCCAAAATGCATAAAGCTGCTTTTTGACGAGAAATGTATTGACTCACTTCAGTCATTATTTCCTTAGTAGCATCGTTTTTGGCTGATTTATTTTTACTCTCATTTACAAAAAATAAACCACAATACGGAGAATATGGAGGAAGTTTTATAAAATCAAAACCAAATTTTTTAACTTTTAAATAATAAAACCCTCCTATTAGCTGTTCACTATTATTATAAATTCCTACACATGTGACATTATCGTAGATAGATAACCACTCAACAGAACCTAAAACGCCAATGTGAGAAACGGCAATAGATGAATAGGCTGAAATACTTATCTCTTTTGAAATCATTTTATAAATTTATGAATTTACTTTACTAATTCTTGATAAAATTCAACCAATCTCTTACTTTCTGCTTCCCAAGAAAATTCTTGATCTATTAATTGCTTTCCTGTTATTCCCATACTTTGTCTTAAACTACTATCTAATTTAAGTTTTTTAATGCTATTGGCGATTTCCTCTGCATCCATAGGATTTGCAAATATGGCAGCATGATTAAATATCTTCTTCCAATACTCAAAATCCGACATGATCATAGCTTTACTACAAGCCATATATTCAAAAGCTTTCACAGGTAAACTAGTCACATGATTTTTAGTTGGATACAATAAAGCAATTCCAACGTCTGCACGTTTTATATAGGGATAAACATCTTCTAATTTAAATTGTCCGAAATAGGTTACATATTTATAACCTTCCAATGCTTCACATTCTGCTTTATATGTGTTGCTTGACCAATCACCTAATAACCAAAGCTCAATAGCAGAATCATTAAGTATTTCCAAAGCCTTAACTACTTCCTTAATACCTCTGATTTCTGATAGACCACCAACATATATTAATTTAAATGTATCATTATCATTTTTATAAACTGGCATACGGTCTATTAACTTCACTATAGCCAAATTTCTAATAGTGCACGTTTTTTTAGGATTAAATTTAGTTGCAATATCTGGAGTTGCGGGCATAATAGCATCAAAAAATAAACAACAAAATTTTTCACTTAAATAAATTATACCTGAAAATATTTTTCTTACTACCTGAAATTTTATCCAAGGTTTGTAAAGTACTTGTTTCGGTAAATCTTCATGAACGTCATAAATTACTTTCTTACCAAATAACTTCAACCAAACACCAATAAACATTAATTCCGGATCATGAAAGTGATAAATCTTTGCATTAATTTTTAAAGCTTTAAAAAATGCAATCCAAGAGAGAATAAAAACACGAGTCAATCGAGAACTGGCTTTTTTTAAAGGAATTATTTTAACTCCATATTCAATGCGTTGATTTGCTGAAGGAACTAAATAATAGACTTCATAACCTACCTCTGATAAAGAAACGCATTCTTTATAAAATATTCTATCATCATTATGAGGATGAACAGTAGATATATGACAAACTTTAATCATTAAATGCCAAGTTCCCTATAAATATTGGTAAACTTATTATAAGCAACTTCCACAGTTCCTTTTTTCAGAATTACTCGTTTATTGATTTCTGCAACTCTATCTAAAACATCTTGGTCTTTTTCTAAAATAAAATTAAAATCCGACTTATAATAAGCCCCATTTACCCTATCACTAATCCACTCTCGTTTTGCTGGTAATGACGAAACAATAGGATAACAACCATAATACATTGCTTCTAACAAACTAATAGAAGTAGCATCGCTATCTGGAATTGAAATATAAAATTTTGATTTTGCATACCATTTCAAATTTTCATATAAGGACAGCCAGCCAACAAATGTTACTTTATCATTTAATTTTAAATCAAAAACTAGTTTCTTTAAATTTTCAGTTTCTTCGCCCGTAGCTGCAATAACTAATCTATAAGTGTTTCTGCCAGTATCTTCTAATTTTTTAAAAGCCCTAATAATTTCATCAATATTATATAATGGCTTATGCAACCTATTACTATAAATAATATTTTCTTTTTCTATAAATAATTCGTCGTGAAGTTCCATTCCAAAATTAGCAATAACAATATTACTCTTTTTTTTAGGCATATATTTCAAGACTTCCTGTCCCAAATACTCTGCATCTGCGGTAACAACATCTGCATTTCTTAAACAATATTTTACAATCTGCTTTAAAATAAAACTCTTTTTAGGAGCTAATAAAATATCACTTCCCCAAGCAGTTAAAACAATTGGAACTTTAAATGATTTTAAGGCTAATATAGAGAATAAGGCAACCGAATTCACCTGATGAACATGAACGACATCTGGTCTAAATTCAAGAAACACAGACTTTATTTTTTTTATCGTGTAGAAAAAATTACTGATTTTTTTGTACGAAAAATCAACAAACTCAACGGGCTCTATAGGAGATTTCTCATTTGATTTATTGGTAATTAGTAAAACTTCGTCAAAATAAGGCTTTACCAAATGATAATAATTATTAACATGGATAGAGTGATTTCCTATTAACAATAATTTCTTACCCATTTAGTTTAATGTTTATCAAGTTGACTATACTTTGTAATTGTTTTATACAAAAGCTTTATAAAGTCCCTAAATTTAAGATATTTTAGTTTAAAAAATGGCAATTTGAAGGCTAATTTTATATTCAATAAGCCCATACCAGAATTACCACATATTTTCAACCATCTAGATACTACTACTTGAGAATGTTCTTCTAGATAATTAGGATATTTAATAGCAAATTGATGGTGTAACTTATCTAAAAATGTTAAGCCTGAATTTAAATAATCTTCATCTTGTTTACTAATACCCTTAAACAAATTCAATAAAAACTCTGACTCTGAGAGGGATGGAAAAATATGAAACTGTGATAATATATTAGATTGAATTTTTGATACACTTTGGTACTTATGATCTTCGAATACCGTAGATACTTGTTTATCATGAATTCGATAATTCAATAAAGATTCTGGTATATTTATAGTATTTCCAACAAAAACTAATCTACTCCATAAATCATAATCTTCCGAATATCTATAATCCTCTCTATAAAAATCGTTTAATTTAAGCAAAGCTTCTTTATTTATAATCACGCTAGGATGCGCGAAGGGGCACGTGAAAAATATAGAGGAAATAATTTGAGCATGAGATACAGGCATATAATCAATTAATCTTTCAGTCCCATTACCAAATGTTTTTATAAATGAGCCACAAACAACTAATTTTTCATCTTTTTTAAATTCTTCGATTTGTTTTTCAAATCTTGTAGCTACCGAAACGTCGTCCGCATCCATTCGGGCAATATATGTACCTTTAGATAATCCTATTCCTCTATTAAGTGTAAATATTAAACCTTTATTGGTTTCATTTTTTATATAAACAATCCTAGAATCCTCAAAGCCTTTAATGATTTGCTCACTGCTGTCAGACGATCCATCATCTATTATCAATAACTCAAAATGCTTATAGGTTTGATTTAAAATACTCGCAATAGCCTCTGCAACATATTGCTGACCATTATACACTGGCATTAAAACCGATATCAAAGGGTTTACATCTTTAGCCATGAATTCGGAATTAAATCTTTTGTATTTAAACTTTTATCAGCAAACCATAATTGAGGAGCAATAACAATTTTTGATGAATTTTGATTTAACCATGCTCCCCACCAACTAAAACTACTATTAGCTATAATATTATGTTTGCATTGGCTCATCAAATACATATCAAACACGCTATTCTCTCCCGTATTAAAATCAACATAAACACATTCATTAGTCAACTTCAAATTAGCTTTCACCCAATCCATATCATCAGAAAAGATAAATACTTTTAAATCTTTATATAATAAATTAAGTTGAGCCATCGCTTTATAATAATAATCTAAAGGAAGAGTGCCATGAAATTCATTTGCATTTTTATCAGACAAATAATCTCCTCTTCTTATGTGTAAACTAACAGAATTAGAATTTAAAATTAAATCCTTTGTTAATTTGCATTGTTCAGTCATATCTCTTTTAATCACCAACTCCTTCGATAAAATCTCACGAATAGAACTAAAATATTTTTCGGATTGCCAATAGCCATTTAAATATGTGCGTTTTGAAGAAGATGCAAAAAACTCCTCCATAAATCGAAAATCATTTTGATTAAAAATATTCTTTCTAAAAATACTATTTTGGGAAAATTCAGAAATCAATTTATCGAATAACGATTTCCTATAAAAAGCATCAATATCTTTAGGAGAAGCGATTAAATATTTTGTATTGAATTTATTTAATTCTAATTCTCGTTTAGTATATTCATTTATTGGGTCTAAATTAAGAAAAGACACGTCAATTTTTAATTCAGTTTGATGTTTTAATGCCAAAGCCCTTCCAGCTGCATACTGAAACAATTGATTTCCCAAACCACCCATTAATTTAACAACTATCAAAACTAATATTTTTCTATTTTAAAATAACGTCTATTATACTTACTATTAAGTAATCGATACTTAATTCGTTTCAGCGTTTTAAATTTATGCAATTTTCGAAACACTTTGACTAAAAATTCATTTAAGTTTTCAGGAACCTCACAAATTATTTTTAAGTCATGTAAAGAGTTTACTTCGTATCTCAGGAATAATTCATCAAAAAATAAAAAATAATTTTCATAAGAACTAACATGATTAATAATCTTAGAAAACAGTAAAATATGCTCTTTAATTTGAACTGATTTTTTATAAGCAACCTGCTGGGTTATCTGACCTTCTGCCCCACTAGATATACAAACTAAAGTCTTATCAATATATTTCACATTCTTATTTTTTTCTAAAACAGAAATATAAAAATCAACATCAACTAACCATATAAAACGTTTATCATAATTAACATTTACTTTTTTCCTGTACAACGTAGTACTTGGAGCATTAATTACATTTTTAAAAAAAAGAAAATAAAAATCTTGATTAAATTTAAAAAAACTTTTTTTAGACGGTTTCTGTATAATTCGTTTGTTAGAATTAACAAACAACACCTCAGGTAATGAAAAAACTAAATCAACCTGAGGGTTAGTATCAAGTAAATTTACCAAACTCGATAAACTATATTTCTCGGTAAAAAAATCATCGTGATGTAATATTTTTATATATTCTCCTTCAGCTTTTGATATTGCATTATTCCAATTATCAGGCGAACCTAATGATGGAGAATTATGATAATACTTAATGGTTTGATTTAAGCAAAGTGAATCAATATAGTTTTTCACTAAATCATTTGTTGAATCGTCGGATATTATAATCTCGTAATCCAAGTAATCCTGAATAAGAATTGATTGAATACATTTTTGTAAATGATAAACCTGATTATAGGTAGGAATACATATAGAAACTTTTACATTATACATATCTTAACTTTTTTTTAAAATAATTATAAAAATAATTTAAAGTTATAGAAATCTTAAACGACATAAACTTTTTATTTTCAATTAACATTAACCAATTTATATATTTTTTATCAGGCATTGTATTGATTAAAAGCAATAATGACTCCTTTGAGAAATTAAAATCATTTTTGTTTTTATAAATATTTTTTTCTAGCGAATAAATAGAAGATTTTTGCATTCTTAAAAATTTATTCCTAAGAAACTTAGTGTCAATTTTAGGTATATATTTTAAAGTAATTCTTAATGTTCCTATTAACATTTTAAATAAATTAGTACTACTATGACTCGTTTTATGAACCCGAATCAACGTTTTACTATCAGCATCATTGTCAAATAAAAAATATTTGTTGGCAAAAACAAAACGTAACCAATATTCCCAGTCTTCATGAAAAGAAAGAGTCTCATCAAAGTAACCTATTTCATCTAAAACATTTTTTTTAATTAAAGGAGAACTAATTACCATAATATTTCCAGTTAATATTGAAGGCATAATGTCATTTTTTCCTCCCTCAACATAACTCATCCAAGGCTTATCCTGAATTTTATTTAACTGCATGGCATAAAACAGTTCGTTTTTATTTCCGTGAGCAAAATACCTCATATCAGAATAAACAATAGCTGCATCCGGATTATTATTAAAAATAGAAATTCCATTCTTAAATTTATTCACTTGCAATAAATCATCAGCATCTAAAAACTGAATGTACTCTCCTTTTGCCTGTTTAATTCCTATGTTTCTGGCAGCAGAAGGTCCCTTTATTGGCTGATATAAATATTTAATTCTATGATCTAATGCAGCAAAAGAATGGATTACATCTTTAGAATTATCCGTAGAGGCGTTATCCACTATTAAACATTCCCAATTGGTATGCGATTGATTTTTAAGATTTTCAAGACACTCCGGTAAGAAATGCGAATAATTATAACAAGGAATAATAATAGATATTTTTGGCTCAGTCATTATTTTACACTTTCAATTATATGATTTAATCGTTGAAATAAAAAAGCATAGTTCTCCTTTGCAATTTCAAAATTTCTATTTATTGAATCCAATCTAGAAAAATAATCTTCTTCTGTTAGATTTGTTAAAACCTTTTCTAAATCAATTATAGAATTAATTATAATAATACCATTAATATCAAAGTATTTATCAATATTTGGACACCCCCAATATATCGGCAAAGTATAACTCACAAAGCAATCAATTATTTTTTCTGAAAAATAATTATCGTATTTAACGTTTTCAATAGTAATATGAAACATTGAGTCTATAAATAGAGATTCTTTTGAATTAATCCTTTGTTTTGGAAACAATACATCATAAGCATAATTTCTATTTAGCAAACCCACTACATCTGATCTAAATTTATGCCCTTCTAACTGATTTTTAGAACTTTTAATAAAACTTAACTTGAAATTTTTATTTGTACTAAATCTACTATTGTAATTATTCTCATCACTTATCCAAGAGGATCCAAAACAAAAAAGTTCGCTGTTCGGAATTGCATTCAAAACTTTTAAATCAAAACTATATACTTTTGTAAAAGAACTAGCATATTTAATAATTTGAGTACTGATATTATTAAGCTCTGGAGGCTCACAACCGTGAATTAAAATTATTTTATCATATCGAAATTTATCTATAGCTCTATTAATAAAAAAATATTTAGGTGTTGGATCTATCAGTAATTTGACTTTAGTATTTATATTTTTTATTTTTTCTCTTGGAATACCAAAAGGAGAATACATGTGAGGATAAGGTAGACCAATATATCCAAAAAAAATATTATAGATTTTTGATAGTATATTCAGCATATTAATTTAACAAAGTTGAATATGATTTAAAAAAACGTTCTTTACTAAAATGTGTCAATGCATATTGATAAGCGTTAGATGATAATCTCTGTAATTCTTCTCTATTATTATTTAAATAGTTAAGCTTTTCTTCAAACTCATTCATAATATCTAATTCAGATATCGAATTTATTAAATACCCATTTTCATTTGGAATAATATGTTCTGAAATACCTCCCACATTAGTACTCAAAGGAACAGCTCTATTTACCATTCCCTCCATGATGACCATAGGAAAACCTTCTCTTGAAGAAGCTATTAAAATAACATGAAACTCTTTATACAATTTTTGCAATTGCTGTTCATCCGAAACCACACCATAAAAAAAACAAGACTTATGCAGTTCTTCTGGTATAGCCCATTTTACATCTCCTACAAAATGAAACTGTATAGATGGATTTAAACTTGACATTTTATTAGCAAGTTTTGCAATCAAGTCAACTCGCTTCTCTTCACTTCCTCTTCCAACAAATCCAATTTTAAAAACATTTGTTTCTTTTGTAGGTAATTGATTTTGAGATTCAACAAAGTTCGGAATTGTAACAATATTAGATGTAAAACTATCAGAGATATGATGTTTTTTATATAACTCTATAAAATCTGATTTAGTTTTTTGATTAATTACAATTCTGTTTTTCAATCTACTAACACAAGGTAAACTCCATTTTTCAGGTCCAGATTCATATTTGTGAACAAAGGCATGAATTAAATCTATGTAATTTGCATGATTTGGTAAATGCGGAATTGTTTCATAAAAAAACTCCGAATTACACCCAAAAAAATTAACTGATGAATTAACTGAGTATATGTTATTCATTTTTTTATAAAGCCAACGTTTTCCAAATTCTAATTTTATTAAATCGTAAACCTCCAATACATTGGAATATTGAGAAAACTGTTTATAAAATACGTCGTTATCTGATTTTGAAGTGATGATTGTTAAACTGTTTTTTTGATTTACTGCCTCTAATATGGATGCATGAACTCTATCAGCTCCTCCTGTGTGGAATGAAGGAAAAAAATAAACTACAGGAACTTTAGATTGAATAGTGTTAAATAATTTTTTAGCTGCAAAATATTGCTTAATAAAATTAGTTTTATTTAATTTAATCAAGGCAATTAAAACCATATAAAATCTTGGAAAACTACTTTCAAGAAAAAACTTTATAACGTCAATTGATAATGAACGGATTAATTTAAAAACAATAAAATTTAGCTTAAAAAAATTATACTTGATGTAATTTAATTTAAAAAGAATTATTCTGTTTTTAACACCTGATAGATTACCAGAAACAGTAATACTATTTGAATGAATACGATATCTCAACAAAACATCATCTAATTTATCAATTATATAATTATTCGACAAAATATCAAGCCAAAGACCCCAATCTTCAATTCCATTAATATATTTAGTATTGTAGCCTATTTCCTTCATAACAGAATTCTTAATCATCACGGTAGGTTGGCCGATGCAATTAATTATTGGTAAAACTTTTCTAATTTCATTTCTATCTGAAATATGATAATCTTCTGGCCAAATTCCAATTTCATCATTATTTTGATTTATTAATACTAGCTTAGATGCTATAACAGCAACGTCTGGATTTTTTTCTAAAAATGTAAACTGCTTTTCTAATCTAGTTGGTAAACTAATATCATCTGCATCCATATTAGCAATATATTTTCCCTTTGCTAATTGCAAACCTTTATTTCTGGTTTTTATAATACCAAGATTCCGTTCATTATTTACAAGTTTAATTCTGGGATCTTTAAAGCTTTCAATAATCTGTAATGAACTGTCGGTTGAACCATCATTTATGATGATAAATTCGAAATTCTTATAAGTTTGATTTAAAATACTCTCAATTGCTTCTCTTAAAAACAAAGAAGCATTATAAACGGGCATTAAAACCGTAATTGGAGTATCTAAATTATCGTTCACTATTTGATATGATTCATTATAGTTATTTAAGACCAAAAAATGATTTTATTCTCTCTTTACGAGCTTTATTTCTTCTGGCTCTTTTAAACGATTCTACTTTTTTTGAATCAAAATAATTTAAGTTAGCATATAATTGATCACCCGCAACCTCATTAACTGTATCTAAAATATTAACGAAATTATTTTTCTGCATAAAACGTTCAACATCATTTTTCAGGGGTTGATTCTTATACAACTCAACGGCTTCTACTTCCATCCAAATCAACTTGATGTTTTTCAAAAAGCTGCCAGCACCTTTTAAAACCATCAATTCAGCTCCTTGAACATCGATGTGAGCAAAGTCAATACAATCAACATTTTTTGATTTCACATAATCATCTAATCTCTTGGTTTCTACTTCAACCTTCTTATTAAACTGTAACCAAGAGGTATGCTTTTTCATTTCATCAGATGGAGGTAATAACGAACTTGATTTGTTTCCAAAGTCCCATTCTTCGCTATTTTTCAAATCACCTGGTTCACCTTCAGATAAAAAGAATTCAGCTGTTCCATTTTTAATACTTAAGGCAATGTTTTCTAAAACAATATTTTGTCTGTTATATTTTTTGATAGATTCTAAACCTATTGCTAAATTATCTTGACGAGGTTCGAATGCATAAACCGTTGAATTTGGGAACAATATTGAGTAACGAATAGAGTCTTCGGCTTCACAAGCTCCAATATCAAAAACCGATTTCACTTTATCTTTTTCAAGAAGTAAAAGCAATTCAATTTCAATTTCAATAGGACTATTTATATATTTTTCTCTATTAAACATCTATCTTTTACTCCACTTTTTTTTGTCTACAAAAATTGAATTGATATAAGTGTCTGCATACAAAAAATAATCTTTATTTAGCATGTATTCAATTATATTATTCAGTTTACGTTCCGTATTATCTTCTGTATATGTTAATGTTTCAATACAAAATACCTCAGGACGATACTTGTCAAATTCATACGAATTCACAATTTCAAAATCCATACCTTCCACATCAAGAGAAACAAAGTTAGGAGCCTTACCTTTAAAATTAGACTGAATTATTTGATTTACTGTTAAGAGGGGGAGCATAATTACTTCTTTAATACTTTTTCCAGGGTACGAAGCATATCGTTCAGCTTCTGATTTAGAAAAGGTATTTAAGGTTGGAATATTCATAATATAAAAATCAGCAACTTCACTACCTTCAATCCCTACACCAACATTTAATGATATCTCATTCGGGCGTTCGTTTTTAATTAACTTGAATAAATCTGGATCAGGTTCAACTGAAACACCAAATGAATTTTTCAAATAAAAAAAAGCTGTATTACTTAAATAATATGGATGATGCGCACCAAGATCTAGATAAGTTGGAGATTCTATTTTTAACGTCGTGAAAATAAAATCAATGATTAAGTCTTCACCGCATTGCGAATAACTAACTTTTTTATTTATTTCTTTTAATTTATTTTTAAATAACATGTTTAATCAGTTTTATGTATTGTTAATTTCATCGGATTAAGTATAAGTCCACTTTGTGTATTGATAATTCTTTTATTGTTAATTATATCACCTGCGTCAGAAATACTAATAGACACTTCGTTGTCTGAATAGTGGAATGTTCGAACATTACTAGATAACCCAATAACAATTTTATAGATGCCTGTGGTTAAAAAGATGTCGTTGTTATAAAAAACAGCTTCGAAATTTCCAGGGTTAATATCGGACGGTTCACTCCAAGTAGTTCTTATTGGCATTTCAAATGAAGAGACTATGCCTACTGCAACAATAAAATGTGGTGTCGGTTTAGTAATAGTAAATGTAACTCTGATTCTCCAATAACTTCCAACAGGAATTTCAATCAATGAATTTCCGTTTTCATCTTCAATAAAAACTTCGCACGCATAGCCGTAAGTTACTTGTTCTGGAATATGCAATTTATAATCAGATTTATTTGTGTCACCAGATTGTAGGTAGTTATTTATGATATCATTAATATCACCTATGGAATTTAGTCTGCCTTTAGTTAGATACAAACCTTTATTACATAGATTTTGAACAGCACCCATATTATGACTCACAAACAAAATCGTTCGACCTTCCTTACTACTAACGTCATTCATTTTTCCTAAACACTTCCTTTGAAAAGCAGCATCGCCAACGGCTAGCACTTCGTCTACAATTAAAATATCAGGTTCTAAATTTGCAGCAACAGCAAATGCTAAACGCACGTACATTCCGCTACTATAACGCTTTACAGGAGTGTCTAAAAAATTCTCTACTTCTGAAAAATCAACAATTTCATCAAATTTCCGATCGATTTCATGTTTGGTCATACCTAAAATAGACCCATTTAAATAAATATTTTCTCTGCCTGATAAATCGCCATGAAAACCTGTACCTACTTCTAATAAAGAGGCTAATCTTCCCGTAATTTCAATTCTACCTTTTGTAGGCGGAGTAATACGGGATAATATTTTTAATAAGGTTGATTTTCCAGCACCATTTCTACCAATAATACCTACTCTATCACCTTGTTGTATATCGAAGGATACATCTTTTAAAGCCCAAAAATCTTGGGTTTCTTTTTTTTGAGTAATGTTTTTTAAGTTTTTTATTCCATTAAAAAAATTACCATATAAAGTGTCACTTTTTTGCTCAGCACTTTTATTAAGCAAATAATGTTTACTTAATCCTTCAACTTTTATGATGGTATTATTACTCATTAAATATAATCTACAAAACTACGTTCGAACTTATAAAAATATTTTACTCCTATGAATAAAAACAAAAACGAAATACAAATTGATACCATAAAATAATAAGTATTATAAATTGCATCACCACCAAATAATGCGTATTTAAATCCATCAATTGCACCAACCATTGGGTTTAAGCAAAACAACCAATGCAACCATTCAGGTAATCTATCCAAATAATATTTTGTGCTAAAAATAACAGGTGTAACATACATGCCAAATTGAAGTATAACTGGCACAATAAACTTCACATCCCGATATTTCACATTAATAGTGGCAAAATATAATCCCATACCAAATCCATTAATTAACGTAAGTATTATAAATAATGGAGCTAAAATAATTTGCCAATGAATGCTTTGTCCTGAAATAATAAACAATACTATTAAAATAATTAGCGAAATTAAAAAATCGACTAGGCACACTAAAATACTACTTAAAGGAATAATAATTTTAGGAAAATAAACTTTTGAAAATAAATTAGAATTTCCAATAATTGAATTACTCACATCATTAAACACACTCGAAAACAATTGCCACAATAACATGGCTGAGGCCACATAAACAAAATTAATTGCTGTATTTTCTGTATTATTAATTTTACTGGAAATATAACCAAAAACCAAAATACTAATAAGTGGTTTTAAAATGGCCCACAAAATGCCGGCAAAAGCTTGCTTGTAGCGCACTAAGAAGTCACGTTTCGCTAAATTATTCAGTAAACTTTTATATTTAAGAACATCTTTCAATGAGAAAAATGAACTTAAATTTGAATCTATAATTATTTTATCCTTGTTCAATGCTTTATTTAGTAAATGTAACTATAGTATTATGTATAAAAGTTAACGAAAAACAAAGATATTGACTTTATTTGTTTAATAACCACTTAAACCTAAATATACACAAGAAATTTGACAGTATATTTTGGCGGCGATAACAATTAATGATTTAACAAGGATATATTAATTTAAGCAATATCCCACCATCAAACGTAAAAAAGCCAACTGCTATGCATTTGGCTTTTTTATTTCCTTACACATCGCTGAAAGCAAGATTGGATTAGCTACGCTGATCCCTCCAACTTCGAGAGTCACAATGTAAAAAGTTATCCCGTTACACGGGATACTTTTTTATTTTCCTGCAAATCTTTGAAAGCAAGCTTTCAGATGTTCGGGAAAATAAAAAAGCGCCACAAGGGCGCTTTTTACATTTATCGCGGAGAAGGAGGGATTCGAACCCTCGGAACAGTTTCCCGTTCGCATGTTTAGCAAACATGTCCTTTCGGCCACTCAGGCACCTCTCCAACTCAATATTAAAAATTGAGTGCGTAAATGTAACTATTTATTTTAAAATATATAAATCTTCAATAAAAAAATATTTTTTTTCCCATGTTTTAGTACATTTAGTACCATGAAGTTTTTATGTTACTCTATCCTAATCCTATTAATCTGCTGCTTTCAGATTGGCTGCAAAAAACAACAAAATAATACCTTGGTAGTTCACTTATTAAGCGAACCTGATGATATGCACCCTACTAACGGAGCCTCAGCCATTAGAGCCGAAATTAATCTGTACACCAATTTAAGCTTATTACGCGTTAATTATAAAACAGGCGAATTGTTGCCTTGCTTAGCAAAAGCTCTTCCTGCCGTTTCTTCTGATGGCTTGAGTTATACTTACGAAATACAAGATGGTCTTTCTTGGGATGATAAAAGCCACATTACCGCTGCCGATATTGCCTTTACTACTAAAGCCAGCAAGTGCTTGTTTACCAACAATCCAGGGTTAAAACCCTATTGGGAAAACATTAAAGAAATTAAAATAGACGGGGCTAATAAACAAAAATTTACCATCGTGATGAAGCGTCCTTATATTTTAAATACTTGGTTTTGGACCGATTTTCCAATTATTCAAGAAGGATTTTATGATAAAAATAAAACATTGGCAAAATACACCGAAGCACAGCTAACAGATTCTACTTTCTTAAAAACAAAAGCTGACATTAAACAATGGGCAGAGGAGTTTAATAGTCCTAAATATTATACCGACCCTAATTTTTTAAGCGGAGCTGGTCCATATAAAATTACTAAATGGGATAAAGGCGTGAGTATCACTCTTGAAAAGAAAAAAAATCATTGGTCGGAAAATTGTCAGGAAAACTGGTATTGCCAAGCTAATGCCGATAAAATTATTTTAAAATTAAACACCAATAATGCATCTGCTGTTCTAGAATTAAAAAATGGCATCATGGATATTTCGGGAATGATTGATTACGCGTCGTTTACCGAATTATCACACGACGAAAACTTCACTAAAAACTACACTTTAAAATTAGCTGATACTTATAATTATACATATGTGGCCATGAACATGAAGCCAGATGGGCAAAAGCATCAAAAATTATTTAATGATGTGTTAGTAAGAAAAGCAATGGCTTTACTAACGCCTTACGAGCAAATAAATAAAACATTGTATGAAAATCACAACAAGCGTGTGGTTTGCCCTATTTCTCCAAATAAAATAGATTTTAATACCGATTTAAAACCAGTGAAATATAATGTAAAAAAAGCCAAAGAACTTTTAACGCAAGCTGGTTGGGCAGATACCGATAACGACCAGATTTTAGATAAACTAATTGATGGTAAAAAAGTGAAATTCGAATTCGCTATCAATTTTATTTCAGGCTCTAAAGTTTGGGAAGACCTAGCCAAACAACTAGCAGAAAGCATGAATAAAGCTAATATCTTCGCCATGCTTAATCCTTTAGATTATAATGGATTTTTTAGTTCGGTAACAAGTCACGAATTTGATATGAGCATTGGCGCTTGGCAAAGTAGCGCTACGCCCGAAGATTTTTCACAATTATGGAGTTCTACAGCTTGGAAAGGTAACGGATTGAATTTTACAGGATTTGGAACACCTCAATCAGATGCATTGATTGATAGTATTAATGTAAGCGTTGACGAACAAAAACGAATTGCTTTATCTAAACGTTTTCAAAAACTAGTGTATGATGAGCAACCTTATATTTTCTTATTCACCCAAACAAGAAGAATTATTGTCAATAAACGTTGGGATAATTTAGAAGTGTATACTGAATATCCGGGCGTATTGCTCAACACTTTAAAGCTAAAAGACTAATACATGTTAGGCTATGTATTAAAAAGAATTCTTTGGTTTGTTCCTACTCTTTTTGCAGTAACAATCATTGGATTTATATTACTAGCTAATGCTCCAGGCGATCCTGTAAATTTATTAAGTAACGGCGCTAAAGCTAGTGGTAATATAGAGGAACAAAAAACATTTTGGCGCAAGAAATTAGGTTTAGATTTACCATTATTTTATTTTTCGATTACCACTTTATCTGAGCCCGATACCTTATATAAAGTTTATGATGAACAACAACTCAAAATAATCAAAAAAGACCTTAAAGAAAATGGTGGCTACAAAAACTATATCCCAAAAATAATTTGGTATGGTTATCATAACCAATACCATCAATGGTTGTTTGGTGGAGCTAATTCAAAAGGTATTATTCGTGGCGATTTTGGAATTTCCTATATCAAAAAAGAACCTGTCATATCAATCATAAAAGATAAACTCATTTGGTCGGTATTTTTTTCGGTTGTTTCTATTATCTTAGCTTACATGATAAGTATTCCCATTGGCATTAAATTGGCAGAAAAGCCTAATAGTAAGTCAAGTAAAATCACACAAGTTACTTTGTTTTTATTATACTCTATGCCATCTTTTTTTGTAGGTATTTTGTTATTGATGCTGTTTGCTAATCCTGATGTGATTTCTATCTTTCCACCTTCGGGCATTAAACCAATTGAAGGATACGCAGACGGTGCTTCAATCTTTTCAAAATTTATAGATTCTTTCCCATATATGATTTTACCAATGATTTGTTATACCTATTCTTCGCTGGCATTTATATCAAAATTAACTGCGACTTCTATCAATGAACAATTAAGTTTAGATTATATTAAAACTGCCAGAGCAAAGGGCTTAAGCGAAAACAACATCATATGGAAACACGCTCTTAAAAATAGTGCCTTGCCTTTAATTACTGTTTTTTCTGCTGTATTTCCTGGCATTATTGGCGGCTCGGTGATTATCGAAAGTATTTTTACAATTCCAGGAATGGGATTAGAAACCGTAAAAGCCATCATTTCAAAAGATTATCCAATTGTTATTGCAGTTATTACATTATCATCTGTACTCACCATTTTTAGTTATTTGTTAGCCGATATATTATACGCTTGGGTTGATCCGAGGATAAGAAATAAGTAATGAAATTAGGTGCAAACTAAATTTTAAATGTTCAATGTTCAGTTTAAAATAGTGAAAAATGAAAATTGAAAAGGTAAAATTAAACATGTGTAAAATTGAATTTTAAAGAAACATATCACTCCTACAAAACACTGCTCTCAAAAAACCGAGCATTGAAACTTTGTGTGCGTGTATTTTTAATATTTGTATGCGTAGCATTACTAGCACCCTTTTTATCAAACGATAAACCCTTAATTTGCAAATACAAAGGGCAATGGTTGTTTCCTGCTTTTTCATTTAAAAATCAACATATTATTTCTGAAAACGACATCATTAATTATAATATGGGTAATGACTGGAAAACTTTAAATACAGATTTCAGTGTATTTGCACCTTGCGCCTACTCTCCAAACACGATTGACGCAGCTAATGCTCCACGAAAAAGTCCGTTTGATGCACAAGAATTTGTTTCAAAAAATAACACAACAACTTCAATTCCATACAAATTCAGACATTGGTTAGGTACGACGCAAAATGGAAACGATGTTTTGTCTGGTATTATTCATGGTACAAAAATATCCTTAAGCGTTGGCATTTTTTCGATGCTCATTGCCTCCATCATTGGCATTATTTTAGGCGCCTGCGCAGGTTATTTTGAAAATAATAGCATCAAAATTGGGTATGTTCAATTGCTATTTTTATTAATAGGAATTTTCATTTCTTATTTTTATTGTGTGGTTGTGCGAGGTAGTAATTTAGCAGCAGCTTTTACAATTAGCAATGCTTTAGACATTTTACGAGTCTTTCTTTTATTGTACTTATCTTACATTGTTATTAAATGTCTATTGAAGATTGGAAATAAAATTGATGTCACATTAAAAACAGATAACATATTAAATTTCCCTTTAGATGCAATCGTTTCGAGAATCATTGAAATATTAAATTCTATTCCTTCGTTATTACTCATCATCGCATTATCAGCCATCACTAAACCATCTTACACTTTATTAATTTCAATTATTGGTTTTTTAAGTTGGACAACCATTGCTCGCTTAACTCGTGCCGAATATTTAAAAACTAAACAGTTAGATTATATCACATCTAGTAAAGCTATTGGCATGAGTGATTTTGCTATAATGAGAAAACATATTTTACCAAATGTGTTTCCCATCATTTTAGTACAAATCATTTTTGGAATGGCTGGTGCGGTTTTAATAGAAGCATCTTTATCGTTTATTGGCGTTGGCATACCAAGTAACACTGTAAGTTGGGGAAGTTTATTAAACGAAGCGAGAGATCATTTTTCAGCATGGTGGTTGGTAGTTTTTCCGGGATTATGCGTGTTTACTTTGATTTTTATTTATAATCGAATTGCAACGGAAATCATGGGAAAATAGAACGCAGATACCGCAGATCTGTTATGATTTTAAATGATTTTTTTTATGTGTTAGTAGATCAAAATATAGATTAAATATTTATTATATGTGCAAATCTGCTAAATCAGTGTCATCAACGTTCCATTTATAAAAACTACTGCACCACAACCTTTTTAGTAACAGCATTAAATTGCTTTGAATCTTTACTTTGTAATTGAATAAAGTAAACACCCTTGCTAAATTGAGAGACATCTATATCAATTAGTTTATTAAACGTATTTCTTTCAAAAACAACTTTACCTATAACATCATAGCATCTAATAGCTAATTCTTGATAGCTGTTATCTTTAATAGCAATCGTAATTTTATCAGATGCAGGATTAGGAAATACCGTTACATTTTCTTCAGTAAATAACTCCTTCACTCCCACTTGATTGACATTAGTTGAATTAAAAAAAGCTAAACCGCCTGCATAATTCCCCACAAACAGATCACGTAAGCCATCATTGGTAATATCTTCAAAAAAAGGTGCGCAACGAGGTCCTTCGTTTACATGAAATAAGGCGGTATCAACTTCGTTAAAGGTTCCAGTTAAATTTCCATCAATGTTATCGTACAAATAAACATTACCAATTTCGCTACCAACTAATAATTTTGTTACACCCGCATCGCTATACATAAATGGCATACTGTAGCCAGTCGTCCAACCATATTGTTTAACATCTACTCCACCAAAAAAACCTGTTACTAAACTAAAAGTTGGACTACTTGCTGAACCAACATTTTTATAATAGGTTAATTTACCATTTGTAGAACCCAACAATAAATCCAATGTTCCGTTTTTATCTACATCAAACAATTGTGGATACACAAAATTACTCCCCAATATATTTTGATAATTGGCCACATAGTTTCCAAAAACGGCGGAATTACCTGCTCCAGCAGTATTTTCAAAAAAATGAACTTTACCATTAGTAGCACCAACAATTAAATCTTTATCTCCATCACCATCTAAATCACCAAAAGTAGGTGCCATCGAAAATATATTATAGCTTGATAAAAATTGATAATCTCTTGTGATTAAAGAAAAGGAAGGCGATGTGTTTGTTCCAATATTTCTATAATACGCTAGCTTAGATTTATTAGTATTGACGGTGTAATAACCTAAGTTTCCAACTATCAAATCCTTTTTACCATCCGCGTCCGCATCAAACAAAACTGGGTAGGCGCCTTCTCCCAATTCAATCATATCTTCTTGTAAAAAATTCTTTTTTTGAAATACAAAATTTACTGTTGGTGTAATGGATGCATTTTTATAATACCATACACTTTGATAATTTTCTGCACCTGAAATTGCATTTGGACTACCAATTAAATCCTTGAATCCGTCATTATCCACATCTAAATTATAGGTACATGGAAATGAATTTAATTTAATAATACTTGTACTGGCTTTGTTAGGATAATTAGGATATAAAACAGTGGTATCGCCAATATGTGCATTTGAAATACTTCCTGTATTTTCGGCATAAAACACATTACTGCAAGATATGTCTCCCATAATAATTTCTTTATCACCGTCTCCATCCCTGTCAAAACACATTAAACAAGAACCAGAGTGTAATACTTTATCCACGTTATTTTCAATACTATTTTCATATAGTTTCATAAATGGGCAAATATTCATATCAACTTGACAACCACTTTCTTTAAAATCTCCCCAACATTCATCTATCATATCAAACACTAAACTATCTGGTGTTCCGTACAACTCTTGACTCATATTTTTATGATATTCAGCTTTAACCCCAATAACCGAAAAAGTCAAAATATCTAAATCCCCGTCATTATCTAAATCAGAAATTCCTGGTATCCCAACCGAACTCACGGGGATATTACTTAAACTAGGCGCACCAAAGGGGTTGTAATCACTTCTTAGCAAGGATTTTACTAAAGTAAACACTAAAGTTTGCCCAACGGTATTATTCTTAAAAACCTTTACTCCACCTGGTGTGTAGGTAAAAAGATCAGATTTACCATCAAAATCATAATCAAAAAAAAGTGCCCAATCTGAAACCTCTGGAAATTGTTCTTGGTGAGTAAAATCATGTTTATATTTAGATTCACCAACAGCTCCAACATTTAAATAAGCTCTAAATCGTCCTCCTGAACCTCCTATTTTATCATAAGCTACAATATCGTTTACTCCATCTCCGTTTAGATCAATGTTAGTAAAAGAACTAAAATTAATCCCTCCAGCCCAAGGCATAAATATGCGGTTGTTTGATTCAAAAACAGGGATAGTATCTCTATAAACATTAGTTTGAGCCCAAGTCAGTTTCAGAGTCACTAAAAGAAAGAGTAAAATTTTAACACGGCTCATACATTAGCAAAAATACGAATTAAACTTTAAATTAATTGCTAACTACTTAATTTTCAGCATTAAATTAATTTGCTTTATATATACCATAAACTTATATTTGCACCCTTAATTTTATTCGATTTAAATCAATTTTATGCAAAACAAAGGTGCCATCAAAATTTTCGCTATACTTTTAGCGCTTGCCTGTATTTTTTACTTATCCTTTACATGGGTAACTCGTGGGGTAGAAACTGAAGCAAAAGAATATGCTGAAAGCATTTCTAGTTCAGCTGGAGTTCAAGCTAATGCTAAAAAATATGCTAACGGAGACGCTACAAAAGAACTATTCTATGTAGATTCTTTAAAAGAGAAGTTAGCTGATAAGTATTTAGATTCTTTGAAAACTCAACCAGTTTACGATTTAATTATTGCTAGCTACACATACGAAGAGTGTAAAAAGCGTGAAATCAACTTAGGTTTAGATTTACGTGGTGGTATGAACGTAACATTAGAAATTTCGGTTGCTGATATCGTTAAAAACTTATCTAACTTAAATCCTGATGCAGCTTTCATTAAGTCTATTAAAGATGCTCAAGACAATATGGGTGTTGGTAACAACGATGATTTCTTAACTTTATTTGCTAAAAAATATAAAGCAAACTCACCTTCAGGGCAATTAGCTCCTTTATTTCAAACGATTGAATTAAAAGGTAAAGTTGCTTATAACGCTACTAATGAAGAAGTAATTACATTTTTACGTACAAAGGTTGACGAGTCAATCTCTAACTCCGAAAAAACATTCCGTTCTCGTATCGACCGTTTTGGGGTTGCTCAACCAAATATCCAAAAATTAGGAAACAGCGGACGTATCTTAGTTGAATTACCGGGCGTAAAAGACAAAGAGCGTGTTCGTGAATTATTACAAGGTACTGCAAACTTAGAGTTTTGGGAAACTTATGATAATGCCGAATTAGGAAACTTATTAATTGGAGCTAACGATAAATTATCAAAAGCATTATATCCAAATTTTAACACTAAAAATGATACAGCGTCAAAATCAACTGATACAACTAATGTAGCTAAACCAGCAGTTGCTAATGCGGATACAGCAGCTGGAAAAATTGACACATCGGCTGTTTCATCTGTTACTACAAATTCAGCGGTTCCAACTTCTTTAGATTCATTTAACATGCGTTTCCCATTAATTTATGTGGGTAATGTACCTTGTCCTTTAAAAGCAAACGTATCTTTCAATCAACAAACACAACAACCTGAGCAATTTTTACCAGGTCCAGTAATTGCTCGTGCTTATAGCAAAGAAGATACAGCAAAAGCGAATGCTTTATTAAAACACCCAGCATTAAAATCATACCTACCTAATAAATTGAAATTTATGTGGGGTTCTAAACCAGAAGAAGTGAAAAACGAAGCTGGTGAAGTAGTTGGTGCTTATTACGAATTATATGCTATTAAAATCACAGACAGAAGTGGTAAAGCTGCGATGTATGGTGATATTATTACAGATGCTCGTAAAGATTTTGATGCACAAAGCGGTGGTCACCCATACATTAGTATGCAAATGACTGGTGAAGCAGCTATTAAATGGGCTAAATTAACAAAAGACAATTCTCCACAAGGAGACAAAAAAGGTCGTTCAATTGCTGTAGTGATGGATAATATGGTTTATTCGGCTCCAACAGTTAATGGCGAAATTAAAGGTGGTAACTCTCAAATTACAGGAAACTTTACAGTAGAAGAAGCTGAAACATTAGCAGCAGTATTAAGTGCTGGTAAATTACCTGCTCCTGCTCGTATTGTTGAAGAAAGCGTTGTTGGTCCTACTTTAGGTCAAGAAGCAATTGATTCAGGTTTAATGTCAACATTAATTGCCTTATTAGTAATCTTAGTATTCATGTACATGTACTATAATAAAGCAGGTATGGTTGCCAACGTTGCGTTGATTGCCAACATGTTCTTTATTATGGGTATTCTCGCCTCCATGAATGCGGTATTAACATTACCTGGTATTGCTGGTATCGTGCTCACCATTGGATTAGCGGTGGATGCCAACATCCTTATCTTTGAGCGTATTCGTGAAGAATTAGCATTAGGTAAATCTTCTGCTCAAGCTATCAAAGAAGGTTTCAAACACGCTATGAGTTCTATTATTGACTCTAATGTGACTTTAGCGATTTTAGCGATTATCTTAATGGTATTTGGTTCAGGACCAGTTCAAGGTTTTGCAACTACTTTATTAATTGGTATTGGAGCATCTTTATTCTCTGCTATATTAATTACTCGTGTTATTTTTGACTGGATGTTATCTCGCAAAATGGAAATTCCATTTGATAACTCTGCTACTCGTAATTCTTTCAAAAATGTAGCTTTCAACTTTGTTGGACGCAGAAAAGTATACTATGCTATTTCTACTGTAATTATTGTTTTAGGTACTGTGATGTATTTTGCTCATGGCGGATTAAAATTAGGTGTTGATTTTAAAGGTGGTCGTACCTACCAAGTTCGTTTTGATAAAGAAATGAATACGGAAGAAGTGAAACAATCATTAAAAGACGCTTTCAAAGACGCATCGTTAGAAGTAAAAACAGTTGGTGGAAACAACCAAATGAAAATCACTACTTCTTACCGTGTAACAGATAATTCTCCAACGGTTGATACAGAAGTTGAAAAAGCATTAAACGATGGTTTAAATACATTACAAGCTAAACACGAATTAGTAAGTCAACAAAAAGTAGGTCCTACAATTGCAACAGATATTTTATATGGAGCTTACGCTGCTATTTTATTCTCTTGTTTAGTGATGTTTATTTACATCGTGGTTCGATTCAAAAAATGGCAATATGGTTTAGGTGCTGTAGTGGCATTATTCCATGACGTGTTAGTAGTATTATCATTCTATACAATTTTAGATGGAATCGTTCCTTTCTCTTTAGAAATTGGACAAGATTTTATTGCTGCTATCTTAACGGTTATGGGTTACACGATGACAGAAACAGTTGTTGTATTTGACCGTATCCGTGAGCGTTTAGCTGAAAATGAAAAAGCTGACTCTACAACTGAAGAGCGTAACTCATTAATTAATTACGCGTTAAACAGTACATTAAGTCGTACCATTTTAACATCGTTAACTGTATTCTTCGTATTATTAGTGATCTTCATCTTCGGTGGTGAGAGTATCCGTGGTTTCATCTTCGCATTATTAATTGGTCGTATCATTGGTACATATTCTTCATTATGTATCTCAACACCAATTGTTGTTGATTTTGATAAAAGAAAATAATAAATAATTCATTAAAAACGCCTCAAAGAAATTTGGGGCGTTTTTGTTTTATAAAACTAAATTAATTAACAGTCCACCTAAAATCAGTATTTCATTCGTACCTTTAAGGTGCTATGATTTTAGAGAAATTATCACTTATCAATTTTAAAAATTACGACGAAGCTCAACTAGAGTTTTGCTCGAAATTTAATTGCTTTGTAGGTAATAATGGCATGGGTAAAACCAATTTATTAGATGCCATACATTACGTGTCTTTCTGTAAAAGTTTTTTTAATGCTATTGATAGTCAAAATATCAAACACGATTTACCATTTTTTGTTATTCAAGCTTGGATTAATAAAAATGGAGATACGCACGAAATTTATTGTGGTGTAAAACGTGGTGCAAAAAAACAATTTAAACAGAATAAAAAAGAATACGAGCGCTTATCTGAACATATTGGATTATATCCTTTGGTTATGATTTCTCCTTCTGATATTGAATTGATTTGGGATGGTAGTGAAGTGCGTCGCAAATTTATGGATAGTATAATTTCTCAGTACGATAAAGTGTATTTAGAGAAACTAATTGCTTACAATCATGTTTTACAGCAACGCAATGCTTTATTAAAACAGTTTTACGAAAGCAGAACTTTTGATAATATGAGCTTGGAGATTTGGGATGATCAACTCATTATTCATGGCGAAGAAATTATTAAAATTCGCACTCATTTCTTACAAGAGTTTATTCCATTGTTCACTAAAAACTACCAGTTTATTAGTGGAAGTAATGAAAACGTTAGTTTAGAATATGAATCTTCTATTAAAGATTTATCCTACAAAACTGTATTAACGGCAAGTTTAGCAAGAGATAGAGCGGTTCATCATACAACCGTTGGTCCACACCGAGATGATTTGGATTTTAAATTAATGGGCAATAGCCTAAAGAAATTTGCTTCTCAAGGTCAACAAAAATCTTACTTGTTAGCTTTAAAATTAGCACAGTTTGAATTTATTAAAGAGAAAAAACACACGAAGCCTTTATTGTTGTTGGATGACATCTATGACAAATTGGATGAAACACGTTTTAAGAAACTAATTGAGCTAGTAAGTGGAGATGAGTTTGGGCAAGTTTTTATAACCGATACACACCCAGGAAGAATACAAGAATTATTTGAGCAAAATAATTCGGAACATCTTATTTATGAAGTAAACAACGGCATCATTAATAAACATGGCTAAAAATAATAACCTCATAAAACTAGGTGATGCTATTTCTCAAATTTTCAAAGAAGAAAAATTGGATGAGAAATACAGCATCTTTGCAATTAGAAATGGCTGGGAAGGTATTGTTGGAAAAACAGTTGCAAAACATACCACTCAAATAAACTATGCGCAAGGTATTTTGTTTGTTTCAATAGATTCACCTATCATCCGAAATGAAACGGCATATGCAAAAGAAGCAATTATTGAGAAAGTAAATAAATTTGTAGGGAAAAGATTGATAAAGGAGTTAGTTTTAAAATAAATAAAGTGATAAGTGATTAGAGTTTAGTGATAAGATATAACTAAACTCTAATCACTTATCACTAACCACTAAAAAAAGATGAAAGCATTTAACGTACCGGAGTTTTACAGAAGTCCGATTATTAGTAAAATAAAGCAATACCGTAAGTTGCAAGATCCTCGTAAAAGAGACAACTCGCCTACTCTATTAGATTTTGGAGCAGTTCAATTTTTAATTGCTCGTCATTTTGGTTTTTGTTATGGTGTAGAGAATGCTATCGAAATTTCGTTTAAAGCCTTAGATGAAAATCCAGGAAAACGTATTTTCTTATTAAGCCAAATGATTCATAATCCTGATGTGAATAATGATTTGATAGAAAGAGGTGTTCAATTTTTACAGGACACTAATGGTAA
This sequence comes from uncultured Bacteroidota bacterium, assembly GCA_903893815.1. GTDB lineage: Bacteria > Bacteroidota > Bacteroidia > B-17B0 > Aurantibacillaceae > UBA4416. The sequence continues at coordinate 88,450 of CAITNS010000018.1, forward strand.
TCAACTCATATCGTTTGACACCTTAACTCCTGATGATGTGGTTATTATTCCTGCATTTGGCGCGCCTTTAGATATTATTGCATTATTAGAATCAAAACAAATAAAAACAGAAGCTTATAATACAACTTGTCCATTTGTTGAACGTGTCTGGAAAAAATCAGAATCTATTGGTAAAGATAATTACACCATTATTATTCACGGAAAACATAATCACGAAGAAACAAAAGCAACCTTTTCAAGAAGTGACAAACACAACAAAGCAATCATCGTTAGAGATTTAACGGAATCAAAATTATTGGCAGAGTATATTTTAGGAAACAAAACAAAAGAACAATTTGCCATTGATTTTAAAGGACGTTATTCTGAAAATTTAGATTTAGAAAAAGACTTGCAACGCGTGGGCGTTATTAATCAAACCACCATGCTCGCAAGCGAAACACAGGAAATAGCAGACTACTTTAAAACAGTGATGTTAGAAAAATACAGTGCTGTCGATATTGCTAATCATTTTGCTGATACACGTGATACGTTATGTTATGCTACTAACGAAAATCAAGATGCTACTTATGGTTTATTGGAAACAGAAGCTGATTTAGCTATTGTTGTTGGTGGTTATAATAGCAGTAATACGTCTCACTTAGTAGAATTGTGTGAACATAAATTCCATACTTACTTTATTTCATCTGAAAAAGAAATAACCGACAAAAATACGATTCATCATTTTGATTACCCCAATAAAAAACATTTAACGAGTTCTAATTTCTTACCGAACAAAACACCTGTGCGTATTATATTAACCAGCGGAGCTTCTTGTCCTGACTCGGTTATAGAAGGCGTTATTCATAAAATAAATAGTTTTTACTCAGATATAAAGCCTGTGGAAGAAGCAATCAAACAATTATCTAACTAACATGAATTTAAATTTAACTAAACCACTCGCTTTTTTTGACTTAGAAACTACAGGCATAAATGTTGGTAGCGACCGTATCGTAGAAATTTCTATTGTTCGCGTCAACATTGATAATACAACCGATATATTAACTAAAAAAGTAAATCCTACCATTCCAATTCCAGAATTTACTTCTAAAATACATGGTATTTACGATAAAGATGTGGCTGATTGTAATACATTTAAAGAGTTAGCACCACAACTGTCTCAGTTTTTAACCAATTGTGATTTAGCAGGATTCAATTCTAATAAATTTGATGTACCTGTTTTAGTAGAGGAATTTTTACGTGCCGATATTGATTTTGATTTAAGAAATAGAAAATTAATTGACGTTCAAAATATTTTCCATACTATGGAACCTCGTAATTTAACGGCTGCTTATAAATTTTATTGCGAAAAACCATTAATCAATGCGCACTCTGCTGAAGCTGATACTTTGGCTACATACGAAATTTTTAAAGCTCAAATTGCTCGTTACGAAAATACAGAAGTAGAAGATGAAAAAGGAAATAAAATTAAGCCTGTAAAAAACGACATGGCCGCTTTAAGCACTTTGACTACTCGTACTAAAAATGTTGATTTAGCTGGTAGAATCGTTTATAACGAAAAAGGCGAAGAAATATTTAGTTTTGGAAAGCATAAAGATAAAACAGTAAAAGAAGTCTTTACCAAAGAACCATCTTATTATAACTGGATGATGCAGGGAGATTTTCCTTTATATACTAAAAAAATTATTACTCAAATTCGTTTGAGCATGAAATAACAAAATGCACGAATTAGAACCTTTTTATAACTGGCAACATTTATACATCGCTTCGGAGGATGAGGATTCGCCATTTTATGGTGCTGAGTATAGTGAATTTACGTTTAGCAATACCGTTTACAATTACTACATACATCCACAATGGGATGATATGGGAAGTGAAACCTTATACCTCAAAATTTTGTTTGTAGATTATGATGAGCATTACGCTATTATCGAATTAATTGGCGAATGGAACGATGCTATTAATAACGACATCATGCTTTTAAAACGTGATATTATTGATGAATTAGCATTCCATGGCATCAATAAATACATCATCATTGGCGAAAATGTATTAAACTTCCATCACTCTGATGATTCATACTATGAAGAATGGTTTGAAGATGTACAAGACAATGACGGATGGATTACCTTTATCAATTTTCAGGAGCATGTTTTGAAAGAATTTAAGCAAGCTAATTTGGATTATTATTTTATTACTGGTGGCGAACTAAACGACCATGAATGGCGAAAATTTTCACCAGGACAAGTGTTTGGGAATATTTCTAAAATTATTTCTAAGAGATTAGCTTAAATTTTAAACTAAAAAAGTGTGTTCTTGTTAATAGTTTAGCTGATAATTCAGCTCACAATCTACTATATTTGATACTGATTTAAACTACAATTTTGGCTACTCAAAAAGACATCACTACGCTCAATCCTAAAGAATTTATTATTATAAAAGGTGCTCGCATGCATAACCTTAAAGGTATTGATGTGGCATTACCTCGAAATAAATTTATTGTGATAACTGGTTTATCAGGTTCTGGTAAATCATCTTTAGCATTCGATACATTATATGCAGAAGGCCAAAGACGTTATGTAGAAAGTTTATCGGCTTATGCTCGTCAGTTTTTAGGACGTTTAGAGAAACCAAAAGTAGATTATATCAAAGGGATTTCTCCTGCCATTGCTATTGAGCAAAAGGTGATTTCTCGTAACCCACGCAGCACTGTTGGTACTATTACCGAGATTTATGATTACTTAAAATTATTATACGCGCGCGTTGGTAAAACCTACAGTCCTGTTTCTGGAAAAATCGTCAAGCGTGATTCAGTAAGTGATGTGGTTGATTTTGTAAACACATTAAGCAACGAAACCAAATGTTTAATTCTTTCTAAACTCATTGTTCCAAAAGACAGAGACTTAGCCAAACATTTAGATTTATTGAATCAACAAGGTTTTGCAAGGGTTTTAGTAAATAATCAAATTACTAAAATATCTGACTTTGATGCAAAAAAATCAAAAAAGACAGATGTTATTTTTTTATTAGTTGATAGAATTGTTGTTGATATAACGGATGAAGATTTTCAGAACCGAGTAGCGGATAGCGTGCAAACTGCTTTTTTTGAAGGCAATGGCGAATGTGATGTCTTTATTGAAAAAGATGATAAGTCATATAATCAACATCATTTCTCTAATTTATTTGAAGCAGATGGAATAATCTTTGAAGAACCTGACATGAATTTTTTCAGCTTTAATAATCCAATAGGTGCTTGTAAAACCTGCGAAGGTTTTGGAAGTATTATTGGCATTGATCCTGATTTAGCCATTCCAAACAAAAGTATTTCTGTATATGACAGTGCTGTTGCTTGTTGGAACGGCGAAACCATGTCGTACTATAAAAATCAATTGGTTAAGAGTGCACATAAATTTGATTTCCCCATACATAAACCTATTGCACAATTAACTAAAGCGCAATATAATTTATTATGGAGCGGTAACCAACATTTTGAAGGTATCACCGCTTTCTTTAAAATGTTAGAAAAAGAAAGTTACAAAATACAATACCGCGTCATGTTAGCCCGCTATCGTGGCAAGACATCTTGTCCTGATTGTAACGGCACAAGGTTGCGTAAAGACGCTAACTATGTAAAGATCGGCGATATGGGTATTTCTGAATTAGTACTAATGCCCGTTTCAGATATTGCTTCCTTCTTTAAAAAACTAAAACTTAACGAACACGATACATCTATTGCTAAACGATTGTTATTAGAAATTAATAGCCGCTTACAATTTTTATTAGATGTTGGTTTAGGTTATTTAAGTTTAAATCGAGTTGCCAATACTTTGAGCGGCGGAGAAAGCCAACGTATTAATTTAGCAACATCTTTAGGCAGTAGTTTAGTAGGAAGTTTATATATTTTAGATGAACCAAGCATTGGTTTACATTCAAGAGACACTGAACGATTAATCGGTGTTTTAAAATCTCTGAAAGCACAAGGCAATACAGTCATCGTTGTTGAGCATGATGAAGAAATTATGCAAGCGGCTGATCAACTTATTGATATTGGGCCAGAAGCTGGAACCAATGGTGGAGAACTCGTATTTCAAGGCAATCAAAAAGATTTATTAAAAGATTCGAAAAGCTTTACAGCAAAATATTTAACTAATAAATTACGAATTGAAGTTCCAAAAACACGCCGCAAATGGAAAAAGTTTATTGAAGTTCATAATGCTACGGAGAACAATTTAAAAGATATTACTGTTAAATTTCCCTTAAATACATTGTGCTGCGTAACAGGTGTGAGCGGCTCAGGAAAATCAACCTTAGTCAAAAAAGTATTATACCCTAATGTCAAAAAACACTTAGAAGGATATTTTGCGAATGCAAAAAGTGATAAAATTTCAGGAAGCTTAAAACAAATTCAACATGTAGAGTTTATTGATCAAAACCCAATTGGTAAATCTTCTCGCAGTAATCCTGTAACTTACACAAAAGCATACGATGAAATCCGTAATTTATTTTCGGAACAAGCTCTTGCAAAAGTTCGAAACTATAAACCCTCTCATTTTTCATTTAACGTAGATGGCGGAAGATGCGAAGTTTGCGAAGGCGAAGGAACCATTACGGTTGAAATGCAGTTTATGGCTGATATTTCATTACCATGTGAAGCCTGCAACAGCAAACGTTTTAAGGCTGAAACCTTAGAGATATTATATAAAGGCAAATCCATTAGCGATGTATTAGAAATGACGATTGATGATGCTGTGATTTATTTTAGTCAAGATGAAAGCGATAGGATTTGTAAACGCATTATTGAACGCTTAAAACCATTACAGGAAGTTGGCTTAGGATATGTACAATTAGGCCAATCATCAAGTACTTTAAGTGGTGGCGAGGCGCAACGTATTAAATTAGCTACCTTTTTAATTGGAGGAAGTTCTACCACACAAACCTTATTTATTTTTGATGAACCCACTACTGGCTTACATTTTCACGATGTGGCTAAATTGTTAAAATCCTTCAATGCTTTAATCAACAGAGGGCATTCCATTGTAGTAATTGAGCATAATTTAGACGTTATTAAATGTGCCGATTGGGTTATTGATATTGGTCCGGAAGGTGGAGAAGAAGGCGGAACTATTGTTGCGCAGGGAACACCTGAAGAGGTAGCCAAAAATAAGATAAGCTACACGGCCAAGTACTTGAAAGAGAAGTTATAATTATTATTATTATTATTTAATCAGGATTTTTTAGGCGAATAAGATTTTAAAAACGAAGTATACAAAACGTATATGAGGCTTTTAAAATTGAAGTTCAAAGACAAAAAGACGATTAAATAGTGATGCTTACAAGTTTTTAAAAACCTATTAACAACGCTTTTCCATTCTTTAATTTATTCGCACCTTTGGTTTTTAGAAAAACCTTTCTAAAAATCTATGCAACTAAAATATCAAACTAAGCCAAAAGCCATCCTATTATTAGAAGACGGTAAAATTTTTGAAGGCAAAGCTGCCGGAAAAATTGGAACTACTACCGGAGAAATTTGTTTTAATACAGGTATGACTGGCTACCAAGAAATTTTCACTGATCCTTCTTATTTCGGACAAATAGTAGTCATGAACAACGTTCATGTTGGAAATTATGGCATTGAAGAAAGCGAAGTAGAAAGCGACAGCATCAAAATTTCAGGTATGATTTGCAAGAAGTTTAATGATGGCTTTTCTCGTAAACGCGCTCAACAATCATTACAAGATTATTTTGTAAACGATGGTGTTGTTGCAATTAGTGACGTCGATACAAGAGCAATCGTTAGATATATCAGAGATAAAGGTGCTATGAATTGCATTATCTCTTCTGACAATGCTGATATCGATTCTTTAAAAGCATTATTAGCAAAGGTCCCTAAAATGGAAGGCTTAGAGTTATCTTCTAAAGTTGCAACAACTAAAGCTTACAATTTTGGAGAATCCAACGCAGCTCATAAAGTAGCGGTTTTAGATTTTGGTGTAAAGAAAAACATCTTACGTTCGTTAGCGGAAAGAGATTGTTACTTGAAAGTATTTCCAATGAAATCTTCTATCAAAGATATTTTAGATTTTAACCCAGATGGCATTATGTTAAGTAATGGTCCTGGAGATCCAGGAGTGATGAAAGAGGAGATTGCTTTAATTAAAGAATTGGTTGCTACCGGAAAACCAGTTTTCGGCATCTGTTTAGGGCACCAATTATTAGCTGAATCTCAAGGAATTTCGACTTATAAAATGCATGCCGGTCACCGTGGTATTAACCATCCTGTGAAAAATATTATTACCGGAAAATCAGAGATTACATCTCAAAACCACGGTTTTACAGTAAACGCTGATGATATTGCTAAAAATCCAGCAATTGAAATAACTCATGTGAATTTGAACGATAACACTATTGAAGGAATTCGGATAAAAAATAAACCCGTATTTTCGGTACAATATCATCCAGAGGCTTGCCCTGGTCCATTAGACTCTCGTTACTTATTTGATGATTTTGTGAGCAATATCAAGGCTTCAAAAAATAACAATGTCTAAAAAACTCAAAATAGTCATTGCGCTAAGCTTGGCAATTATTGTAGGGTATATTTCTTTCAGATTAATTAAAAAAATTAATCCAAATCCAAAATTTCAGGTTGGACAAGCTCTTGACAGCCTCAATGGAGTTAAAGTATATTACAATGGCGGAGTTAGTCACACTGGCAAAAGAAATGTTTCAGAAGATGGCTACAATATTGGTTTAACGTATCAATGTGTTGAATTTGTTAAACGTTATTATTACGAATATTATCATCACAAGATGCCTGATTCTTATGGTAATGCAAAAGACTTTTATGATAATTCTGTAAAAGATGGTTTTATTAGTACAAAGCGAGGTTTAGTTCAATACACAAATCCCAGCGAATCAAAACCAGCTATTGGCGATTTGGTAGTTTTCGATGGAACTATTGGTAATCCATATGGTCACGTGGCTATTATTTCAGATGTTAAAGCAAGATATATTGAAATTATCCAACAAAATCCTGGACCATTTGCCAGTTCAAGAGTGATTTTAGGATTAGATTCAAACTTAACTGGTTTTAAAATTCTGGAACCCAAGCTATTAAGTTGGCTAAGAATGATAGACTAGGTCAAGTCTTTTAGTTAAAATAAGGTGCAAAAAACCTTATTTTTTGTTACCTTCGCGCCATGTCAAATTTAGTAGCCATCGTTGGTCGCCCTAATGTTGGGAAATCAACACTTTTTAATAGATTAACCGAATCGCGTGAAGCCATTGTTGATGATGAACCTGGTGTAACCCGTGATAGACATTATGGTAAGTCTAACTGGAATGGTGTTGAATTTTCGGTAGTAGATACTGGCGGTTACATTAAAGGTAGCGACGATATTTTTGAAGAAGAAATCCGTAAACAAGTACAAATTGCCGTTGATGAAAGTACAACGATCATTTTTATGGTGGATGTAACTGATGGCGTTACTCAATTTGATAAAGACGTAGCAAATATTGTTCGTCGTAGTAAAAAACCAGTTTTATTAGTCGTTAATAAAGTAGATAATAGCGAGCGTAATTCCTATGCAGCTGAATTTTATAGCCTAGGTTTAGGAGATCCTTACTGTGTTTCTTCGAATAGCGGAATGGGAACTGGTGATTTAATGGATGCCTTAGTTAAAACATTTCCTGATGATACAGGTGCTATTGAAGGTAGTGATTTACCTAAAATTGCTATTGTTGGCCGACCAAACGTTGGTAAATCTTCTTTAACTAATGCTTTACTAGGGGAAGAAAGAAATATTGTGACTGCTATTGCAGGTACAACCAGAGATACGATTCATACACGTTACAATAAATTTGGACATGATTTCCTATTGATTGATACCGCTGGCATGCGTAAGAAAGCTAAAGTACACGAAGATATTGAGTTCTATAGTGTGATGCGTACCATCAGAGCTATCGAAACATCTGATGTATGTGTACTAATGTTAGATGCTACTCAAGGTATCGAATCGCAAGATTTAAATATCATTCACTTAATTGTAAAAAATCATAAAGGCATTGTTGTAGTTGTAAATAAATGGGATTTAGTTGAAGAAAAAAATACCATGACTACCAAACACTTTGAAGAGCAAATCAGAATTAGTATGATGCCTTTTAAAGATGTGCCTATTATTTTTACATCTGTTACCGAAAAGCAACGTATCATGAAAGTGATCGATGTTGCGATGGAAGTTTATAAAAATCGTTCCACTAAAATTCCAACAAGTAAATTAAACGAGTATTTTTTACCGTTAATTGAAAACTTTCCACCACCAGCAGTGAAAGGAAAAATTGTAAAAATTAAATACGTAACTCAAATTAAAGATACCTGTGCTTTTGTTTTCTTTTGTAATTCGCCACAGTATTTAACTGATGCATATAAACGATTCTTAGAAAATAAATTTCGCGAAAGCTTTAATTTTACTGGTGTTCCCTTATCATTTTATTTTAGGGCTAAGAGCTAAAGTTGAAAAAAAGAGGCTGTTTCAAATAAACAGCCTCTTTTAAAATTAAAAAAATTATTTCTTTTCAATCCATTTTTTAGCATTCACAAAAGCTTCTAACCAAGGAGAAACTTCATCATGTCTCTCAGGATAGTTAGCCCAGTTCCAAGGAAAAGTTGAACGCTCAATATGAGGCATCATTACTAAATGTCTACCAGTTGTATCACACATCATGGCCGTATTAAAATCTGAACCATTTGGATTAGCAGGATAATTAGCATACGCATACTTTGCAACAATGTTATATTTATCTTCTGCATAAGGTAATTTAAATTTACCTTCTCCATGCGAAATCCAAACTCCTAAAGTTGCTCCTTCTAAGGAAGATAACATCACCGAATTATTTTTTTGAATCTTCACTGATGTAAATCCGCTCTCATGCTTTTGTGAAGTATTATGTTTCATCTTTCCATGAACTTCATGTTCAGGATTAATTAATTCTAATTCCATCATTAACTGACAACCATTGCAAATACCAACTGATAAAGTATCTTCACGCTTAAAGAAATTCTTTAAAGCAGTGTTTGCTTTTTCGTTATATAAAAATGCACCAGCCCAACCTTTAGCAGAACCTAAAACATCTGAATTAGAGAAACCTCCAACTGCTCCAATAAACTGAACATCTTCCAAATTTTCTCTACCCGAAATTAAATCTGTCATATGAATATCCTTCACATCAAAGCCTGCTAAATACATCGCATTGGCCATTTCACGTTCTGAGTTAGAACCTTTTTCACGAATAATGGCTGCTTTAGGACGAGGTTTTGACGAATCAATTACAGGTAATTTGCCATCAAACCGTTTAGGGAAAGTAAACTGTAAAGCTTGGTTTTTATAGTTAGTATAACGCTCCACCGCCATTCCGTTTTTAGATTGTTTTGAATCTAATAAGAACGATGTTTTATACCAAATATCTCTAGTTTCAGAAACATTGAAAGTAAAAGTATCCGCATTGTTCTTAATGGTTACTGAATTACCTTCAGCAACCGAACCAATTTTAAAAACCTCAACCTTATGTTTTGCAAACTCTGACTCTACAGAAGCATCTGCTTGGAAAACAACCGCGATATTTTCATTAAATAAGGCTTTTACGGTATCACTTTCTTTTAAAGTAGATAAATCATAATTCGCACCTAAGTTTACATCTGCAAAACACAGCTCTAATAAAGTGGTAACTAAACCACCGCTACCAACATCATGTCCTGCTTTGATTTTACGTTCCTTGATTAAATCTTGTAATACATTAAATGCTTTTTTAAAGTAAGCACCATCTTTAATGGTTGGAACTTCAGTCCCAATTTTATTTGATACTTGCGCAAAAGATGTACCTCCTAACTTGAATGCATCTTGAGATAAATTCAAATAATAAATGTTACCACCGTTACGTTTCAACACTGGTTCAACCACTTTAGTAATATTTGAACAGTTTCCTGCAGCTGAAATAATAACAGTTCCAGGAGCAATCACCTCATCGTTAGGATATTTTTGTTTCATGGATAAAGAATCTTTTCCTGTTGGAATATTGATTCCTAATTCAATGGCAAAATCCGAACAAGCTTTTACTGCTTCGTATAAACGAGCATCTTCTCCTTCGTTCTTGCAAGGCCACATCCAGTTTGCCGATAATGAAACCGATTGTAAATTATCTTTTAATGGCGCCCAAACTAAATTAGATAAAGCTTCTGCAATCGCAGTTCTTGAGCCTGCTGCTGGATCTATTAATGCCGCAATTGATGAATGACCAATAGTTGTGGCAATACCTTCTTCACCTTTATAATCTAATGCCATTACACCAACATTGTTTAATGGTAATTGTAATGAACCCGCACATTGTTGTTTGGCAACACGTCCGCCTACACAACGGTCAACTTTATTAGTTAACCAATCTTTACAAGCAACAGCTTCTAATTGTAACACTTGATTTAAGTATGAAGGAACATTAGCTGTTGAATAGGTTAACTCTGCATAATGACGTTGAACGTTTTTATCCGTCATGATAGTTTTTGGAGAGCTTCCAAAAAAATCTTCCAAAGCATAATCCATTGGTTTTAAACCAGTCGATTTTGATTGAAAGGTAAAACGGTGGTCGTTCGTTACATCACCTACTTGATACATTGGCGAACGCTCGCGGTCGGCAATGCGTTGTAAAGTCGCAATATCTTTTTCACCAATCACTAAGCCCATGCGTTCTTGTGATTCGTTACCAATAATTTCTTTAGCTGATAAGGTTGGATCGCCCACAGGCAATTTATCCAAATCAATTAAACCACCAGTTGCTTCTACTAATTCTGATAAACAGTTTAAGTGGCCGCCAGCACCATGATCGTGAATAGATACAATTGGATTGTTATCGCTTTCCACTAAACCACGAATGGCATTAGCAGCACGTTTTTGCATTTCGGGATTAGAACGTTGTATCGCATTTAATTCAATACCCGAACCAAAAGCACCTGTATCTGCAGACGAAACTGCTGCTCCGCCCATTCCGATACGGTAATTTTCTCCACCTAAAATAACAATCTTATCTCCTTTGCTTGGCGTTTTTTTAATGGCTTGATTTAATTTCCCGTAACCAATTCCGCCAGCTTGCATAATTACTTTATCATAACCAATCTTGCGATTATTTTCATCGTGCTCAAAGGTTAATACCGAACCTGTAATTAAAGGCTGACCAAATTTATTTCCAAAATCAGAAGCACCATTAGAAGCTTTAATTAAAATATCCATTGGTGTTTGATACAACCATTTTCTTTCTTTCATCCCTCCCTCCCACTTTCTTCCTTCTTCTAATCTCGAATAGGAAGTCATGTAAACGGCTGTTCCTGCCAATGGCAACGAACCTTGACCGCCAGCTAAACGGTCGCGAATTTCTCCACCAGAACCAGTTGCGGCGCCATTAAAAGGCTCAACCGTTGTTGGGAAATTATGTGTTTCTGCTTTTAAAGAAAGAACAGAATCAAATTCTTTTTCTTCGTAAAAATCTGCTTTGTCGGATGTCTTAGGCGCAAACTGAACAACTTTAGGTCCTTTCACAAAAGCCACATTGTCTTTATAAGCAGAAACGATATCGTTAGGATTCGTCTCTGATGTTTTTTTAATTAATTTGAAAAGAGAAGTTGGTTTTGTTTCTCCATCAATCACAAATGTTCCGTTAAATATTTTATGGCGACAGTGTTCAGAATTTGCTTGAGAGAACGCGAAAATTTCAGAGTCGGTCAATTTACGTCCTAACTTAGTAGATAAGTTATTTAAGTAATCTACTTCTTCGCTACTTAATGCTAAGCCTTCTGATTTATTGTAAGCGGCAATGTCTGTAATATCTAAAATTAGTTCAGGCTTTACATTAATCGTATAAATATCTTGATTCAGTTCCGTATACTTTTGAGAAAGCATTGGATCAAAAGCAGTAAAGTCTGCTGCTACTTTTTCAAATTCTTCAATTCGGATAATGCCAGTAATTCCCATATTTTGGGTAATCTCAACCGCATTTGTACTCCAAGGTGTAATCATTGCGGCACGTGGACCAACAAAAAAATCCGTTAGTACGGATTTCTCTATTTTATGAGCATCAGCAAAAAGCCAATTTAATTTTTGAATGTTTTCTGATGAGATGGAATCTTGTGCTTGAACTGCAAAAACGGTGTTGGATTGGTTTCCGAAGAAATGAATCATATGTAGTGATTTAGTAATTGATTTTGAAGGTACAAAGTTAACTTTATAGAATTAATTAGCCAACTACTATTTATCCATAAAAACCCGTAGATTTAAACAAAAAAGGCTCGATATAAAATCGAGCCATTTAATAATTTAAGAACGGGAATTATTTCCCGCCTTGCATTGCTTTTAATTCGTCCATCGTCATCATTTTGTAACCTTCAGTAGATAATTCAAATTTTGAATCCGCCACTGGTTCAATAGATACTTCTTTGGCAACCATTTTAAATTTCATTGGACCTTGAGCTCCTGAATATTCAAAAGGAACACCTTTTAAACCTTTCATAAAACTTTGTCCGCGACCTTTACCTTCTTTATTTAAGTTTTCGAATTTATCAGAATACCAAATTTCCATTTTTTCTTCTTTTTTATCTTTACCAACCATAGTAACGATTGCTTTTTTACACTCATAGCCAGCAATTGTTTTTGTTTCGGCAGTGTATTCAATTTTTGGATCGGCAGGCTTTTCTTTTTGCTTCGCCTCTTCTTTTTCCATTTCTTCCTTAGTTTGTTTAACAGCAATTTTATTTCCCATTTGCTCCATCAACATCACCATTCCTTTATCATCTACTAAAGTTTGATTTGTAAACATCATTGACGACATTTCTGTTAAAACCATAGTGTTTTTAAATGTTGATTTTAATTCCATATCACCTATCATGGCTGCTTGCTCTGGAGGAAGACCTTCCATCGTCATAGCATAAGTAATAGTTCCTTCTTTAATTTGTGCATTTAATGATAATGCTGATAATGCAACAACAGCTAGCGTAGAGAATAATTTGTTCATTTGATTTATTTTAAAAATTTGATTTGATGTTTTCAATTGGTATGCCAAGTTACCAATTTGATAGTTTTGAAATGTAAAAATATGCTAAATGGTAAAATAAATTGATGAATTGTAGAAAAACGAGTTAGTTATTAAACTACTTTTGGATATCTTCAAATAGCTTCTCCATCTCGGTGCGAGTTATTATTTTATAAAAAGCTGGAACTTCAAAATCCTCATCTTTTATTTCTTCTTTCTTTACCGCTGTTGCGGTAAAACACATTTCTAGTCCTAGTTTCTTTAAACGGTATTGCATTAACATTCCTTTGATTTCTTTATAAGGTCCAATGTTATTAATACTATCTAATCCTAATTCATCTGTATAATATACATCAAACGTAACGTTTGGATCGCTAACCATTGTAGCTTTTACTTTTTTACAATCGTAGCCAGCTATTTTCTTAGTTCCTTTTACTTCTTCCAATTTTAATTCATAATTTTTACTTTCTGCTACTAAATCACTTTCTCCTTGAATACAAGCATTTTTGATATCCATAAACTTAACCATTTGAGTTAATGTTTTTTTATGAGGATCGCTTATAAACGTAGTATTAAAAATACCCATTGTACTCATTTCAACCTGTAATTTATTTCCTTTAAACTTAATGATTGCTAAGCTTGGAGCTAAGCCTGCCATAGGATGAGATTGATCTACTACCTCAGCGTTATACTCAATTAAACCTTCAGTTAAAGAGTTCTCAGTTCTTTTAGAGTCGCCACATGAGCAAAGTATCAATAATGAAACTAGATAGAAGAATGACAGTATTCGTTTTGTTTTTCTCAAAAAGATAAGTAATAGAAATCGAAAGATAATCATTTGATTTAAACCGACAAATTAATCTCTTAAATTTCATAAATTATTTTTTAAACCGTTTAACAAGATATAATTAACAGAAACTAGTAACCTAAAATTTTCAACATCGATTTATAACTCTGCTCCTTCGCAAACAACTTCGTGGTTAATTTACCGTCTTCATCCTTATCAATTAATACATGTTTTGGTGCAGGTACTAAACAATGTTGGGTTCCACCATAACCACTTAAAGCCTCTTGGTAAGCACCAGTATGGAAAAATCCAATGTATAACGGTTGTTTATCTGTTTTTTCTATTTTAGGTAAAAACACCTGATTGGTATGTGCTTCGGTATTATAATAATCCATACTATCGCACGTTAAGCCACCTAAATTAACAGGTATATAAGGTTTTTCCCAGTTATTAACTGCTAGCATAATAAAATGCTGTTTTATACCCCAAGTATCGGGAAGAGTTGTAATAAACGAACTATCAATCATATACCATTGTTCTCTATCGTTTTGTTGTTTTTGATCTATGATAGAGTATAACGTAGCGCCACTTTCAGCAACAGTAAATGAGCCAAACTCAGTAAATATATTTGGTTCATCCAATTCGTGTTGGGTACAGAATGACTTTATCTGTGATACGATTTCTTCAATCATGTACTCATAATTATAGTCAAAGCTCAAAGAGGTGCGGATTGGCATCCCGCCTCCAATATTCAATGAATCTAGGGTTGGGCAAATCTTTTTTAATTCTTTATAAATGTTTAAACACTTGTTTAGTTCGGTCCAATAATAGATGGTATCTTTAATACCATTATTGATAAAGAAATGCAATAACTTCAATTCAAATTTTGGATTATTTTGTATTTTCTCGGTATATAAACTAACAATATCCGTGTAACGCACTCCTAAACGAGATGAATAAAAGGCAAAAGATGGCTCTTCTTCCGTACTAATTCTAATTCCAAGTTGACATTTTGGAGCTTTAACATTCTTTCTGTAATGTTCAAACTCATCCAAATGATCTAAAACGGGAATCACATTGTAACCATCATTTAATAATTCCGAGATATATTGTTTGTAGTTAGTTTTCTTATAACCATTACAAATGATAAAAGTTTCTTTAGAAATCATCTTCTTTTTTATTTGCTCTCTGATAATTTGTATATCATAAGCAGAAGAAGTCTCAATATGCACATCATTTTTAAGCACTTCATCCAAAACAAAGCTAAAGTGAGAGCTTTTGGTGCAATAACAATACACATATTTTCCCTTGTAATCGGCTTTTGCCATAGCCACATTAAACATACGTTTTGCTTTTTGTATTTGAGACGTAATTTTTGGTAAATATGTTACTTTCAAAGGAGTACCATATTGTTTTATAATATCCATTAGTGGAATATCATTAAAGTACAATTCATCATCAATTACCTCAAATGATTCTTGCGGGAAATCGAAGGTTTGCTGAATTAGATTTTGGTATTTGTTTTCCATGATACAAATGTAAGTTACTTGGATTATAGAACAAAGGGTTAATGTAAGTAATTTAGATTTATTAATAATTATTTAACCGCAAAGAACGCTAAGTAAAATACAAAGAACGCAAAATGTAGATTTTAGGAAATTATTATTAGTGAACTTTGCGAAAAACCTTTGCCTCTTTGCAGTTAAAAAAGTACTTTTACGCCATGATTCAACGTAAACAAACCCTTTTTTTATTAGCAGTAGCTCTTATTGCTATTTCTATGTTTTTTGTGCCTTTTATTATGTTAGCAGGAGATACACATAACGAGAATATCTGTTTATCAAGTGTACTTCAGGGGTACAATAACTCTAATATTTATTATCCCTTAATTTTAAATTTTATAGTCATTATATTAAGTGTAATTATTATCTTTTTATATAAAAATCGCGTATTACAATATAAGTTATCTAACTTATTAATAGTATTCAATGTATTTATAACAGGATTATTCTTCATTTTATCATTCGAAGTAGCATTTGGGACTTTGCATAGTTATTCTTTTGGAGCATTTTTACCAATTATTTCTGCTGTTTTCGCATACTTAGCGGCTCATTTTATCAAAAAAGATGAGCAATTAGTGAGAAGTGCGGATAGAATTAGATAAGAAGTTCGAGTTTGGAATAACGATTTTAAAACGACGATTGACTAATTAGAAATTATGAATTTTCGATTAACTTTTCAAAATTTCTAATTCGCAAATCACAAATCGAAACTCGTAAATCATAAATCGTCGTTCGTAAATCCTAATTCTGAATTTTAAACTGTTAATAATTAGTGCTTTTTTTAACATTTAGTTCATTTTCGACCAAAAAGGGATGATTTTTCTCTTTTTTTGTAAATAAATGGTATTTTTGCCCCACTAACTAAAAGACACACATAAATGAAATTAACTGAAATTCAAGATTTAATTAAATTTGTTTCAAAGAGCGGAGTAAACGAAGTTGAACTAGAGACTAAAGAAATTAAAATCGTTATTAAAACTGGCAAGCAAGCTGCTCCGATTATGTACCAAGCTGCACCAGCTCAAATTACAACAGCTCCTGCACAAGTAATGGCTGCTCCAATTGCAAATACTACAGCTGCTGAAACTTCAACTCCAGTTACTACTGCTGCTTCTAACGAGGCTAAATATGTAACTGTTAAATCTCCTATGATTGGAACATTCTATCGCTCAGCTGGTCCAGATAAGCCTGCATTTGTGAACGTAGGTGATGATATTGAAATTGGCAAAGCAGTTTGTATCATTGAAGCGATGAAATTATTTAACGAAATTGAAAGCGAAGTAAAAGGTAAAATCGTTAAGGTATTGGTAAATGATGCTACTCCTGTTGAGTATGATCAACCTTTATTCCTTGTTGACCCTTCGTAAAAACGACGAATTAAAAAGGTAGATTGACGATTTGAAAATTTACCACAGTTAAAATTATTTGTAAACTGATTTACCTTTTAAGATTTCAAAAATCGTAAATCGTAAATCGTAAAATCTTAAATCGAGAGATGTTTAAAAAAATATTAATTGCCAATCGTGGCGAGATTGCTTTACGTGTGATAAGAACATGTAAGGAAATGGGAATTAAAACCGTTGCGGTTTATTCTACAGCCGATAAAGAATCGTTGCACGTTAAGTTTGCTGATGAAGCTGTTTGTATTGGGCCTCCGCCAAGTAAAGACAGTTACTTAAACATGGCAAACATTATTGCAGCAGCCGAGATTACCAATGCAGATGCTATTCACCCAGGATATGGTTTCTTAAGCGAGAATGCTAAGTTTTCTGAAATTTGCCGCCAAAACAATATTAAGTTTATTGGTGCTTCTCCTGAGATGATTAACCAAATGGGAGATAAGAGTAATGCTAAAACTACCATGATTAATGCTGGTGTTCCTTGCGTTCCTGGCTCTGAAGGTTTATTAGAAAGCGCTGCTCAAGGCATGGAATTAGCCAAAGGTATTAAGTATCCAGTTATTATTAAAGCTACTGCCGGTGGTGGTGGAAAAGGGATGCGCATTATTTGGAAAGAAGAAGATTTTCAAAATGCATGGGATAGTGCTACACACGAAGCTACGGCTGCGTTTGGAAACGGTGCCATGTACATGGAAAAATATATTGAAGAACCACGCCATATTGAAATTCAGATTGTGGGCGATGCACACGGTAAAGCTTGCCACTTAAGTGAGCGTGACTGTTCGGTACAACGTCGTCACCAAAAATTGGTGGAAGAAACTCCTTCTCCATTTATGACTCCTGAGTTACGTGAATTAATGGGTGATGCTGCTGTGAAAGCGGCTTTATCTATTGGTTACGAAGGTGTTGGTACAGTTGAGTTTTTGGTTGATAAACATCGCAATTTCTATTTCATGGAAATGAATACTCGTATTCAAGTGGAGCACCCAATTACTGAAGAGGTAATTAACTACGATTTAATACGCGAGCAAATTTTAGTGGCTGCAGGTGTTCCTATTAGTGGTAAAAACTACTACCCACAATTGCATGCTATTGAGTGCCGTATTAATGCGGAAGATCCATTTAAAAACTTTACACCATCTCCAGGTAAAATAACTACTTTACACACTCCCGGCGGACACGGTATTCGTGTTGACTCGCATGTGTATAGCGGTTATACAATCCCACCAAACTATGATAGTATGGTGGGTAAATTAATTACTGTGGCGCAAACACGCGAAGAAGCCATTGCAAAAATGCACCGTGCTTTAAGTGAGTATGTAATTGAAGGCGTAAAAACAACCATTCCTTTTCACATTAAGTTAATGCAAAACGAAGATTTTAAAGCAGGAAACTATACTACCAAGTTTATGGAAACTTGGGATTTTAATAAAGCTTAATTTAAAAGCGCATATTTTAAAAAGCCTTTCAGTCCCGATCGATCGGGAGAAAGGCTTTTTTGTTTTGGTTCAAATCTTAGCTTAAGAACTGTCACTTCGAGAAAAAAATATGATAATTTGATTATATTTTATAAACTATAAAGAACTAAAAAAACTGGTGCTTACTTTTTTATTTTTCAGAAAACTCCTTATAATACTCTTTCACAAGTATAGGAAACTCTTCTACATACAATTTCTCAAGTCTATCTAATCTATCGTTATACATAATTTATTTAAATAAACATACAACATTTAATTCATTTACAAAATATTACTTATATTATTTTGGCAGCCATTTAAGATATGTTTAAACCATATAAAGCGCCGAACATATAACACGCCCTACTTCGTTGTTTAATAAAAAAAGTTTTTGTAAATTTTTAAGACTGCATCATTCCCTCCTAACCTAAATTTCAATAGCTTTACTCTATCAATACAATTACCATGAAATACGATTGGATAACTGGAGTATTTATTTATTTGCATGCTACTGCTTTGGTGGCGCAAGTTTTTGGTGCTCACCGAGAAATTGGTTATCGTAAATCGGTTTATTGGTGCATTGTATTAACGCCCATTATTGGCTTAATAGTTACTTTAGCATGTACAAAAATTAAAAAGGAATAGTAAATTAGTTTAACGTTTATTTAAAATGGGTTTATGGCAAACTCATTTTTAAACAAGGATATTTATTAAACAATAGCCTTCTTTTAACGTTACTTACGTATGATAGGATTTAGATTTTCTAACTACACACAACCCAATCAAACGCCTTTTGATAAACTATTTGATATTTTTAAACAGTTAATCACCTATACTAGTGGCGATTTTGATGAAGCTATCAATTGGCTAACAGAGTTGGATAAAGAATACAAATTAACTGAGCCTGATTATACCATTAAAGACTTTATTGAGGAATTAAAAGACAAAAACTACATAAAATACGACTCTCCAAATTCGGGAAATGTTATTATTACTCCTAAAACAGAACAAGCCATTAGAGCGCAAGCCTTAGAGAAAATTTTTGGTAAACTAAAAAAAGGAACTACCGGAAATCACTCTACCAAATATTCGGGACAAGGTGATGAAATGACCAATGATGTGAGACCTTTTCAGTTTGGAGATTCATTAGAGCAAATTTCGATGCTCGAATCATTTAAAAACGCTCAAGTTAATAATGGTATTGCCGATTTTCACATGACAGAAAATGACTTAGCCGTTTCAGAAAAAGAACATAAAAGTCAAACGTCTACCGTTTTAATGATTGACATTTCGCACTCCATGATTTTGTATGGCGAGGATAGAATTACGCCTGCTAAAAATGTGGCGATGGCTCTATCTGAATTGATTAAACGAAAATATCCAAAAGATACATTAGATATTATTGTATTTGGAAACGATGCTTGGCAAATAGAAGTGAAAGATTTGCCTTATTTACAAGTTGGCCCCTACCACACCAACACCGTTGCCGGTTTAGAGTTAGCCATGGATTTGTTGCGTAGACGAAAAAACGCCAATAAGCAAATATTTATGATTACAGATGGCAAGCCCACTTGCTTGAAAGAAAACGGAAGCTATTACAAAAACAGTAATGGTTTAGATACCAAAATCGTGAACAAATGTTTAACCTTGGCGCAAAGCTGCCGAAGATTAAAAATACCAATCACTACTTTTATGGTGGCCAACGACCCCTATTTACAAAACTTTGTACACGATTTTACAGAAGCCAATAACGGCAAGGCTTTTTATACATCCTTGCAAGGTTTAGGCGAATTTATTTTTGAGGATTTTGAACGCAATAAAAAAAGAAATTTTAAATAACGATCATTCATATTATGACACCAACTATCAACACTTTAGGGGAATTAAAAAAAGCAGGATACATCAGTAAATCTATTAAAGATGAGTTACGTGATAATTTAATTTTAAAAATCAAACAAAAAGAAAATGTCTTTAAAGGTATTGTAGGTTATGAAGACACCGTAATTCCTGAAATAGAACGTGCTATTTTATCTCGTCACAATATGAATTTATTGGGTTTACGTGGGCAAGCTAAAACGCGTATAGCTCGTCAAATGGTTGAATTATTGGATGAATACATTCCTTTTGTTGTGGGAAGTGAATTAAATGATGATCCATTAAATCCAATTTCTAATTCAAGCAAACAATTAATTGCAGAGCAAGGTGATAAAACACCCATAGCTTGGTTGCACCGTGCAGAACGTTATGTTGAAAAATTAGCCACTCCGGATGTATCAATTTCTGATTTAATTGGTGATGTAGATCCTATTAAAGCGGCTAATTTAAAATTGAGTTATGCTGATGAACGCGTGATTCATTATGGCATTATTCCTAGAAGCAACCGTTGTATTTTTGTGATTAACGAATTGCCCGATTTACAAGCACGTATTCAAGTAGCTTTATTTAATATTTTACAAGAAGGCGATATTCAAATTAGAGGATTTAAATTACGAATTCCTTTAGATATTGAATTTATATTTACGGCTAATCCTGAAGATTACACCAATAGAGGAAGTATTGTAACTCCTTTAAAAGATAGAATTGGAAGCCAGATTTTAACGCACTATCCAAAAAGCATTGAACTATCCAAACAAATTACTGCACAAGAAG
This sequence comes from uncultured Bacteroidota bacterium, assembly GCA_903893815.1. Lineage (GTDB taxonomy): Bacteria > Bacteroidota > Bacteroidia > B-17B0 > Aurantibacillaceae > UBA4416. The sequence continues at coordinate 109,367 of CAITNS010000018.1, forward strand.
CCAAATTAAGTATAGCTCAAAAACAACATATTGAAGTCAATGATTTAATTGCAACTTTAATTGAACGCGTTGCATTTGAAGCAAGAGAAAGTGAATACGTAGATTCTAAAAGCGGCGTTTCGGCTCGTTTAACTATTTCGGCTTATGAAAATTTAGTGAGTACCGCCGAACGAAGAATGCTCATGAACAACGAAGAAAAAACGGTTGCCCGAATTAGTGATTTAATTGGAATTATACCTGCTGTAAATGGTAAAATAGAATTGGTGTATGAAGGTGAGCAAGAAGGCGCAGGCATTGTAGCTCATAATTTACTAGGCAAGGCCATCAGAAATGAATTTACAAACTTGTTTCCTGATCCAGCAAAATTAAAGAAAAGAAAAGAGCCTAGTCCGTATCAATACATTATCAATTGGTTTGGAGAAGGCAACATGATTGATTTAATGCTCTCTGAAAACGACAAAACGTATAAAAAAAGCTTAGAAAGTATTCCTAGTTTAGCAGATTTAGTAGATACCTACACCGAAAAATTAACTAAAAATCAAAAGTTAACGATGATGGAATTTGTGCTATTTGGATTAGCGGAACATTCGTTAATTGGAAAAAATAATTTGGAAAGAGGTATTCAGTTCAAGGATATATTAGGCTCTATGTTTTCTGAAAAAGATTTTTTTGGAGATGATACTGGAAACTAAGAATTATTAAAAAAAAGAAAACTAGTTTTCAGAAATAGAAATCATTTTAAAAGGCAAATCAACCATGCCTTCAAAATTTTTGCCAGCTGCTAAAATATCTTCGTCGTTTTCTTCATAAATCCAATTAATAGTAACTGGTGAACCTTTGCCTTTATTATATTTTTCAAGCTTTTTAAACACACTTAATAAACAAACTGAAGAACTACTGTTATAATATTCTAATTGAATATTTAAGATAGTTGCATTTTTAGGGTTTGGATCTGCTAAATATTTATCAAGTACCGCAAATAATGGATTATAAAATTCAATGGAATTTTCAGGAATGGAACGACCAAAAATAGTTAATTCTCCTTTTTCTAAATCAAAATTAATATCAGGAGTATTTGATGTACCGTTAATTGAATATTTTTCCATGGACATAAATTAAATGCAGACAATTCAAAATGAAATTGTTACATAAGTAAATTTAAAGTTTTTTCTTATAAATGGTATATAATAATCGTAAACTTTAAAATTAATAAGTGAAATACTAGTTTAACTGAGCGAACAATTCATCTAGCTCCGTTTGTGTTAAATCGCGCCATTCTCCAATTTTTAGCTTATCTAACTTGATATTCATGACACGAATTCGTTGAAGCTTTATTACTTGATAATCAAAGGCGTTACACATGCGACGAATCTGTCTGTTTAAACCTTGAGTTAAGGTAATTCTGAAAATCCGTTTTGAGTTTGGTTCTCTTGAAACCACACATGGTTTTGTTTTGACACCTTGAATGTCAATTCCTTCTGATATTTCCTTTAAAAAGACTGTTCTTACTGGTAAGTTAAGCGTAACGATGTATTCTTTTTCGTGCTCAAACTTCGAATTGCCAATTTTATTGATAATCTCACCATGGTTAGTAAGCAAAATCAATCCTTCCGACTCTTTATCTAATCGCCCCACAGGGTAAATAGCTTGTGAATGACCAATAGCATCAATGATATTATTTTCTATTTTTTCGGAAGTACATTCAATGCCTTTAGGCTTGTTGTAAACAATATAGGTTGGTATAAACTCTTTCTTTTTAAGTTCTACTCCATCAATCAAAATAACGTCTCCTTCAGTAATTTTTGTACTGAAAGTGGCTACTTTTCCATTTACCATAACCCTATTAGCATCCACTAATTCATAAGCCTTACGTCTCGATGTATAGCCAGAATGACCTATATATTTATCTACTTTCACAATTGTATGTTTTAAATAAAAAATGCCTGCAAAAAATATTTTTGCAGGCACAAATGTAATCTATTATCTCAGTTTAATTTTGTTTAATAATTTTTCCTTCATAAGAGAAATTATTAGCTTTCAATTTATAGAAATAAATCCCAGAAGGAACTTTGTTTCCATTTGCATCTATTCCCTTCCATTCTATATTATGACTTCCTACTATTTGTTTTCCAAGATTGGATTTAAAGATTTGTTTTCCAATAATGTCTGTTATTTCAACACTCACGTCTGCATTTTCGTTGATACTATACTGCATAGTAATTAAATCATTAAAAGGATTAGGAAATACTTTTGAGTTTAAAGAAAATTCCTTCGTTTGATTTTCGTTAATACCTGTATTTAATAATGGATCTCCAGCCACGATAGCTTCCAAATCAATTAACTCATCACCTGTTTGATAGGCTAAATACATCATTCCATCAAACAACATTTCATCGTCGGTACCTGTGTTAGAATATACAGTGATGGGAGGTGAATTAGGATTATTAGGGTTACTAGCCGTATTATCGTAATAATGTTTTGAGTACAATCTATATCCATTAGGAATCTTTACTAATTTTTTAAATGTATAATAATCCTGCCACTCAAAATCCCACTCATTAATTTTAACTAAAGGAATGGTATCAATTCCTGGCTTAACGGCATAGTATATGATACTTTTACATAATAAATGAGAATGTGGCATTACGGCAAATGCTGATAAAGCAACTGGCAAAGTTCCAGATGTTGGATAATAGGCGGAATAAGGTGTTATTGCGTTTGGAGGAATTGCCATCGACCAATTTTGTAGAGGAGTGGATGTATATATTTTTCGAACACCTAGAGTGCCTAAAGGATAAAAATATAGGCGGATTTTAGTACTATCTACTTCTCCGGCACTACCTGCTGGATAATGTAATTGGATAATAATCTTTGCACCAGCTTTTATTGTAATTCCCGCTTTTATAGCAGCACTATTTGGAAAAATAACTGCTGCCGAACCAGGTGCATAGGTACCTAATCCTACATTACCAGGCAAACTAAAACAACCGCCTGATAAATCACCTGCGTATGTGCCCGTAGAATCAATAGAAATAACTGCATGGTGTACAATTGGCTTATTACCTGGAATAATTTCAAATGCTCTAACAACTCTATCTTGAGTTAAGCCAGAAGGTAATGAGAAACAATAGTATTTATCAGCAGATGCAGCAGTACTTGTAAACTGACCAATGCTTAAAGTTAAATCAGCATTACCTACTAATTGATATCCTGTTGGATAAACAGGGGCAGCAGGTGCCAAAGTCGTATCTCCTTTTAAAGAACCGCCTGAAATCCAATTTAATATCAATTGTTTTTCTGAAGCAGTAATAATACGTTCGTGCTGAAATCTTGTATAAGAAGTATCTGCACTCCATGGTGGCATAATATTATTGGTTAAATCATATTGAATGGAACCTGATAATGCTGCCGTTTCTGTATAATTCATATAGGGGAAATTCGACGCCCCTGTATGATGGCAACTTGTGCAACGTGCATAAAAAATGCCAGCTACATCTTTATAATCAACTTGAGATGTGATTGAATTAACCATTAAACCACAAAGAACAGAAAGTAAAAATTTTTTCATACTTGTTTTGTTTTACATAAAAATAAACAAATTTTTCTATTTCTTCTTTTTCTTTTTGCCTTTATAAGCTTTATCTTCCTTTTCGGCATCTAATATCAGCTTCTTCCAGTTATCATTTACATCCTCTGTTAAAGCTAATGTTTCGCTATAATCAGCTTTATCAACTGATAATACCGTTACTTTTTTATCCATAAAACTTTCAATCTCATCTAATACAGGCTTTTCTTCTGGGCTACAAAACGATACTGCCACGCCTTTGTTATTTCCTCTACCTGTTCTCCCTACTCTATGCACATAATTTTCAGCAACATCTGGTAAATCATAATTCACCACATAATCCACATTAGCAATATCAACACCACGCGCACTAATGTCTGTAGCAATTAATAATTTAAAGTCGCCGTTCTTAAAACCGTTCATTACTTCCAATCGGTTTTCTTGGTCTTTACCACCGTGCATCGTTTGGCTTTTAATACCAACTCTGTTCATCGCTTCAAATACTCGCTCTGCACGCACTTTTGTTCTTACAAATACCAATATTCTACTTTCAGGATTTTCATTTACAATTCGCTCCAAAAAGAAACGTTTGTCATCCATGCTCACAAACATGACTGAGTGAGTTACATTTTTTGAAACAGGGTCTTTAGGAGATATTTGAATACGAATAGCATTACGTACAATTGAATACGCTAATTTCTTAATCTTTTCGTTAATAGTTGCAGAAAAAAATAAGGTTTGACGGTGACGTGGCAAATATTTAATTAAGTCTTCAATATCTTTATAAAAGCCTAAATCCAACATTAAATCGGCCTCATCCAACACTAATACTTTAATTTCTCTTAATTTTAAATAACCTTGATTTACTAAATCAAACACACGACCAGGTGTGGCAATAACAATATCAACGCCTTGATGTAATTTTTCAATTTGCGGATCTTGATCTACACCACCATAAATACCAAGTGTTGTAACGCTTGCATATTTAGCTAGTTTATCAAATACTTCAGTAATTTGTATCGCTAGCTCGTGAGTTGGAACCATCACAATAGCTTGCACACCTTGCCCTACTCCTGCTTTTTCAATTAAATGAATAATTGGAATAGCAAAAGCTGCTGTTTTACCAGTTCCCGTTTGCGCAATAGCCAAAACATCTTCTCCATTTAAAATGTTAGGGATAGCTTTAAACTGAATATCAGTTGGACGCTTAAATCCTAATTCATTTAAACTCTGTTTAAGTTCGGGTATAATATGATATTCTTCAAACTTCATAGTGCAAAGGTAACATAATTAGTTTTATGAGTGATAGCAAATGAATTTACACAATCCTTTCTAAGTAAAATAACAACAAATCGTATTGCGACTGATATTCGCGTGCGTAACCTGAAGTGTTATATTCTTTAGGATTTTCGTAGCAAAGCCTTTCGAAATTCGTTAATAAATGATTGAAATTATCAGCATTCATTTTCTTTAAAAACACATCTCTGTTTCCTTCTAATAATTTATAAATATCTAAAGCAGATTTATGAATAGAAGTGTTTTTATAGTTTTTAATTTCGAGAATCACATCATTTATAAGCATGTTGTAAAGTTAATGTTTTTTATTAGTTGGGCGTATCGGCGCAAAAGAGGCAGCGCCGTCGGTCCGCCAGCTGGCGGATACAATCTTTTTGTTGCTCCTACGCTGCAGCTTCGGCGCAAGCGTAAAAGAACACAAAAAGGATTTTCGCTCGCATCCCTTACGCAGATAATGCAAAAAAATATTACATTTAAATTCTGAAACTAAAAACATGAAAACAATTATTACTTCCGAAAACGCTCCACTTCCTATTGGTCCTTATAGTCACGCAAACATGGTTCCTGCTTCTGGAAATATGTTATTTGTATCAGGCCAAGTGGCAAAAGACGCTAAAACTGGCGAACTAATTTTAGGCGACATAAAAAGCGAAACTAAAAAAGTAATGGAAAATGTGTCTGCCATTTTAAAAGATGCTGGGATGGATTTAACCAATGTAGTTAAAACAACCATTTTTATGAAAGATATGAATAATTTTGGAGCAATGAATGAAGTATATGGTTCATTTTTTACTGGTAATTTCCCAGCGCGCGAAACCGTTCAAGTATCAAGATTACCATTAGATGTAAATGTGGAAATTTCAGTGATTGCTGTGAAGTAGTCTTTTCTCTTGCTAAAAAATTTAACCACATAGAAAACATAGGATATCAAATGATGCAAAGGCTAGTATAGAAAATAAGTTTTTCTCACATAGCAAATACTATGTTTATCAAGCGAAGCTTGAACTATCCTAATACTCTCATATATGTTCTTAAAACTATGTGCCTATGCGGTTAATTTTCCACCAACTATTTAACACATTAAACCATTTTGCTACATCCAGAATTTTACTAAATTTGGTATAACTAAACTAAGCAACATGAAATAACCATGTTTACTGAAACACAAAAAAGTAATCTAAACTGGTTATACTATGAGACAACTAAAAAATAATTTATCCTCATGAAAAAAAATTACGCTCTTGTTCTATTAGCTACTATTCATTTTTCGGCAAACGCTCAAGCCTATCGCAAAGGTTCCTTATCTATTAGTATTTCCGAAGGACATACTTTAGCCAATTATAGAACTAACGATATTAGTTCTGGGAAAGAAGTGCTTGTTAACGAAGATGTGATTATTGGTGTGCGCGACCCATTAGTGATTGAATATGGCATTTCAAACCGTTGGAGCGTTGCATTAAGTTCAGGTAACGATATTTTCGCCGTTAATCCTTCTAAATATTACGGTTTTTCTACAAGCGATAATCAGGTGAAAATTTCAACGTCTGAATTAAACGCCGAGTGCAGCTACCATGTATTTGTAAATAAGCGTTTAGATTTATCGGTGTTTGTGTCACACGGTATCTTTTCAATTAAAATGAAAGGGAACGATAATGATAATTACTATAACCATACATCAAACGGTACGATTGTAAGATATGGAACACGCGTTCATTATTACTTTTGGAAACGCTTAGGTGCTGTGGGAATGATTAGTTCTTATTTAGCAAATAGCTCTCCTAAAGACGTAAAAGATAATAATGTAGCAAAAAAATATTCCACAAACATTAATGGGATTGCCATTGAAGGTGGTTTAGTTTTTAAGATTTTGAAGTAAACTTGCGTTATGCCAATACGCAGTAATTTGCTTTAAGTTCTCTTCTTTATTACCTTTAAGTATATCAAAATGAATCGTAAAAGTTGCTTTAAACAACTTTGTATTCAATCTATACAATTTTTTAATAAAACCATTTTTCATTTTATTAATATAAATAGCAGGGTCTTTCAAGGCAATAGACAGATAACGACTTTTCAAATCGCCATCTCTTATTTCTAAAATATCAATCCAATTTATTTTTCTGTTATTAAAATTATCTATTAATTGTGTTTCATTTAAAATTAGAACCGGTATCTTTTTAAATAAAAAAAATAAAATTCTTAATTCAATAAAAGAAAACCATAATGTTATTGGTATTACAAAAAATAAAAAAATAAATACTTTGTAATCAGTAAAATCACGAATTAAAAAAAATATTGGAACGTACAACATCATTACTACATACAAAAGCCCAAAAACAGGTAAAGGCTTAAAATATAAATGGGTTGTCATTTTATTCATTTCAAACCGTATCCTTAATCAATCCCGATCTTCTTAATAAAGCTTTAGGGTCAGCCTCTCTGCCTCTAAATCTGTTATATAAAATTGATGGATGTTCGCTACCACCAGCAGATAGCACATTTTTATAAAAGGCAGTAGCCACTTCTTGATTAAAAATTCCTTTTTCTTTAAAGGCTTCAAACGCATCGGCATCAATTACTTCGGCCCATTTGTAAGAATAGTAACCTGAAGAATAACCTCCTGGGAAAATATGTGAGAATGAACAAGAAGTACATGTTTCAGGAACCGAAGGCATCAAATCTGTTTTGGCAGTCACGCCTATTTCAAAGTCTTTTACACTGATAATATCTTTTGGATTTTGACTGTGCCAAGCCATATCCAAGGTTGCTAAACCAATTTGACGAATGGTTGCTAAACCACTTTGAAAATTTGAAGAGTCAACTATTTTTTGAATAAAATCAGATGGGATAGCTTCTCCAGTTTGGTAATGCTTTGCAAATAAATCCAAGCATTCTTTTTCGTAACACCAGTTTTCTAAAATTTGAGAAGGTAATTCCACAAAATCCCAATACACGCTAGTACCTGTCAAACTTCCAAATTGTCCATTCGCACACATACCATGTAGCGCATGTCCAAATTCATGAAACAAAGTAGTTACTTCATCAAAACTTAATAAAGAAGGTTTACTTTCTGTTGGCTTAGTAAAATTACAAACGATAGACACATGTGGCCTAACGTTTTCCCCATTTTCTATTTTCTGATTCACAAACGACGTCATCCAAGCACCTTGGCGTTTGCCAGCACGAGGAAAGAAATCGGCGTAAAACACTGCTAAAAATTCCCCTTGTGCATTTTTTACTTCATAAGTAGTAACGTCTTTATGATATAAAGGAATATCGCTACGTTGAATAAAAGTAAATCCATATAAACGTTTGGCAGTTTCAAAAACACCTTCAATCACGTTTTCTAATTTAAAATACGGACGTAACAACTCATCATCTATGGCAAATTTCTCTTTCTTTAGTTTCTCGGCGTAATAAGGAATATCCCATTTCTTCAAATCTTCAGGACCGTTATTTGCTTTGATATATTCTTTTAATTCTTCTAATTCATCTTTTGCAAAAGACAAAGAATTATCCAACAAATTCTCTAAAAACAAAAATACTTTTGTTGGTGATTCTGCCATGCGTTCTTCTAACACAAAATCAGCGTGAGATTTATAGCCTAATAAGACAGCACGTTCGTGTCGAAGAATGGCAATTTGTTTTAAGACATTTTGATTATCATGTTCGTTATTTTTAAATGCCTTAGAACCATAGGCTTTAAACATCTGTTCCTTTAATGTTCTATTTTCAGAGTAGGTCATAAAGGGACCATAGCTAGGATAATCCAAAGTAAACACCCAAGCGTTTTCATTTCCTTTTTCTTTAGCAGTTATTTTAGCTGCTTCTATAGTTCCTTCTGGCAATCCTGCTAAATCAGATGCGCTCGTAATTACTAGTTCAAAAGCATTACTTTCTGCTAATACATTTTCGCTATAGGTTAATGAACATTGAGATTTTTCTTTATCAATCGTTCGTAGTTTTTCTTTTTGCTCTGCATTTAATTTAGAACCATTGCGCACAAAGCTTTTATAGGTTTTATCTAATAAAGTACTTTGTTCTGGAGTAAGAGTCAATGTGTTTTTAATAGCATACACTGCCTCTACTCGCTTAAACAACGCATCATTTAAAATAATATCGTTAGAGTAATCGCTTAACTTAGGTGAAATAACCTTTGCCAAAGCTTGCATTTCTTTAGAAGTCTCCGCTAAATTTAAATTTGAAAAAGTGGAACTAACAATTTCTAATAAAGGCCCTACTTTCTCTAAAGCTTCAATAGTATTAGCAAATGTAGGCGTTTCCGCGTTTGTTACAATGGTATCAATTTCTGAAAAACCTTGTTTAATACCTTCTTCAAAGGCCGGTAAATAATGGTCAACTGTAATTTTATCGAAAGGAATGGTATTGAAAGGTGTGTTGAATTTTGATAGGAATGGATTACTGCTCATAAAAACGTTTTGTTAAATTGTATACATACAAGATACAAAGTAAATATACAATGGTTTAAGAAATTGAGCTATAAAAAAGTCTGCTTATTTATTCAAAATAAGTTGTAGAATGTGTTCCTAAATAGGAAATTAAACAGCCATAGCAGCTTTTGCTACATTTCTATACATAAAAGATGTATAAATATGTCTACGAGCAAAACGACCTTGTGAATCGGCATTCACCAATTTCACGTAAGTATTTTCAGGAACTGAAAAATATTCGTACGCACTTCCATCTTGGAAATCGATACGTAAACGTTTACCAGTAAAGGTTATATCAGCAATGTTTGAATTAGTGATGGTATTATTATATTCAGGAAGAGTCGCTTCAATAGTTTCAGGAGCAATACTTACTAAAAAGTGATAGGCTTCAATAATTTTTTTACTTTTTTCTTCAACCTCTAATTTCAATTCTTCGTTATCCTGAATTTTATCAGGATGAAACTCTTTCATAAAATTACGGTAAAGGCTTTTTAATTCAGCTAAAGTAACGGCTTTATCTACCCCTAATAATTTTCTGTATTCAATCACTTTTCTCATTATCTGTTATTCCTTGTATTTTCGGCAAAGATAAGCCAAAATCAGGTACAAAAAACATAAAACACGAGCTTAACATTTTTTTAATAAACTTCTAAGCAGCATTCTGTAACTTTATAGCTCATTATTGCATTATATCATCATGAAGTCTATCTTTTTAATAATTACCCTACTTGTAGTTTCATTAAGCTCATTTACATCATACAAATCTTTTGTTGCATCCATTAGTTTAATTCAAACAAACGATAGTATTCCAGAAATGAACAAACAAATTATTGAATTTGTAAAAACAAAAATCAAGAAAAAAGTAGGAACTGGTGAATGTTGGGACTTAGCAGCAGAAGCATTAAAAATAGTAAATGCAAAATGGGACATGAAGTATAAATTTGGGAAAGAAATTGATTTCAAAAAAGAACCTATTTACCCTGGTGATATCATTCAGTTTGAAAACGTGATTTTGAATTATGAAAAAGACGGAAAAAAATTTACCGAAAAAATGTCACATCATACGGCAATCATTTTTGAAGTAATTGATAAAACTAATTTTACCTTGGCTCATCAAAACAATGGCTATACAAGAAAAAAAGTGGGAATAAGTCCTATTGATTTAGCGACTTTAACTAAAGGAAAATTTAAGATTTATAGAGCGCAGAGTTGATTTTTTATTCTTAGTATCAGGGCGTGGCCTTATGGGCCCGGGCTGACCCACTGCAATCTTTTTGCAAAGAGCAGCAAAAAGGATTTTCGTTCGCATCCCTCACGCGGGTCTTATAGTAAAATTCGAAATGTAATCTTCGATTATTGAATAGTAAACGCGCGTGAGGGATAGAGGCATTTGTTTGAGCTCTTTTTATTTATCCCGCGGATAAATAAAAAAGCGAGTGCCGAAAGCCCGACCCGAAGGGACACGCCCAATCATTAAAAAAGTCTACCCAACATTTTTGGCAACATAAATAATATTAGAAGTGAGCTTAGTTGTATCTAATACTTCTAGAGTTAAATGAGGATGCTTAGCAATGGTATCTTTAATTAAAGTTCCACTCACAAAGTGTAAACCATCGGTTTTAGTTTTGTTAAAGCCAAATACTTTGGTACTCATAAACTCGGTGTACCAAGTTCCTTTTTGGCGAGTAGCAATATCTTTATCCGCATCACGAATCACCAAGACACCACCTTTATTTAATTTAGAAACACAATTTTCAATCACTTGAATTTGTTGCTCTTCTTTTAAATAATGTAAGACATCGCTGATAATAAATCCGTCCACTTGAGGAAAATCAAATACAGTCACATCACCCACAGCAAAAGAAAGCTTATCTGATTTGTCTATACAACCATCTGCTACGGCTATTTTTTCATCATCATAATCCACTCCCAAAATTTGGCGGTTACGACCTTTATACATTAACATATAAGGCAAGAAACCATAACCACAACCAACGTCCACAATTTTTCCAGTTTTAGGCATCAGGCTTTCAAACAATTGATAATTATTTTCTAAGCCAGTTTTAATACGGCAATACCATTCTAACACAGGTCCTTTAAAAATATAATTGCGAATTAAACGAGAACGGAAGTAACCAACGGTCTCTTTTTCTTGTTTTAATAAGTCGTATTCTTTGCGCATTAACTTACAAATAGCTTTGGTGCGTTCTTGATATGTCGCTCCAAAAGAAGTTTCAGTCGGTTTAATGCGTTCTAATAATTTTACAGTTAAAGAACCATCTTTAAAATGAAAATCCCCTTTAGTAACCGTGTCCCCTGCTCCATGTAATAATAAAGGAACAATATCCAATTGCATTTGTTCTGCTAATAAAAAGGCGCCTTTATGGAAACGCAAGATATCACCTGTCACGCTGCGCGTTCCTTCTGGGAAAATTAATATAGAATAACCTTGTTTTACTAATTCGGTTAACGACGGAATACATTTTTCGTAACCATCAGAAGCACGGTAATAATCGGCTTTCTTTACAATCCACCCGTAGAAAGGAGAATTGTAAACCCAATCGTTTGTAAAGACAACAATTTTAGGATATAGCTGTAACGTTAGCGCTAAATCAATATGCGATTGATGGTTGGAAATAATGATCGCTGGTTTTTCAAACGTTTCGTTGTGTGGATTCACAATTGTTTTTTTGACATTGAAAAAGCAAGCCAAAATAAAACGGAACGTGTACATGATGATATAATGAAATATCAATTTACGAGTAGCTGTTTTGGCTGGGAAGATTGTAAATAGTAAAGCACCACAAATTGTAATCAACAATGACCCTACAACAAAACCAAAAAAGCCAACAACCGTAATTAAAATGTATTTAGCAGTAAATGGCAGCAAACCTTTATTTCTTCGATTTAAAACCAACCAATTAAATAATAATGGTTGTGCAATAAAAGAAATAAAAACTACGCACAACATGCCAATTAGCGTAATTAAAGCAATAGATTGCAATGCAGGATGTTTAGCAAACACCATCACCCCTATTCCAATAATAGTAACTAAAGCTGATAAGAGAATAGATGATTTAAAAGAGTTTAATGTTTTTTTACCAAACTTATATTCGTTAAGTAATCCATCCATGATAAAAATACTGTAATCATCTCCCAAACCAAAAATAAAAGTTGAGATGATGATATTGATGATATTGAATTTAATACCAAATATGCCCATGATTCCTAAAATCCACAACCAACTAATTAACATAGGTAAGAAGTTAATCACTGCTAATTCAATACGTCCATGATTTAACAACATAAAGCCAAATACCAAAATAGAAGTAATCATTAAAATGGTATTGAAATCAGAACTGATCACTTCAACAAACTTAGAAGTCAGGTTTTGTTTATCAAATACCACAATGTTAGGATTGGATTCAAAAGCTTTATAAATTAATTCTCTATTCTCAGCATCCACTTTTACATGGTTAATAATAGATGGCTTACCATTTACTTTCCCAATCCATTCTTTAAACAAATATTTATTCAACGAATCCGAATCCGCCTGAGATAATTTAGAAACAGGATTATCTAATAAATTGTAAAACGATTGAAAAGCAGTTTCTTTAAACTTAAAATTCAATCCTGTAGCAATTAATTGTTGTTTTAAACTATCTTTTTTAGCTTGGCTAAAAAATGTATTCCAACGGTTAATACGCACTTCTTGTTCTTTGGCAGACATAAACAAGGCGCTTACCGAAGAATATTTTTTAATAAGACCTTGCTGCTTTAATGCCTCTAACTTTTCTGAAACAACTGTGTTATTATCTAAAGCTTCATTCAATGTATTCCCGTTACTAAATACGTAAACCGAACGAGCAGCAAAATTATTAACTTCATCTAAATGTTTTTCAGCATCACGAGTTTCTTTGGTCATGAAACTCATCTTGTTCATGTCACTTTCAAATTCAACATCACCTGCAAAAAAAGTAAACACAATTGTTAAAATGAATGCAGAAATTACAATTACTTTGTTTTTATCAAATCGATAGGATGTAAATCTATCAATCCATGAATGTGAAGCTTCATCCGTCTCAACATGCTCTTTTTCTTTTCTGAAACTAAATTTTAATAATTGAGGCAAGACAAAAATCGAGAATAACATCGCTCCTATCAACGAAAAGGCAGCAAACAAACCAAAATCGTGTAGCGCTTCTGACTTAGCAAATAATAAACTTAAAAAAGCTCCAACGGTGGTTGTACAGCCAATTAACATCGGCACGGTTAAATCTTGTAAAACTGTTTTTACATCTCGTGTATGTTTGTAATGCGTAAAAAAATGTAAGGAATAATTAATGGCAATACCCAGTACCACCGCCCCTGCTCCTATAGCAATGGCAGAGACAACACCTTTTAATAAAAACAAAAAGCTTAAGGCAAATGCCATCCCAAAACCTACTGGGAACAAAATGAAAATAGTAACTAAGGGATTTTTAAAGTACAAGCCTAATAATAAAGCAATCACAATGACTGCAACACTGGAAGTGTATAAACTATCTTTTCGCAACTGATTAGCATTACCTGCCGATACAACAGCCGCACCAAAATTCTCTATTAAAACCGTTTCATTACTAAATGCTTTACAAGTGCTATCAACTACATTTATTAAATGTGTATTGCCTTTGGTATCATTAGGTAAATGAGCTGGAGTGATGAATAACAACACATGCTGATGATCTTTGGTAACAATATGACTATTATAGGTTTCAAATTTTTCATCTAACTGAATATTTTGTAATTTTTTAAGTGCAATAGGTGTGAAATTAAGTGGGTCGCGCTGAATATATTTTCCTAAAACAACACCAGAAGGAGAAAGCAAAGTTGCATAATCTCGTTCAATTGTGACATCAATACTATCTTTTAAAATGAGGTTTGAGATTTTCGCGTAATCCTTTTCTTCTAAAAACAAAGGCAAATTATGATAAAACACATCATACACTTGCTGCATTCTATCGTCAGATAAGGTATAAGTAATATCAATATAATCTTCTTTACTTAACTTTTGTTGGATACGGCTATAAACAGAATCTGTTTGAGCAATGAGTTGGTCTATATTTTCTCCATTTTTAGCAGAAGCATGTACAATTAATTTATCCTTAGATTTTAAATTATCTAAAATAGAATTGATGGATTGCGAATTTTTATCAGAAGGAACAAAACGAGTGATGTCTTCTTCTAATTTAATTTTTGAAGCAAAAAATCCTAGTGCACCACAAGCAATTAAAATCAACAGAATGAAAATAACTTTTCGTTTTTGAAAAAAGGAATATATAAAATACGAGAAATTAAACATAGTGTTTAAAGATAGCAAAAAGGGGGGTTCTTATAAAAATATACTGTAAAAAATACTTTTTTATAGAAAAAATAAATCGTTACATTTACTCTGAAAACTTACTTTTATGTCCATTTTAATTGCCGATAGTGGTTCTACAAAAACAGACTGGGTTCTGTTAGATAATAATAATATTATACTTCAATTTCAAACGATTGGTTTTAATCCCTATTTTCAAAGTAGTGATGATATTTATACCGAAATAAAAAATAAGTTAATTCCTGTACTGCATGATCAATTGCATGCTATTAAGCATATAGCTTATTACGGGGCAGGTTGTTCAACTCCCGAAAAGACACAAGTTGTTAAGCAAGGTTTATACTTGGCTTTTGGAAATATTCACTCCGAAGTTAATCATGATTTATTGGCTGCTGCGAGAGCGCTATGTGGTAAAGAAAAAGGCATAGCCTGTATTTTAGGAACAGGTAGCAATAGCTGCTTATACGATGGAAAGGAAGTAACCGAAAATGTGCCATCGGTTGGTTATTTATTTGGCGACCATGGAAGCGGTGCAACTATTGGAAGAACTTTTGTACAACATTATTTTGATGGCAATCTGCCAATTCATTTAATAACTGCTTTTGAAAGTTCAGGATATCAAAGAGAAATTATTTTAGAAAACGTATACAAAAAACCAATGCCAAGCAAATACCTAGCAAGCATTGTCAAGTTTTTATCTGATTATAACAACGACAGTTATATTAAAGCTTTAATCAAAAACTGTTTCTTAGATTTTTTTGATGCTCAAGTGTCAAAATATACAGACGCTAAAAACTTGCCTATAAATTCTGTTGGATCAATTGGCTTTTATTATAAAGAATTATTAGCAGATGCCGCCAAAGAAAAAGGCTTTATAATTGGTAATATTATTAAATCACCAATCGACGGATTAATAAAATACCATAGCTAATGTCATTTATCATTATCCCATTAACCGCGTTAATTGCTTCTATTTTAACCTTTTTTTCGGGATTTGGACTAGGCACCATTTTATTACCTGTTTTTACAATCTATTATCCAGCTCCTATTGCTGTTGGATTAACTGCCATTGTTCATTTTTTGAATAATGCCTTTAAAATTGGACTAGTATACAAACATATTAATTGGAAAGTGGTATTGAAATTCGGAATACCGTCATTAATAGCAGCTTTATTAGGAGCTTTGGTATTAGAGAGATTATCAGAGTCAACACTTCATTTATATGCTTATCAATTAAACAACCACACTTTTCAAATCACTTTATTTAATGTATTAATTGGGACATTAATTATTTTCTTTTCGTTATTTGAGATAATTCCTTATTTCAAAAACTTAAGTTTTAATGAAAGTAAATTAACCGTAGGTGGTTTACTAAGTGGTTTTTTCGGGGGCCTTAGCGGACATCAAGGCGCCTTGCGCAGTGCCTTTTTAGTAAGATTAAATTTAAGTAAAGAAACTTTTGTATCAACAGGCACTGCTATTGCCTGTATTGTAGATGTTGGCAGAATGAGTATTTATGCGATGACTTTTAATTTTACACATGTTCAAAATAATTCAACCGTAATTTTAATGGCTGTAGCTGCTGCATTTTCAGGTGCATTAATTGGTAATAAATTATTAAAGAAAACAACTTTAGGATTTTTGAAATGGTTTGTAACCATCTTCATGTTTAGCATTGCATTGCTAATGATATTAGGTATTTTATAATTAACAAAACGGTCATAAAAAAAGACAACCCAATTGGATTGTCTTTTTTATTCTATATCAGCAGTAAATTTTATTTTACTTGCTCAACAACTGCTTTGAAAGCTTCAGGATGATTCATTGCTAAATCAGCTAATACTTTACGATTTAAGTTGATGTTTTTAGCGTTTACTTTTCCAATAAACTCAGAATAACTCATTCCGTATTGACGAACACCTGCATTGATACGTTGTATCCATAATGAACGCATAGTACGTTTTTTGTTTTTACGATCGCGGTAAGCGTAAGTTAAACCTTTTTCTAAGGTATTTTTGGCGATTGTCCAAACATTACCTCTTGCACCCCAATAACCTTTGGTTAAAGCTAGGATTTTCTTTCTGCGAGCTCTACTCGCAACGTGATTGACTGAACGTGGCATTTCTTTTTAATTTTTTGATTTTACGTGGCTAATTTTTAGCACTTTTAAAACGTAGTTTCTGGTTAATTGAATAACCTTTGTACCGGGTAATGTAAAGATTACATTGCTAATAAAAACTTGATGTTATTCGTATCACGCTTATGAACTAAGCCTGATTTCGTTAACGCACGTTTTCCTTTAGTTGTTTTCTTAGTCAAGATATGACTTTTGAAAGCATGTTTTCTTTTGATTTTGCCGGTCCCAGTTACAGAGAATCTCTTCTTTGCACTAGAGTTTGTTTTCATTTTTGGCATTTTTCGTTATTTATTTATTTGTTAGTACTCTCCTTTATTAATTGTTTGGCTTAGACTCCGCTCAACCTGACAATTTTTATTTACTTACTTTTTTAGGCGCAAGAACCATTAACATTTTTTTACCTTCCAATACTGGCAACTGCTCTGCTTTTCCCCACTCTTCTAATTCTGAAGCAAAACGTAATAATAAAATAGTTCCTTGTTCTTTAAATACAATCTCACGACCTCTAAAAAATACAAACGCTTTTACTTTACTTCCTTCTTGTAAAAACTTCATGGCGTGGTTTTTCTTAAATTGATAATCGTGCTCATCCGTGTGTGGACCAAAACGAATATCTTTAACAACTACCTTTGATGCTTTAGCTTTTACTTCTTTTGCTTTCTTTTTTAGCTCGTATAAGTACTTACCGTAATCAATAATTTTACAAACAGGAGGATCAACATTTGGTGCAATTTCAACTAAATCTACCCCTAATTCTTCAGCCATTTTTATAGCTTCATCTATAGGATAAACTCCAGCTTCAATATCATCTCCTACAACACGCACTTGTGGTGTATTACGTATATTTTTGTTTATACGATGTTGCTCTTCTCTAACTCCAGGACGCTTAAAACCTTCTCTTAATCCACGAGGACGTTTAAATTCTGGTTTAGCTCCAGGCACAACAGTACCAGGTTTAACAGGACCTGTGTTCTTGTTGTTGTTGTTTATTGGTTTCTTAAAAACGCTAATTGTGACCTCCGCTTTTTAGTTAATTAATAATTGTTTTTTGTTTAAAATCGTTGTCGATGGTTGTTTGTATGAGTTTTGCAAAGTCTTCAATAGTCATTGTGCCTATATCTCCTTTACCATGCTCTCGCACTGCAACTGTTCCTTCTTCAGCTTCTTTTTCGCCAACAACTAACATAAACGGTACTTTGTTTACTTCGTTATCACGAATTTTTTTGCCAATTTTTTCGTTTCTATCATCAACAAGGCCGCGAATATCGGAAATATTTAATAATTCTGAAACTTTTTTTGCATAATCGTTATATTTTTCACTAATCGGCAAAATTGCATATTGATCAGGAGTTAACCAAAGTGGGAAATTACCACCACAATGTTCAATTAAAACCGCTATAAAACGCTCTAAACTTCCAAATGGTGCTCTGTGAATCATTACAGGACGGTGTTTTTGATTATCCGAACCTGTATATTCCAATTCAAAACGCTCAGGTAAGTTGTAGTCTACTTGAATAGTTCCTAATTGCCATTTACGTCCTAAAGCATCTTTTACCATGAAATCCAGTTTTGGACCATAAAAAGCCGCCTCGCCAGTTTCAACCACTGTTCTTAAACCTTTTTCGGCTGCTGAATCAATAATAGCTTGTTCTGCTAAGGCCCAATTTTCATCAGAACCAATGTATTTAGTTTTATTTTCAGGATCTCTTAATGATACCTGAGCTGTATAATCTTTAAAATCTAAAGCATTAAATACATATAATACTAAATCAATTACTTTTAAGAATTCTTCTTTCACTTGATCCGGACGAACAAATAAATGCGCATCATCTTGAGTAAAGCCACGAACACGCGTTAAACCGTGTAGTTCTCCTTTTTGCTCATAACGATAAACCGTTCCAAACTCTGCGTAACGTATAGGCAAATCTTTGTAAGATTTTGGGGACGATTTATAAATTTCGCAGTGATGCGGGCAATTCATTGGTTTTAAGTAAAACTCTTCGCCTTCGTGAGGTGTTTTAATTGGTTGAAATGAATCTGCTCCGTATTTTTCGTAATGTCCAGAACAAACGTATAATTCCTTTTGAGCAATATGAGGCGTAACAACAGGTAAATAACCAGCTTTCATTTGCGCCTTTTGCATGAACTGAATTAAACGCTCACGTAACATGGCACCTTTTGGCAACCATAATGGTAAACCAAGCCCCACTTTTTCAGAGAAAGTAAATAATTCTAATTCCTTACCTAACTTACGATGATCACGCTTTTTAGCTTCTTCCAATAAAACTAAATATTCTTTTAGTTCCTTATCCTTAGGAAAAGCAATACCATAAATACGAGTCAACATTTTGTTTTTCTCGTCGCCTTTCCAATAAGCACCAGCAATATTTAAAACCTTTACAGCTTTAATAAATCCAGTATTTGGAATATGTGGTCCACGACATAAATCCGTGAAATTACCTTGAGTATATAATGAAATATTACCGTCGTCTAAACGCTCTAATAAATCTAATTTATAGTGATCGCCTTTATCTGTAAAGTACTTAATAGCATCAGCTTTACTAATTTCTTTACGAATGTATTCGTTGCTTTGGCGAGCTAACTCTAACATTTTTGCTTCAATTTTTTCGAAATCAGCAGGCGTTAAGGTTTCTCCATTCAAATCCACATCGTAGTAAAAACCATTTTCTAAAGGAGGACCAACCCAAAATTTCACATTTGGATAAAGCGCTTCTAAAGCTTCTGCTAATAAATGGGCTGATGAATGCCAAAGCGTATTTTTTCCTTCGTCATCATTCCAAGTTAATAAGCTAAGTTTACTATCTTCATTAATTGCTCTGTTAGCGTCAATTACTTCGCCGTTAACTTTTGCTGAAAGCACATTTCGTGCTAATCCTTCGCTAATGCTCTGTGCTACTTGCATAGAGGTGGTTCCTTTTGGGTATTCGCGGATGGAACCATCTGGTAGAGTTATTTTTATCATAATGTTGCCCCACTTACAAATGTGGGTTTTAATTTAGGGGAACAAAGATAATGGAATTTGTTAATTTCTAAGGATTTTGAGGTTAATATTTGAAGTTTTTTTAATTAAACGAATTCATTCATAATAATTTAACAATTATTTCAAATTATATGTTGCAACATTTAATGTTGTAACTTATATTTGTCAAATAATTATAAAACATTAATCAATACTATTAAATTTATGACAACAACTTTTAAAACATTAGTAGCAGTAGCTGCAATCTCTTTAAGCGCTAAAGCACAAACAAACTGGAATGTAGATGGATCTCACAGTAAATTAGGATTCGCTGTAACTCACATGATGGTTAGCGAAACAGAAGGGAAATTTAAAATTTACGAAGGAAAAGTATCTTCAAAAGGAGATTTAGATTTTACAGATGCTAAAATTGACTTTACCGTTGATGCAGCTAGTATTAATACTGATGATGAAAAAAGAGATGGTCACTTAAAAAGCCCTGACTTTTTTGATGTAGCTAAATTTCCTAAAATCACTTTCGTGAGTAAATCCATGAAACCAGGAAAAATAAAAGGAACTTATACATTAATGGGAGATTTAACGATGCATGGAGTAACAAAATCAATTTCTTTAACTGCAATCGGTGCTTCTAAAATTGTAAAAGATCCTTACGGAATGGAGCGTTATGCTTTTAAAGTAACAGGTACAATTAACCGTAAAGATTTTGGGTTAGCTTGGAATGCTGCTTTAGAAGCTGGTGGTGTTGCTGTTAGCGAAGATGTTCGTTTAGATATTAATGTGGAAATTACAAAAGCTAAGTAATTTAAAAAATAGTAAATTAGTCCCCAGCCTTAACTGGGGACTTTTTTTATACTTAAAATTTTGAGATTAGAAGACGAAATACAGCAGAAAAAATTTAAAAGCATACAACAAAAGTTAATGCTTAATTTAATTTATACTACCAATTGGCTAACATCAAAGCAAGATTCTCTATTTAAAGATTCTGATATTACGGTGCAACAATACAATGTTTTGCGTATATTAAGAGGTCAATACCCAAATCCTTGCAGTATCAAACTGATTAAAGAACGCATGCTTGATCGTATGAGCGATACATCTAGAATCGTAGATAAACTCTATACAAAAAAACTACTAGAAAGAAATGAATGTCCTAATGATAGAAGAAGTGTAAACGTGATTATTTCTGATAAAGGATTAGAATTATTAAAATCATTAGATTACATAGATGAAATATCTAAACAATCCTTAAAGTCGCTAACAACAGCCGAAATTAACACCTTGAATGAGCTTTTAGATAAGTTAAGAGATTAAGAGGCAAATTGCGAACTTAGAGTTAAGAAGTGCGAATATAGAAATACGATTTAAGGATAAAACTTATTATCTTTGCACATAAACTCCATTTCATGCTAGGATTAAAGTTAGAAACTGACCCTCGTTGGGTTAATATTGTAGAGAAAAATATTGAAGAGATTTTAACGGATCACGCCTATTGTGAGCAAAAGGCTGCTACCAATGCTATTTCTATTATGATTAGCTATCCCTATTATTCGGATTTAGTGGAAGACATGGTGAAACTAGCTCAAGAAGAATTATCTCATTTTGAAATGGTGCATCAAAAAATAAAAGATCGCGGATTTAAACTTGGCTTTGAAAGAAAAGACGAATACGTAGGAGAGCTTTACAAATTTATGCGTAAAGGCGACCATCGAAAAGAAATTGTTTTAATTGACCGTTTATTATTTGGTGCGATGATTGAAGCCAGAAGTTGCGAGCGTTTTAAGTTATTATCAGAACAATTGAATGACGAAGATTTACAATTATTTTACCGAGACTTAATGATTAGCGAAGCAACACATTATACTTTATTCATTGGATTTGCGCGAAAATATGGTTCTCATGTGGAAGATATTGACCAAAGATGGCAGCAATGGTTAAACTTTGAGGCCGAATTGATTAAAAATTACAGTAAAAAAGAAACGATACATGGTTAATTTCGAGTTTTTAAAAATTCGAATTTTGAAAAATACGGTTCCTAACTATTTAAAAAACATATAAATAGCAAATAAATAGGAAATGGGTTTTGCCATGTAAAAAAAGAACATAAATTTGTATAAAATTGAAGCTATGAAAAAAATTACTTTACTAGCAGTTGTTATTATTGCTGCATCTTTTGCATCTTGCAAAAAAAACTGGGTTTGTGAATGCTCAGATTCTAACGGTGAAAAAGCATTTGAAGCTCGTTCTCAAAAAATGAAAAAAAGTGAGGCAGATACTTGGTGTAAAAAAGGGAATGATGACTCTGAATATACTTGCGAACTTAAATAATGAAAAAATCCATCCTTTTTGCGTTTATCGCTACTTTATGCTTAACATCCTGTAGAAAAGACAGGGTTTGCACTTGTAAATATCAAGATGGGACTATTGCTTCGGAAAGTACATATAAAAACGTTACTCGCAAAGAAGCCAAAACCTATTGCACTAGCTTAAATACCAGTGTATCTTGTTCCATAAACTAATTTGCATTGTATAGTTTACAATACTGTATAAGTATAAAAACATGACTTCTTATATTTAGAATAATTCTAAATATAAAAATACTCAATTGTGAGTATTTTGTTACTAAAAAAACTTACATTTACATAAATTTAAAAAAACTAAAAAATGAAAAAAATTACTTTATTAGCAGCTACTTTAGTAGCTATTACTTTTGCTTCTTGCAAAAAAGACAGAGTTTGTACTTGTACTGATGTAGATGGTGATACAGTTGAAACTACCTATTTCGATTCAAGAAAGAAAGATGCTCGTGCATTGTGTACAGCAGGAAATAAACAAGAGAAATATACAGTTTCTGGCATATCTGTTACTGATGATCGTGTGACTTGTGAGTTAGATTAATTTTTTACTCAAAATAAAAAAAACTTCCACCAAAAGTGGAAGTTTTTTTTTGCCTAGAATTTATAAAACTAATTGGTAGTTGCTCCAAAAAATTATGTATAAGAAGTAATACTACTTTTTTTAAAAAATAAACTTAAATGAAAAAATTAGCTATATTATCAATTGCTTTCGTAGCAGTTAGTTTTGCATCTTGCAAAAAAGATTATACTTGTACTTGCTCTGATTCAAGTACAACAGTAACGAAAATCGTAGGTGTTTCTAAAAAAACAGCTAAAGCAAACTGTGTTTCTACAACTTCTTATGGATACGCTCGTACGTGTGTAATATCTAAATAATTGTATTACATCATTTTTTAAAAAGCTTCCACAGTATTGTGGAAGCTTTTTTTTTTAGTCATAAATAATAGACTGTAATACTTCTAGAAATTTAATGCTAAATTTACAAGTCTATTTATGAAACCTTTAATATTTAAAATCATCTTTTTTATCATAAGTTCTTCAATGGGCTTAGTTTTTATCTATAGTGGATATACTAAATTATATCCTATT
The DNA here is from genome assembly GCA_903893815.1 of uncultured Bacteroidota bacterium. Classification (GTDB taxonomy): domain Bacteria; phylum Bacteroidota; class Bacteroidia; order B-17B0; family Aurantibacillaceae; genus UBA4416. The sequence goes on from CAITNS010000018.1 coordinate 132,616, forward strand.
GAGCCCTTTGAATTTACGTTTGTAGATTTAGGTGTTGCTGGTTGGAAGAGCGCTCCTTTTATCGCAAGATTTATGATAGGATTAGAATTTTTGATTGGGTTTTTATTAATTTTTGGACTTTACATTAAACGAATCACTATTAAATTAAGCATTGGTTCTTTAATTATGTTTTCGGTGTATTTAATTTTCATCATGTTAAGAGAAGGAAATAATGGTAATTGCGGATGTTTTGGAACTGCCATCGTTATGACTCCTTTGCAGGCATTAATAAAAAATGCCATTATGCTTGCCATTAGTTTGGTAATACTAAAATTTTATGAAGGATTAGATTACGGAAAAATAGGAAAGTACGTATTTGGAACCTTAATTATTACAGCATTTGCTTTACCTCACATTTTAAATTATGTAGATTTTAATTATTCGGAAGCATACCTTACTAAAAGAGAAGATAGTTTTAAATTAGAGTTAGATAGCGTTTATAAAAATGCGACAATACGCACGCCGCCAAAAACATTAAGTACCGGAAAACATATTATTGCCTTTATGAGCATGAGTTGTCCGCATTGCCGCATTGCTGCAAAAAAGCTAAGGTTAATAAAAGAACAAAACCCAAACATTTCTATTTATCTGGTTTTAAACGGCAACAAAGTTAAAATTAAACCATTTTTTGAAGATACTAAAGCTCAAAACATTGATTACTGTATTTTAAATGGCAGAAGCTTTGTTTACCTTGCAGGACTTGATATGCCCGCCATTTTTTTGGTAAACAACTCCGTAGTTGAAAATTGGATTAATTACATGGAACTCGACCAAATTGAAATTGAAAATTGGTTAGCAAAACCCTAAAATACTATTTGAGGTATAATAGCAAAAAATAGTTGGTAAAAATGCCTGCAACCTAATACAGTAAAGGGTTTGAGTAAAGGATATTGAAAGTCGTTTCAATATCCTTTTTTTGCATATGGAAAAATCAAAAAAAAGAACTGTTGGGGCTGTAA
>CAITNS010000019.1 GCA_903893815.1 uncultured Bacteroidota bacterium
ACGCTATTGTCACTAAAAAAGTTGGACATCGTAACGGACGACAAGAGCCCAGAAATGTAAAAAGAAGACCAAAAGCATTCCCACGACTACAACACGCAAGGGGATTCTATAAAAATGCAGCTTAACTTAGTGCCATTAGTATATATCATAATGCCAAAAAAGTAAAATCTGGATAATCCCATCTGAAAAATACTCTTCCGCGAGAACCACATTATTTTATAAACTACATATCCACTAGCTACACAAATTATACCCATTTGCCAATTTAAATAAATAAAAACCCCACAAATAAGTACCGCTAAAACTTCACTCCAATAATAAATAGCATATTCAATGCGGTTTAAATCTTGTACTTCTTTCACTGCTTTTCTCACTTTCAAATAAAAATTATTATAAATTTTTAGAAATAATGTTTAATGTTAATTATGGACTAAATATTGATTATTTATTTATGATATTTATTTAGTTTAAATATAAAATAAATTGCTCAATTATTATATTATTTTAAATTCCCAACCAATCTCTTAAATCCTGTTTTTCTTTTGAATAACCGCCACTTAAATTATTATGCGAACTAATAAAATCTGTGGACTTATTAATATCTAACTCATCTATTATCTTATATTTAAATTTACCATCACCCTCTGTAATATTAGACATAAGTTTAGCAATTGCATTAGTGGTGTAATAAATTACTTGTTCGTATTTTCCCAATCTATATTCTCTGATAATCGCATTAATTCTTGCAAGATTTTTTTGAGTTAATTCTACTTCAATTGCGACATTACCAACCGCCAAATCAGGGATTTTAATTTTCTTATTTTTACTATTGTTTTTATCAAAAACTATCTCATGTTTTAACTCAAATTCAGTTTTAACCTCCAGTGTATTTTTTTGCAACATTTCAATTAATAATCTAGTCACAAAACTATCATGTTTTATATTTTGTAATACAAATTTTGGTTCTGCAATTCCCCCATAAGACTCGACTCCAAGTTTCGTAAAACACCAATAACTCGGATAACCAACTATAAATCTTTTTTTAATAATATATCCATGTTTTTGCAATCTAAATCCTATTCCTCTTATTATAATATTCACCTTACTATCTTCATAATCCAACCCTAAATAATAAGCAATATCATCCTGCCTCACCCACCCCATCTTCTTAATCAATTCAAATATCTTTAAATCTCTTTCTCCTAACTCTACTCTTTCTCTTCTCATTTTTTCATACTCCTTTTATAAGTTATTTATCTCTGCTGGCTACTATAATTTTTACTCCTTATCTCTCTATAGCTCCTGACCCCTGCATCGTACGAAGTTGAGAGGGAGGGGTCAGGAGCTATAGAGAGATAATCCCATCTTTTAAAAATTTATCGCCAGCAGTTATTGCGAAATTTATTCAACTAAAACAATATGTTACAAATTTAACAAATTTTAACCATTTTTTGACCCACCAACAAGCCACCAACACGAAGTTGGTGGCTTGTTGGTGGCTTGTTAGACAATTTGTTGGTGGCTTGTTGGTGCTTGCCACACATCCTTACAATCTTCATAAATCTTAAATTACTAACATTTTTGCAACTTTTTCCTGACGCTTTTTATGAATAATTTTATCTGACTTTTTTACAGATTTTGGTTTTATTTTTGCAGACTGATTAATTTTATTGAAGTGATAACCATGTCTATTTTCTAAAATATTTATACCATAAAAATTACGCCATATATAAATATTTTTATTATATAACTCATTAAAATCTAGAGTCAATGTAGGTAAATTTTTTTGCAAATTATTATTAAGATTTGCAATTTTTATAGACTCATTTTTGCGGTCAGCATGGAACATATTGTATACTAATTTATTTATATTTTTTGGTTGATTCTCGTTAAAAAACTGATTAAATTCTGCAACATTATTTGATTTTGTCTCTACTAAATTTGATACAACTTTTGAGTTTTCTGGTGTGATATGTACTCCACTTTTTCGTAAAACATCATTAATATTTTGCTCATTAGTTAAGTCATTATTTTGCGATTTAACCTCTGGGTTAGCTGTTGGTTTAGCTGATATAGTGATACCACTTTTTGATAAAATATTATCAATTTCGTGTGCGTATTCTTGTTCAGTTTGATGTGATTTTTCTGGTTGCTTAATTGAATTGATGGTCGACTCTATTGATGGTTTTTTAGGTTGAGTATTATTATTAATATCTACTTCTGAGGGTGTATTTTGAACATTAATTTTAATTGGTTTAGCCTCAGATTTTAAATCAAAAGGAATTAATTTAGCTTGTGCAGGATTAAGTAATGCTGGATAAGTATCTTGGATTTTATTGTAGATTTTAGTTGCATATTTTAACTCAATATCATTACCATTATAACGCTGTACTGCCGTCCAATTAAGACCATAAGTTTTAATATTATGCGCTAGTACCCATGCTCCCATATAGATACTTTGACAAGGCTCATATAGCATTTGTTCGCTGATTCCAACTGTAGCTAATTTAGGTAACCATGTTGAGTTAATTTGCATTAACCCTATATCATAAGTACCATTTTTATTTTGATTATACTCATTAGGATTAAACTTACTTTCAACATAAGCAATCGCCGTTAATATTTCTTTTGGGACTTGATAATATTGTGCTGCAGTATTAAAACAGGCATCATATTTATTAGAGTTATCCTCACTAGTAGCGTAACACAATTGCGCACTAGTTACGTATAAAAGCGCGAATAATTTTATAAACTTCATAATATTTTAAATCACTTTTATTTAAAAAAATTCGATAGTTTTGTTGGATAACTTGTTAGGTTAATATATCTTTTTTATGCAGTATTGTTTATATAGATTTAATCTACATGGGTGGTTCATTGCCACCCACTAATCTGTCATAATGTGCTACAGTGGCAAAAGAACTATGATATAATACTGGGGTTGTTACTGCAAACATGATTCATCACCTCATAAAATGCGATAATAACAAAAGCAAACCTCAACCGCTCGTATAGATAAGCGCTAGGGTTTGCTAACATTTCATTTTATTCACCCAAATTAAGTTATTTTTGATAATCTCATTTTTTACAAATGGTATGCATTTTACGCACAAGACTCGCACGAGAAGTAACTAATGGTGTGCTAATTGCTTGTTGTGTATAACCAGATTTTAATAACCCTGCCATTTGTTTCTCTATATCACTTAAATCATCAACATCGACACATGATGGAGAATTAATTAACTCTAATGCAATTCCTGCTGTGACTATTGCCTCCAATTGTTGTGTTGGTGCATATGCTGCACAATCAAGATATTCCCACCCATATTCTTTATGGTTCAAAAAAGGCTTTCTACTAATATACTCTGAATTAAACCATAAACCACTGGCAAATGGCATAAGAGACCTCGAATGATAAAGTTTAATTGTATCACAAGATAGCTTTGTCTCTAACCACTTCAATCGTCGACAAATTAATGCAAATGCTTGAATACTGCTTGCATTATGTATAAACTGAATAATCCCACCCTTTAGTATTTTAAAACTCCCATTTGTCATAATAAACCCACGTCTTGGATTTGTTGGAATAGTCCATGTTCCATAAAATTCATATAAGCTACGGTGTTTTTCAATCCATGCTTCTGCTACAAATGACTTTTGATTATCACCATCTATTTCTCTACATATTCCCAATAAATATGTATCACCGACTTTCATATTTCTAAGGTTACTCTGAAAATATAAAGGTTTTTTGCAGTATTTCATCAAATCATATGTGGTTTTTATTTCACTAACTTTCATTTTATGAGACCTTTAAACATTTTTGACAGTGAATCATAATCATTACAATATCTCACAGTAAAGCCCTCGTGTTATTGATTGTTATCAATGTTAAATAACATTTGCTATTATCTGCATGTATTTAATAGCTCCATTGGTCTTATTGCATCCTGTTGTTTGATGGTCTTGATTTTGAATTGCAACTGGTATTGTAAATTTTTTGCCATTTATTTGATTCAATACTGAAGTGCCATCTTTAAAGCACGTTACTTTAAGTATCATTCCCTGCGAAAGAATTAAGTCACCACGTTGGTTTTGTAACAATCCAACATTTTTAACCGTCACATTATCCGTAACAGTGGATACCTCGCGAATCTCAATCACTGCACCAGACTCAAAACGATATATTGCGTTTGGCACTTCGACTGATTTTGTTGCTTGAGCTACTACAATCGGCTTCACTAATTTGTTGGTTACTATTGGCTGGCTTGGTTTTATCGCTACTGGCACTTCTTGTCCTTTTTTTGGGTGACGACATGTATAACCTTTTTTACCTTTTGCGCATTTAATGGGTGCTGACACCTCTGGTTGCTTAATAATTGTTGGTTGCCGTGATGTAAATTCTCCGATTGGCTTCATAGTTACTGGAGGTGTGACTTGTACTACTGGTCTATTTGGCACTTCAATTGAAGAGCATGCACTTAAAATGCCTAGTGAACCGATTAATAATACGTATGGTGTAAATTTAAACATGTTTTATTCCTTTAAAATCAATTGAGCTTGGTTTATTATAACTTTACGTTTTACCACCCCAAAATATCTGCTATCAAAAGAGTTGGCAGTCTCGCCCAACATAAAATACTCATCAAGTGCAAGTTTATGTTGGTAGCCGATGGGTAATGGATTTAGTAGCACCCCTTTAACCTTTGTAACAGCACGTGAATTAGCAAATAATTTAGTATTAACCGCTATACCATTTGCAGTGACCTTAATTTCGTCACCATATCCTGCTACTACTCGCTTTAGCAGTGTACCACTATCTGCTGCATACCCTAATTTTCTTAATGTTGCCATTTCATTAGCAGGTAGTTTTATCGTATACAGACTTCCAACCCTAACCTCATCTACAGCACTCAACCAATAGTAGCCTATTGGTTCTGATATAGTTGAATTATATACAATATATTTGGATAAATTTAATAATCCAAATAATGCCAATAGAGCAGCAACTGCCACACATAGGGGCAACTTATAGTTGTGCTGCATATTCTGGCAAGTCACAATATTCTAACCATTTACGTGCAAAATTCTCTTGATGGTATTTTTTAAGCTCCTTAGCTTTTATTAAGTCAGGTATGCTAATACGACAAAAGAATGCTTTACTCACTACGAAATTATCCATATCCAAATTAAACAATTTGCAACCGTCTGGATTCATAAAGTAGTATTGGCGTTTAGCTTGCGCTTGACTTAATATCTCAAGTTGGCGTGGAGTTAAACCAAATTCGGTGTATGCATCACGCATTTATTGGTCTTTGTCGAGTTTAAAATTAGGCGTTAGAATAGTAGTCATGCATTGCTGTAATAATGTATCTTTGATTGAACTTTTAGCTACTTGGGCAACGTTTAGGGTGACCAACACGATATTGGCATTCAGCTTACGCATGGTATCTAACCACTTAGCTAGTTCTTTGCTAAAGGTTGGGTTGTTAAATGCCATCCATGCCTCTTCTATTACAATTGTGGTAGGGCGACCATCTAGTTGGGTCATGATTTTATGGAATAAATATTTTAGCACCGGAATAACTGTGGTATCGCCTTTATCCATTACTTCAGACATCTCAAACACATTAAATCTATTAAGTTTTATTTTATCTTGGGTAGCGCTAAATACTTTAGCTTTGAGTGTATCTACACCATGGTAGGTCTTAAATACTTCGGCAACCTCTGGGTTTACTCCACTAACATGCATATAAAATCCATACATAGTTCTTAATTCCACAGGTAACTCTCTAAGCGCTGCAATTCCATCATGAATTGCGCTAATGTGTTCAGAACTTAAGCGTAGATGGTTTAGTTCACAAATCAGTATTACCCATTCAACCGCAAAGTCAAAGCCACGCATAGTATCGACTTCGGCAAAGGGTTGAAACATCGTGTCATCACTACCGATGTCGTAGTGTTCTCCGTTGACCCCATAAGTAAATGGCATCATGGAACGCTTATAATCAAAAGCAAATACTTGAGAGTCTTTATAACGTAGTTGCGAAGCAGCTAAAAACAATAGCAAGGTTGATTTACCTGTACTTGATGCACCTAAAATTAGGCTATGCCCTATATCATGCCAATGTAGACTACCTTTAAATACTCCATAAGTAGGTGTATCAACGTAGAATAGTGGAGGTGAGAGTTTAGGGTACAAGTTAGATGGGTGATTATTGTATCCATCCCAAGCACCGCTCAGTGGCATGAACTCCGCTAAATTCTCAGTCGAGACCAAGAACCGTCTGCGATTACTGTAAATCTCACCGTCTAGACTTCCCAAGTAGGTTTGCATAGCACCCATAGTCTCCAGTCTGTTTTTAAACATTAGCTCATCAAATACTTGGCGCACTTGTTTAACTCGCTCAGCTAAAACTGATTCATCCTCGCTATATAAAATTACACAACAATTATATTTACCATTATTAATCCCACTCATAACACTCTCACGCTTTGCTTCCTCAGCCTCTTCAAACAAATCATAAGCAGCACGATTGATATTCGCACTTATACCACTACGTTGAGCAATTGATGCGCTGGGTGACAAGATATTTTGTTGATGCAAGTCAGATAAGTGCTGGATATTATCCCTTGACTCAGTGTTAGTTAAAAAGAAAAATCGTGTATTCCAACGAAATTCAAAATTTAGATTATTCAGTCGCTCTAAAATTAGGGGTTGGCTTTCTTCAGGGAAGCCTTGGTCAATTGAAATCACTCGGATATTAGCTTCACCAACTTTGGGTTCAAAGCCTGCTACAAAGTCCTCAGCCAAATAATGACGCAGTTCAATAAAAGACGACTCAGATAGCTGTAATTTAGCCCATTTACCACTAATGAGATAATGTAGGTAACTAAGTGTTTCGTGGCTATCCATGGCAGTTAATCTTAATGCACGAGTAATGAGACGAGTAGCTTGCTCTACTTTCTCCTTAAAGTGTTCGAAGTAAAATATGTATGGGTCGTACTCCTTAGTTGTTTTATTGGTTTCTTGGAATTTAGCTCCAAGTTTATTTAGTTTGGTATTTTGCGGTAGATAGGTGAGGGTAATCGCCGTCTTATTTTTAAATAAATTTTTAGAACATTTAAAATAAAATCTTCTATTTTTTTCCATTAGATTTAGTAGGTTATTATCGAAATGGTTATCATCTGTATCAATATATTCATTAACTCTCACTCGCATACTATTGACATGAATAACCCAACCTGTCTCAAATGCTGCAAAGATTAAGTTTAAATAACGTGTAATACTCAGCTTTTCAGCCATCTCACTACTTTCAAACTCAAATCCATTACACCAGAATGACTTTTGGTAAGAACCATCGATATTGTAAATAATTCCATCGGCAATAAAGTGACTATATAAGAGTAAATCAGAAAATCCTAACTTACGTGTGTCTAGGTTTTTATTTAAGTCAACGCGCTCAATTGTTCGCATATTGTAGAACCTTTATATGTGTATATTATGGATGGAATGTTACTTTCTTTTTACCTTTACGCTTTGTTTCTAATGCTTGTGCATAGTAGAATTTTTGTTGAAAAGCATAGGTAATTGCCACATTTACAAAAATATGGTCTCTATAATTTAAGCTAGCCAAAACACCCCATATTACTGGGATTAAAACTATGTCTGCAATCTTGCCATACAGAGGCGCATAAAATAATATTATCAGAAAACTTATTAAAATCAGTCCCTTTTGGGAAATGTCTCCTAATTAATCCATTGGTATTTTCATTCATGCCTCGTTCCCATGAACAATATGGATGACAAAAATACCAGGTAATTCCAAACTTATTAGAGAATGATTTA
>CAITNS010000020.1 GCA_903893815.1 uncultured Bacteroidota bacterium
CTCGATGTCGGCTCATCGCATCCTGGGGCGGTAGTACGTCCCAAGGGTTGGGCTGTTCGCCCATGAAAGCGGTACGCGAGCTGGGTTCAGAACGTCGTGAGACAGTTCGGTCCATATCCGGTGTGGGCGTTAGAGTATTGAAAGGAACCTTCTCTAGTACGAGAGGACCGAGAAGGACAGACCGCTGGTGTACCAGTTATCATGCCAATGGTAAACGCTGGGTAGCTATGTCTGGAAAGGATAACCGCTGAAAGCATCTAAGTGGGAAACCTACCTCAAGATGAGTACTCTCATCCTTTTGGAGTAAGATCACGGCAAGATTAGCCGTTTGATAGGTATCAGGTCAAAGTAAAGTAATTTATGAAGCTAAGATATACTAATAGATCGAGGACTTGAATTTTAGTTACTGTTTTTCAATTTTAATAGAGTGTCTTTAGCATAGTGGAACCACATTGACCCATTTCGAACTCAAATGTTAAACATTATAGCGATGACAATACTAAAAGGGTAACTTTTTGGGAATATAATTCGATGCTCTATTTTTCTAGGATTTTGTGATATGTTACAATTTTTATTTATTCTTATTAAATAATTTAAAAATTTTAAATTTTTAAATTATTCTTTGCCACTTTTTAAAAATTATTTTAGTTAAAAATATTATTAAACTAGAGTTTCAAATACTCGAATTATATTTAATAAAAAAAAAATAAACGTTAAAATCCAAATTAAATTATTTAAAAATTCTGAAGTTTTGCGATTATTTGTAAAAATTGAAGAGTTTAGATATCCCCCATCTTTTTCGGGAATACGAAGTACAATTAGCAAAATTAAACAAATACTTGTAAATAATAGCAATACTTTGATCATTTTTTTTTGAAACTTTTATTTTAACTTTTTGTTAGAAGTGCATTGTTAGATAATAAACCTTAATTTTAAAATTTATTTACCTTGAATTTTAAGAAGGGCAAACCCTAGCGAAAGCCCAAATAGTGTCATAAAAATAACTGTTCCAGATGTTTGTAAAATCTCATTAACTAGCATAAAATACCCTCCCTTTTTTATTTACTCAATATTTATATTTGACTTAAAATCCATTTCGACCCCAAACAACCAAAGACAACGAAAATGTAAAAACAGTCATTAAAGCTGCCCAACCTAAAGTTAAAATATCCATGTTTAAAATAAATCCTTATATCTATTTAATGTATTTATTATACCTTATTTTGGCTTACAGTACCAATATTTAGCTATAAAACAAGAAATCTTAATCATTACTGGACTAGAAGCCTTTAAATATGATATTATCATTTTATAGCTTAAACATATTTTATGAAAAATAAATTAAAAACGCGTCGAGCTGCTACTAAACGTTATCAAATTACAAAAACTGGAAAAATTTTGCATAAAAAACCTTTTCGAGGACATATTTTAGAAAAAAAATCATCTAAACGTAAACGATTTTTAAGGCAAAAAGGACTAGTAAAAAAGGGTGATGTCAAAGCAATTAATCTAATGTTACCAAATTAATTAAAATTAAAGGAAAAAATGGTTCGAGTAAAAAGAGGAAATGTAGCCCGTAAGCGTAGAAAAAAAATATTATATTTAGCAAAAGGATTTCGAGGTAGTCATTCAAAAATTTTTCGTATTGCAAATGAGCAAGTTATGAAAGCATTAACTTATTCATATGTTGGGCGAAAAAAACGCAAAATTCAATTTAGAAAGCTTTGGATAACACGTATAAATTCTTTTGCTCGCAGTACTTTTAATATCCCATATAATAAGTTTATTTTTAATTTACGTTTTTTAAATATTAAATTAAATCGAAAAATGCTATCTCAGCTTGCAATTATTGATCCTTTAGTTTTAAAGTCATTAATATTTTA
>CAITNS010000021.1 GCA_903893815.1 uncultured Bacteroidota bacterium
TACAGCCCCAGCAGCTCTTTTTTTTGACTTTTCCATGTACAAAAAAAAGATATTGAAACGACTTTCAATATCCTTTAATCAAACCCTTTGCTGTATTAGGTTACAGACGTTATTACCAACTATTTTTGGCCATTATACCAATAAAATAAAACTACTGCTAACCCAACCTAAATCCCCTTTGGGCATTCGGCTTCGGCTTTTGCAAAAGCGGTCGCTTCGCACAGAAAATTTAAAGAACTAAAACTTTGTAATTAAAAATTCTGTTCTACGGTTAGCTTGATGTTCTTCCTCTGTGCATGAAGACGTTTTTTTGCCTTCACATTCACATTGATTAATTAGTTTACTTTCACCATAACCTTTTCCAACAATTCTTTCTTTAGTAATACCTTTTGATACAATATAAGCAGCCGATGATTTAGCTCGTTTATCAGATAAGGATAAGTTATATGATTTACTAGAACGACAATCTGTATGGGAACCAAGTTCAATGGTCATTGTTGGATTTTCCTGCATTACTTTTACAATTTTGTCTAGTTCTTTTGCCGCGTCAGCCCTTATGTTGGCTTTGGCTAGATCAAAATAGATGGGGTTGATTTGAATAATCTTTGCAATATCAGCTCCAAGTTCGGGTTTTTGCAGTGCCTCTTTTAAATCTATAATGGTATTAACTGCTAAAGGAATTTCATAACTTTTTTCTACAGTGATATATCCTTCTTTTTCATACTTAATAGTAAACTCCAATTTATCTCCCGGTTTTTTATTAAGGATAATATCGGTAAACATGCCTGAGGCATCTGTATTATACGTTTTAGATACACTAGATGCTTTATCAATATAGGTAGTTTTAACTCCTTCAATAGGCGTGTTTGTCTTAGCATCTGTTACTGTACACAGTAATTTGTATTTAGGGAATAATCCAATTTGTTTTTTATTATCACCTGTTTGTAATTTTCCAACTGCAATAGATTGTTCGTAATATTTAGAACGGTCTTTGGTGCCAACAAAATATTCTTTAGTAGGGTCATTAATAGTAAACATATATTCTGCTTTTGCATTTACTTTGGTAGAGTCGATGATCATTTTATTTTTATCTTTTAAGTATACCCAATCGTTTGGTATTAGTTCTTTATTACTTTCATCAATCACAATCCCACTCAACGTTACACCAAGCAAAGGTTCGTTTGCTCTAAAAAAATAAATATCATCTTTGCCTTTACCTCCTGGTCTATTAGAAGATAAGTAGCCAGTTTTAAGATCTTCGTTTAATGCAAAGCCAAAATCATCAGAATAGGAATTTATAGGATAGCCTAAACTTTGTGGTTCAAAATAGGCGTCTAATGAAGGCACTGTAAAATAAATATCTAATCCACCTAAGCCTGCTCTTCCATCGGTTGAGAAAAATAAAGTCCCATCCTCATATACATAAGGAAACATTTCACGACCTTCAGAATTAATTGCTTGTCCTAAGTTTTCGGGTTTTTGCCAACCTCCGTTTTTATATTCAGATACATAAAGATCTGTTTGTCCGAAACCACCTGGCATGTCGGATACGAAGTATAACCGCTTACCGTCTTTTGTTATAGTTGCATGACCTAATGAATAGTCATCAGAATTATATGGAAAACTTTCGGGTTTTGAATATTTACCAGTACTATCTTTTTTTAATGTATAGAGTTTTAAATTAACGACATTAGTAAGCACACCCTTAATTTTTTTAGTAATGATATTACTTTTTGTTACATACAATGTTTTTTCATCAGAGGATAAAGTAACAGGCCCGTCGTGATAAACGCCAGATACTGTTTTCGGAAGAGGAGCAGTAGATGTAAATTTTAAGGAATCTTTTTTATCAGAAGTATAGATATCTATAAAGTAACTGTCGTCCCATGAAAATGTTTTGTTTTTACCAGAAGTGTTTCTTCTGTTAGAAGCAAATAGTACTGACTTATTCTTACCGAAAAATACTGGCGAGAATTCTGCATTTTCAGTATTTAGAGCTTCTACATTAATGAGTTTGTAGACAGCGGAATCTTTTTTTAGTTCTTTATAATAGTTTACATGTTTTGCGTGGTTTTTAGTAATTAAATTCTCTTTTCTTTTTTGTTCAAGAAGAGTTAATACACTTTGTACTTCGTTATATTTTTGATTGTATTTTAAACATTGCAAATAATTAATCAGATCATTTTCTGTAATCGTGTTGGCAAATTTTGTGTTTAAATTTTTGTAGGCTTCTTCTGCTTTAGGAAAATCATAAATTTTAAAGTAGCACTCCGCCAAACGCCTTGTATTGGCTTCAGTAGGCGTATCTGTTTTTACCAAGTTTTTGTAATAATCAATGGCTTCAATATAAGCCAACTCATTGTAAAATTTATCGGCATTTTTTTGCGTCAGCGATTGCGACAAAATACCATTGGTTATAAATAGCAAAGTGATAAGTAAAAATAATTGCTTCATAAATTTATGATAGTAAGTAATAGTGTAGTGGTGTTTTTTATCCTAAAAATAGCGAGGAGATTTAAATCCTTTTGATTTACTTCTCAAGTCATAGCCTATCATAATTTCATGAGAACCAGCACTGAATTTTTGTAGTGAAGTTAGCTGGTAGTCATAAGCATATCCTATTCTAAAATTTTGATTCACGTTATACATGATATTTAAACCTGTAGCTGCTTTATGTCTGTACATAGCTCCTATCCATAGTTTGTCATAAAACAAAAAGGATAAATTACCTTCGATAGATAGAGGCGCATTATTTACATATTTTACAATAAAAGAAGGACGCATATTAATCCCTGGTTTCATTTTAATAACAATACCACCAAATAAATAATAATGATTTTCCTGCAGAGCAGATTGATCAGCGGTGATGTTAATCTTGTTTTTTAGTATACGTGGCGTTGAAATTCCTATATAATGTCTTTTCCCATAGTAATAAGCACCGGCTCCTACATTAAACAGGCTTTTTTTGTAATTATATCCTTGAGTATAAATCTGGTCATTTTCATTCACAATTCTTAAGGTTGAAAAATCCTGTCTAAAAAAATCCATGCCAAGCTTAACTCCAAAAGCTAAACGGTTATTGTTTTTATTTAATTTAATACTGTAAGCTAAATCGGCATAAGCGCCTGTATTTTTTGTAACACCTAATTGATCATTTAATAAGGTAAGTCCTAAACCAATACTTTCAGTTTTTAAAGGAGAGTGTAATGATAATGCCTGTGTTTTCGGAGCACCTTTTAAACCTGTCCATTGATCACGAACTGTTCCTGTTACTTGAATGGCTTCTTGACTTCCTGCATAGGCAGGGTTTATTAACATAGGATTAAAAAAGTACATACTATGCTGTGTTTCTTGTTGCGCCTGAATACTTGCACTCATTGTAAAGAGTATAATGAAGAGGACGCTTATTTTTATTTTTTGATTCATACTGTTTTTATAAATAAATTTTAATACTGTAGTAATAAATATCCGTTGTAGGTTTCTGTTTTATCATCACCATAATTCAAAATAACATAATATGTGCCAACAGGTAATTTAGCCTGACCTGTAGCATCTCCCGTATTAGCGTAACCTACGAATTCATTTAAGTAGCGATCTTTTTGATAGACCATATTACCCCAGCGGTTAAATATTTTTAATGTATTATTTGGATAATTCTCAATGTTTTTAATCTCAAATCCATCATTCATTCCATCTCCATTTGGTGTGAATATTTCGGGAACAAATGTCTCGCATAACTGAATGTCAATAATACCTGTTGTACTATTTGTGCAACCATAAATATCTGTTGCAGTTACTGTGTAAGTTCCTAAATTTGAATCGCCTAGTGAGTTAACAATAACAGTAGTGTTATTAGATAAAGATTGGCCATTGTATAACCAGTTATATGTGTATGTTGAGTTTGGATCAGTCACTTCTAATTGCGTTGAAGCATTCTCACAGGCAGACACATTTGAATTTACTAAAGCTACTGTTGGTAAAGTTGTAATGGTTAATGTATTGTTTGCTGTGTTGGTGCATGTTCCCATAGTCGCTATAACATTTACAGAAACTGAACCTACATTTGATGTCATGGAAGCAGGTATAATTAATGGATTAACATTTGACATATTAACACCTCCTACATTCCAATCGTAAGTTGTACCGATTTGTGGATTGTTGATGCTTAAAGTTCCCGATTGATTTTGGCAAATACTTAAATCACTTAAATTGAATGCTGCATTAGGTAAATCAACAACGGTGATTGAAGTTGTTACAGGAAGTGAAACGCAGTTTTGGGAACTTGCAGCTGTTAACGTATACACATAAACTCCTGGACTTAAAGTGCTAGCGGATAATGTAACGTTTGCTTGATTTTGATTCCCGCTATTTATTCCGTTTCCTAAGGTCCATGTAAATGTGCTTGCAGAAGTAATGGCGTTTAATGCAACCGAGCCGCTTAAACAAACAATATTAGAATTCGCAGTGGCAGTTACTGTTGGAATTGCATTCACAAATACGTTAACCGTTGTTAGAGTTGATGCACATCCTGTTAAAGAGTTTGTTCCTGTTACGCTATATGTAGCAGATGTAGTTGGCGAGACTGTAATTGCATTTGTAGTTGCTCCTGATGGTAACCATGTATAAGTATCAGTTCCGCTAGCATTTATAGTTACAGCGCTTCCTGCACAGGTGGTTTGATTTGCTACTGCAATTTGAGGTATGGTATTTACATTGATTGTAATGGTTTGAGCAGTACTTGAACATCCTGCTGTTTCTCCCACAACCGTATATGTAGTTTGTGTCGTAGGAGTTACTATTACCGTCGAATTTGTAATAACAGAAGGGTTAGTAACGGTATACGTGCTTGCGCCGCTAAATGTCAAGGTAGCGCTATTACCTTCACATACTGCAGTGCTTGTTGAAACGATATTAACAGTAGGCGTTGTATTTACATTAACATTTACTATTTGTGAAGATGTACACCCTAAATTATCACCTATAACTGTATAGTTCGTTGAAGTGGATGGCGAAACAGAAACACTGGTTGTATTTGCTCCTCCAGCATTAGCACTCCAGGTATAACTCGGTGCGCCGCTTGCACTTAATGTTGTGCTTTGGCCAGAACAAATAACAGTTTGCGAAGCAACTGTAATAATGGTAGGTGTAGCAGTGACATTGATATTTATAATTTGTGAAGAGATGCAACCCGCATTGTTGCTTGTTACTGTATAAATATCTGTTGTACTAGGCGAAACTGAAACTGTATGAGTGATAGCGCTTCCTGTATTAGCGCTCCAAGTATATGATGTTGCGCCTGTAGCTGTAATTGTTGTGCTTTGCCCACTGCATATACTAGGCGAAGTGGCTGCAATGGTTAATGATGGAGGCGCAGTAACATTTACTGAAATAGTGCCTGTAGAAGTGCAGCCAGCATTATTTCCGGTGACAGTGTAGGTAGAATTATTTGTTGGTGTTACGGCAGCACTGCTTGTTGTAATAGCCCCCGTATTTGCACTCCATGTATAACTTGATGCACCGGTGGCAGTAAGTGTAGTAGTTTGCCCGCTGCATATAGAAGATGAAAAAACCGCTAGCGTTAAGGATGGTAAAGCGGTTACATTTACAGCAATAGTTCCTGTAGAGACACAACCTGCAGTGTTTCCTGTTACGGTATAGGTTGTGTTTGTTGTAGGAGTAACTATAGCAGTATTGGTTGTAACGCCTCCTGCATTAGGGCTCCAAGTGTAGGATATCGCTCCTACACCTGTTAATGTAGTGCTTTGTCCACTACAAATACTTGGCGAGGCAGCTGTTAATGATAAAGTTGGTGACGTAGTAATAGTTACTGCTAAAGTTCCTGTGGAAATACATCCACTATTATTTCCGGTTACAGTATAAGTCGTATTGGCAGTTGGCGTAACGATGGCCGTATTTGTTATAACACCTCCCGCGTTAGCGCTCCACGTATAGGAAGCTGCACCGTTGGCGGTTAAAACACTACTTTGCCCTAAACATATTGCGGGAATGGACGCTGTTAAACTTAAGGAGGGTAAAGCTGTAACATTTACAATAATAGTTCTTGTATCAGCACAGCCCGAAGTGTTTCCAGTTACGGTATAAGTAGCATTTGCGGTTGGAGTAATAGCGGCTGTATTGGTTGTCACACTTCCTGCATTGGGGCTCCATGTATAATTGGTAGCGCCTGTTGCGGTTAAGGTAGCAGCTTGTCCGCTGCAAATGCTGGATGATGTCGCAGATAAAGTTAAGGATGGTAAAGCCGTTACATTAACTGCAACAGTTCCTACAGAGGTACAACCTGATGCACTTCCTGTTACTGTATATGTTGTATTACTTGTTGGTGTTACTGCCGCTGTGCTTGTTGTTACACTTCCAGCATTAGAACTCCAGGTATATGAAGTAGCACCACTTCCTGTTAATATGGTGCTTTGTCCATTACAAATACTGGATGCAGCCGTTGCTAACGTTAAAGATGGAGATGCTGTAACATTCACTGAGATTGTTCTTGTAGAACTACATCCTAAACTTGTTCCTGTGACTGTATAGATTGTATTAGCTGTTGGAGTAACAGCTGCTGTACTTGTTGTTACACTTCCAGCATTTGAACTCCAAGTGTAAGTACTGGCACCGCTGCTTGTTAAAGTTGTACTAAGTCCGCTACAAATAATAGATGGAGCTGCTGTTATTGTTAATGAAGGCAAAGCATTAACATTTACTGAAATTGTTTGTGTGGCAGTACAGCCTAATGTTCCTCCTGTTACTGTATAAGTAATATTTGCGTTGGGCGAAACAGAAGTAGTTTGAGTAGTGGCACTTCCTGCATTCGCACTCCACGTGTAAGTTGTTGCTCCGCCAGCATTAAGAGTCACACTTGAACCATTACATATTGTAGTAGGTGATGCAGAAGCCGTTACAACGGGTAGCGGGTTAGGAACACCTGTTACTGTAAATGAACAGGTTGGAGGAAGAGCAACGGCAGCGCCGGAACAGGTCCAGTTAGCTATATTATTTATTGCTGCCCCTAAAGTTGCAGAAGAACCAGTTAAAGTACTGCAATTATAGCGCATTCCTACATTTACACAGCCAACCATAGCGTTTTGACCAAGAGTCAAAGTACTTGGCAATTCCGTGTGATTACGATCACCACAACTAACGGTACCACTAGCGTTATAAGCCCCACTATTTTTAAAAGCACACACAAAACTCGGTGCAGCGAAAGATCCCTGAAAAATAAAACAATTATCGCCACCTGAATTAAAACCATTATTTGTACCTGCAGTTCCGGTAGAATTATACGCAGCTGTCGCTGTTCCAACGGCTGGCGAAAGTCCTACGGTTCCAACAGTCGGATGATTTGCATCAGTATACGTAATTTTTGTTCCGGCCGGAATTAATGATGTAACTTGAAAGCGAATACAAAATTCTTCTGCAGATGTACAAAATCCTCCACTATTTCTATAAGGATTATCTGTAAAGAAAAAAACGGTGCCTGGGCATAAATTTACAAAAGTGACAAACGATACTCCGTCTGTTCCTGATGTATTAAAGCCTATAAAAGACATATCACCTGGGGCAAGCGTAGTTTGTGCAGTAAACTTGTTTTGAAATAAAAAGAAAAGGAAAAGTAGGGAAATTATTTTTTTCATATTAATTTTTGAATTGCTGCCAAAAATATAGTTATGAAGTAAACTGTAACCTTCATTTACGTTACTGATGGTTTACCTCATTGTTAAATCATTGTAGATATAGTTAAGGTTAATTTAAGAATAGAAAATTGTAACATAAAGATATTAATTAGTTAACGTCTTATCTTACTTAACTTTTGCACATTGCGCAAAAAAAACATGACAAAAAATTTACGCACTTCATTTTACGCATTACTTTTTACTTTATTAGCTGCGAACATTTTTTCCCAAACTCAAATGGCTATTTGGACTTTTTCCAATGTATCTAACGCCTCTTCCAATTCATTAAACCCAACAACTTATAGTGTTGCAACTGCGCCAGTTTTACAACAGTTTTTTCAACAGATAGATAATAATGGTATTGCAGGTACTTCATACACAGATATTAGTAGTACGAATCATACAGCTGGAAGTGCTATCTCGTGGGATGATATAAAAGGATCTGGAGTTGATGCAGAATTAGTTATTGATTTAAACACAAGTGGTTGGAATAGCATGTATATGCGTTTCGATTATAAAAGTGAGACAGCTAACTCATTTGATATTGAGTACTCTATTGATGGTGGTGCAAACTGGACTCAAATTATTAATAATAGTTCGCTTACTGATGATGGATTTGTTAGTTGGTCATCCAAAACAATTAATCTTTCTTCTTATACTATTTTAGATAATCAATCTAATTTACAGATTAAGATCTCGGATCTATCAAATAATGGTAACGATCAATTTGCCTTTGACAATATTGAATTTTACGGAACTCAGGGAGGAGGTGGAGGATCTACAACGCCATCCATTGAATTTCATCCTTCTACAACAGGATACATAAGTTTTATAGCAACACCTGTTGCAGTAAGTGGTGTTATTAATGATGTGACCGATCCTGCTAGAACAAAAGGAATTATTTTTTCATTAAAGGATTCAGATACAGCTTTGAATACACTAACAGTGTCAGCTACAAGTTCAAACAGTAGCGTAGTTTCTAGTGCTAACTTGACTTTTACTTATGTGAATGACAGCATCAGGATTTTGAAAATTAACCCTACGGGAGTTGGTTATTCAAACATAACGGTTTCTGTAACAGATGGATCGGGGTCTGATACCTATGTTTTAAAATATGCAGCCTCTGCTGCTGCTTACGATATACCAAATACAGATTTTCATACAGGAATTTCAGATGCTTCAACCGCTGTTGATGCAGGTAATAATTATTTTTTATCAGCAGATGATGAAAGTAATGGTTTGCATTTATATCATAAAGATTCGTCAGGCTATTTTTTTAATGCTTTTGATATGGCTGGACCAATTGGATTTACTGGTGAAGGAGATTTTGAAGCTTCTTGCAGAAAAGGAAATAAAGCATACTGGATGGGATCTTTGGGAAATTCAAAAAGCGGAAATATCCAAACATCAAGACATTATTTTTTCGGAACTACAGTTGCAGGTACAGGCAGTTTAACAACAGCTTCTTATTTGGGCTCGCAATCTCTTCGTTCCTCTATGATTAGTTGGGGCGATTCTAAAGGATATGATTTTACTTCAAGCGGGGCAAGCGGAATGATTCCTAAGCAAATTGACGGCTTAAATATTGAAGGCATGTGTCTTGGTCCAAATGATACATCTATATATATTGGTTTCAGAGCACCTTTGGTTCCTGTATCTAACAGAACAGAAGCATTAATTTGTCCAGTTAAAAATTTTGAAGGATGGTTTAATAATGGTTCTCCAATTGGTAACCCACAGTATGGTAATCCTATTGAATTAAATTTAGGAGGTAGAGGCATTAGAAGTATGGAAAAAAATGCCAATGGACAATATTTAATAGTGGCTGGAAGCTTCGATAGTAATTTAGATGCAGCATTGTATGAATGGAATGGCGTTGCAACTAGTACACCTGTTTTATTAACTGCAGATTTAACTAGTTTAAATCCTGAAGGAATTGTTACTTTTCCTTCTCCATTTTATAACGGTTCAACCGTTGAGTTGATGAGTGATGATGGAACACAAATATGGTATAATGATGCGATAGAAAATAAAGCGTTAGCTGATATTAGAAACAAAAAATTTAGAACTGTAAAAGTTGTTACAACTGGTGGCACCTTATCACCTTGTGCAGGCGCATCATTAACTAATGTAGTAGCTTCTCAATCTGTTATTTGCACTGGCAGTTCTTCTATTATTAACTTAACGGGTAATTTAAACGGTTCAACTGCATGGCATATTTATACATCAAGCTGTGGAGGAAATAGTTTAACAAGTACTACAAGTTCTAGCATTACAGTAACGCCTACAACAACCACTACATATTATGTAAGGGGTGAAGGCGGCTGCGCCCTTGCAGGTAGTTGCTCTGCTGTAACTGTTTCTGTGAGTCTTTGTACAAATGTTTCACAAGTTGTGTTAAACAATAGTTTCGAGATTTATCCAAATCCAGTTAATGATTTAATAACCATTAATGCAAATGGGGTTTCAAATTACGATGTTGTTATTTATAATTCAGTTGGAGAGTTAATTTTAACTCATCATAATCAAGGTGAGTTAGCAACAATTTTTACTTCTGATTTGGCTGCTGGTATTTACTATATCAGACTGATTACTGAGTTCGGAATAGTGACTAAAAAAATTATTAAGAGCTAATATCAATTTAGGATATTAACATTCTTCTTTTAATTTCTATTTGTCTCACTGACCATTTCTTAATGTAGCAAACACATTAACTTAATAATGTAGACATACATTTGTAAAAACTACTAATGTATAGCAAAAGAGAATTGCAACTTTTAGTGATTAGCGATGTGCATTTAGGCACATACGGCTGCCACGCCAAGGAATTATTACATTACCTTAAAACCGTAAACCCACGAACATTAGTACTCAACGGAGATATTATTGATATGTGGAATTTTAGCAAAAATTATTTTCCATCTTCACACATGGATGTGATGCGTCATATTATGAAAATGGCAAGTCATGGTACGCATGTTTATTATATTACGGGTAATCACGATGAGATGTTACGCAAGTACACCGATTTGCAATTAGGTAATTTAGAAATTGTAGATAAGCTACTGTTGGATTTAGATGGCAAAAAAGCCTGGATATTTCATGGTGATGTGTTTGATGCTACTACCAAGGGTTATGCAAAGTTTTTAGCAAAATTAGGCGGTAAGGGTTATGATTTATTAATACTCATTAATCGTTTTGTAAACTGGTGTTTGAATTTATTTGGAAAAGATAAAATGAGTATTTCGAAAAAAGTAAAAGACGGCGTGAAAAAAGCCGTAGCCTTTGTCAGCGATTTTGAAACCACTGCCGCCGAACTCGCTATTGAAAAAAAGTACGATTATGTAGTATGTGGTCATATTCATATGCCTCAAATAAAAGAAGTAAAAACGGATGAAGGATCAGTGATGTATTTGAATAGCGGAGATTGGGTAGAAAATTTAACAGCATTGGAATATGATAATGGTAAATGGGAAATATTTAATTACGACAAAAATTATTTAGACTTAATTTATCCTAAAGACAATTTTGAACAAGAAGACATTGTATCTAAAATTTTAGCATCTTAACTATGACAAAACCAAAAATATTTTATGCTGTACAAGCCACAGGAAATGGTCATGTGAGCCGCGCTCAGCAATTGTATCCCTACTTACAACAATTTGGTGAAGTTGATTTTTTTATCAGTGGCAACAATGCTAATTTAGATTTTAAATTACCTATAAAATATAGAAGTAAAGGTTGCAGTTTGCATTACAGTAAATGTGGCGGATTAAATTATTTTGATGTGATTAAAAACATTAAACCGTTTATGATGTACAAAGATGCAAAATCTTTGCCGCTCGAAAAATATGATGTGATTATAAATGACTTTGATTTTGTAACTTCTTTGGCGTGTAAATTAAAGAACCTGCCTTCTGTGCAATTAGGGCACCAGGCAAGTTTTCAGTCGGATGCTACGCCGCGTCCTGATAAAAAAAGTTTGATGGGTGAAACGATATTAAAACACTATGCACATGCAACTAAGCATATTGGGTTTCATTTTCAAAAGTATGATTCTTTTGTTTTACCTCCAGTAATTAAAGAAGAATTTATAAATGCTGTACCTACAGATTTAAATCACGTGAGTGTTTATTTACCTTCTTTTCAAAAACATTGTTTGTTAGAAGCCTTTAATAAACTACCACATATAAAATTTCATTGGTTTTTGGATTCTATTGAATCAATTAGAACTGAAAAAAACATCACCTATTACCCTATTAATCAAGCCTTATTTAATAAAAGCTTATTAAGCTGCCATGGTTTAATAACCGGAGGAGGATTCGAAACTCCTTCGGAAGCTTTATATCTGGGTAAAAAATTAATTAGTATTCCTATTAAAAATCATTATGAGCAGCAATGTAATGCTGCGGCTATTGAAAAAATGGGAGTAAAAGTATTACAAGATATAGGTGATGATTTTTCGGAAGTGATTGAAAAATGGTTTTCGGAAAACAATAATAACCCAAAAATTGAAGCTAACAACATTAATCAAACTTTAGAATTGTTGTTTGATACTTATCCTAGTAAAAAGAAAGTCGAGAGAGAAGAAGCTCTTTTATCTATATAACATCCGTTAATTATAGTAAATAGTCCAAAAATAAATGGGCTATGTTTTGTTACATCTGTATTTAAACTGCAATTATTTTGCAGCCATATATTATCCGTATATAAAATTAAAAAACTTGACTAGATTATAATAAATCTCTGTTGATAGAATAACCAATACCTTTACTGGTTTTAATAATATCGTTGCCTAATGTGCGACGAATATTTCTGATATGAATATCAATGGTTCTGCTATTGGCAACTTCAGGAGAGTTCCAAATGAGTTTAGCAAAATCTTGACGCGTAAAAGTTTTGTGTGTGTTGGTGTACATTAAGCTTACCATTTCAAATTCTTTTCGTGGTAAACTTATTTTTCCTTTCGGCGTAATAATTAAGTATTGTTCTTTGTCCACAAAAAAGTTAGGGTGCTTACTTTGTTCTGAAGCTTCTTCTATTTTGCTTTGTGAACGTTTTTTTAATGTTGAAATTCTTGCTTCTAATAAAATTGGTTTTATTGGAGTGATAATAAAGTCATCTGCCCCAGAGTTGAAGGCTGTTATTTGAATGTAATCATCTTGTTTATTTGAAAACAAAATGATATAAGGTTGTTCAATATCTTTTATATTTCTTATATCAGAAGTAATACTGATGCCATCTCTAAATGTATAATCTAATTCAATAATCACCAAATGCACATTGCCTTTTTTTAAGGATGAATACAAGTCTTCATCCGATTTAGCAAAGCTAATCTGATATTTTTTTTCTTCTAAATACTCTGCCGTCTTTTTTATGGACGAATCGGTATTAGAACAAATAATGATGTGAAAGGATTGAGGCATGGGTATAAAAAAAGGCACGAACTAGGTTCGTGCCTTTACTATAAGGAAAATTATTTATTGATGATTAATTTTTTAGTTTCTTTTGATCCATTGATATCTAAAGAGATATAATAGATACCACTTGCTAAATTTGCAGTGTTTAAAGAAATTGTATTGTTACCTTTTTCAAAATCATTGCTTTGAGTTAAAGTAGATACTAAAGCCCCTAAAACATCATACACATTAACAGATACTTTATTTTTTTCAGCAATGCTAAAAGAAATTGTAGTGCTAGCTGTTGCAGGATTTGGATATAAAACAAATGAATTGATAACCCCGTTTGTTAATTTTTCGATTCCTGTAACTTGACCAGCAAACTGAGGGTTTGTAAAACCTGCGCCAGTTGCAACAACAGATCCAGCTTGTAAACGGAAATCACTTGGATCAAATAATTCTGTTGGGAATGCATTTACAAATGCAATTTGAGCAACAGATTTTGTTGTGTCGATAGATGCTAATCCCGCATAAGTATTGTACCAAGTAGCATTAGCTCCACCTGCATCATGAACAAACTTAGGAAATAAATTACTTGCTATTGTTAAGTTTTGAAGAACTCCTGCTGAATCTATATTTAAATTTGCATTGTAGTTGTCAAAAGTTGGTAAACCACTTACATGCCATCCTTTTTCCCATCCTACAAAAATTGAATTATGAATTGAAATAGCTGTATTTCTTCTTGTAAAGATCGCTCTTTCAAATTTCTCACCAATAGGCAAAGAAACAGTCCCATCTCTTTTTGGACCAATTGAAGTGATGTTCGAAAAAATTGCTTTTGTAATAGGTAATTTATTTAAACCTGTACCACCTGAGTTATCAGATTCAAATCCATTAGAATCACCAGCAGCATCTGATATATCTTTATCTCTTACAATTAATCCAAATTGAACACGACCATTGTAACCAAAATCAGTATCAAAATCATCATCTAAACCTCTGAATGAAATTAAGTATTTAGCATCTACTGCTCCACCAAACCATTCAAAAGAATCATCACCACCAAAAGAAACTTGAATGTGATCAATTTTTGTTCCTGAGCCAACGCCACCCATTGTTAATCCATTTAGTTCTGAGTTTGGAGTTGTAGATAGAGCCACGCCTGCAAATTCGATACGGCAATAAGATAGAATACCTGAATTATCAGCGTTATTGTTTCCACCATAAGCAATTTCAGGGAATATTGTTGCAAATCCTTCGATGTTATTTGTATTAGGACTTGTTGGGCAAGTTGAACAAGCAGTATTTACAATACCGTTTCCTAAAATTACAATTCCGCCCCAATCTGCAGGATTTCTTGTGCTTTCATTTGAAGTAAATACAATTGGACTTGTAACAGTTCCTTGCGCATTAATTTGCGCTCCTTTAGTTATAATTAAACATGCTTTAGAAGTTTTATCACCTCTAATCACTGTACCTGGTAAAATAGTTAATGTGTTTCCTGAAGCAACAGCAACAGTACCAGATAATAAATAGGTATTACTAGGTGACCAAGTTTGTGATGTAATTGAACCAGAAATAGTTTGAGTTGGAGCAGGGTAAACTGCGATCTGCGGGTCAAAATTTGCCCAACCCGCTGTCCAATCGTTAGATGTTGTACCTGTTAGACCGTCTGTAACTGGAAATGCACCTTTGTAAGAAGTTGAAGTCCAAAATGGAGTTTGTGCAATAGCAGTTGCGCTTAATAGTGCTGCTGTTGCTAATGTGTAGATTTTTTTCATTTTGTTTTATTTAATTGTTTAATTGTTTTTGTTTTACGATGCAAATTAACGAGTACAACCTTAGCTTTAGATTAACATGACTTTACGATATACTTACTTATACCTTAAGTTTATGTAAAGTAATTTTAAGTTTACTTAACATGTAATTAATATTGAACTTAGATGTAAAAGGAAACAAAAAACGCTCGTTGTTTAACGAGCGTTTTTGTTTTATCTATTTAATTTTATAACTAACAGATATACTTATGGTAGGAGCCAGTTTGGTGTTTAACATCACATTGTCGCTTGTTGATGCGTGCTGAAATTCTTTATTGTCATCTAATGACTTTTTGTCAAATTTTTTATTTTTATTGATGTCTTGGTAAAAAATCAAATTTTGAGCTAATGCATCACGCACATTTAATTTTATTTCAAATTTATCTTTGATTGTTTTTGATAATTGAAAATCTAATACGTGTCTGGGGTTTTCCCATATATTTGGCTCATCTTCGTTACCAACAATAATAATTCTCTTTCCAACATAATTATAAGAGACGCTTACGCCAAAATCATATTTGCTATCTAAGTATTGAATACCAGCATTTACAATTAATGGGCTTTGTCCTTGAAGTGGTCTTGCTTCAACACCATTTAATTTAGACACATCTACATCAGATTTTACGTAAGATAAATTTGTAAATACAGTTGTTCCATTAAGAAATTCAGAAGAGTCAGTTTTGAAAATGGTAGCTAATAATACTCTATACTCTAATTCTAAGCCCATATTACTAGCCTTTGCAACATTTGCATAATTGATTGAGCGAATTTGCCCATTACCTGCAATTTGTTCGATGGCATTAGTTAAGTCTTTGTAAAACGCTGAAACAGAAATTATTTGACCTGGTCTTTTTGGGTAAAATTCAAAGCGCAAATCGTAATTATTAATGGTAGCTCGTTGTAACGTATCATTACCTGATGTTTGATAATCGGTTACAAAATCATAAAAGTTAAACGGGGCTAGTTCTCTAAATTCAGGACGATTAACTGTTCTATAATAAGCCGCTCTAATGTTTGTTCTTTCGTTAAGCGACCATACTGCATTGATAGAAGGTAAAAAATCTATAACGGCTGTATCTTTAGTTATTTTGTTGAACAAAGGGTCAAAGGTGTTAATGGTTTGCATGTAATATTCAGCGCGTAATCCATAGATGAAACGTAACTTTTCTGAGAAACGCGAATCTAATTGCAAATACCCAGCATTTAATACAGACGAAGCTTGATAAGAATCGATATATGTGGTAGATTCATTTAATTTAAATCCTCCTAAATATTTGCCAGGACCGTCAACAATTCCCATATTTTCTTGGGAAAATATTTGTGATTGATCTAGTACTAATAAATCAGCATTAAAGAAAGTGTCTTTTGAATTTGTTGGAGACCGTGGTTTATTGTATCTAGTATATCCTAATAAGCGTGCAGCAAAGTCTCTGCTTCTTTGTTGATTAAATCCTCCAACCTTTATTTCATGTTTAGTTTTTTTAATTTCTATTGTTTTTGAAATATCATATTTTATACTATAAATTCGTTCTTGTGTTTTTGCGAAGAACATTGATCCAGCGGAGGTCGGACCAACAGCATCACCTAATACTTGTGCAGCATATTGCACGGAATCAGATTCTGAGGCACTATTTTTTTGATATACCATTCTGCGTAGGTTTGGAATATCACGCTTAATATCACTAAAACCACCGATCCATTTTATTTTTATTTTTCCCTTCGGAATATAATGATCACCATTTAACTGCCCAGAATAAATATTATTTTGAGTAAAAAAACGAACATTTGATTTTTGCCAACCTGGAGCATTGACGTCGCTAGCATCAAATATTCCTTTTCTAACAATAACTCTATCATCCGTATTAATGGAGTATAAGTTTTTTAACCCTATTTGATTATTATCATTTAGCTTGTAAGATAAATTCCATAATAAACTTGTTAAAATATTATTGGAGAAGGTAGTATCTTTAAAATCTCTTATTTTCTGAACCGACTTGCCTTGTTCTTCAAATTCACGTCTATCTGATATAGTTGTACTATTTGAATTATTGTAGGTAACGGCAACAATGCTTCCAAAATCTTTTTTAAATAATTTAAATACGTTGGCTTGAGTTACAAATAAATTTAAATTTGGTAAAGCTATTTTATTTTGTAAAGTCCAATCGTAATCTACTTTTCTTGCTTGAACAGTTTTCTCATAATCTGAACTTATTTTATTATACTCTTTAGTGTCGGGTATGCCATTTGGCAATTGCCTTGCTCCGTCGTCTAATCCCAACCAATCAGTTTTGCCGCCCTTGTAAGTTTTGAAATCTTTAAAAGTTGTTAAAGAATTGTAGCCTCCAGATATAGAAACGCTGGTGCTATTTTTTTCAGGAATATTTTTCGTGTTGATTAAAATGATACCTCCAGCAAAATCTCCTGGTAATTCAGGCGTAGCTGTTTTTAAAATCACTAAATTATCTAAGATACCAGAAGGAAAAATATCAAAAGCAAAAGCTCTTCTATCACTTTCAGAACTTGGAAGAGGCGAGCCATTTAAGTAAGCAGCATTGTATCTGTCGCTCATACCTCTAATAATAGCAAATTTATTATCTTGTATACTAGCGCCACTCACACGTTTTAATACGTCACTGGTGCTTCTATCTGGTGTTTTTTTAATACTTTCTGATGATATACCATCACTTACACTTGCATTGTTTTTTTGCATTACAAATAAGGTGTTGGTGTTTTCCTTGTTCATTTCGGCTTGCACTACTACTTCGCCTAATGTTTGTGAACTTGATTGGTCTAGGGTAATATTAAATTCAGTAACATCATTTGCTTTTACTTCAACGTCTACAAATTTCTTGTTATCATAAGTAATATAGCTTGCAATGATGGTATATTTTCCAGGCGCTAAACCACCTAATGAGTAGTTTCCATCAAAATCAGCTGAGGCTCCTTTTGTTGTGCCTTCAATTAAAACGGTTGCGCCAGGTAAAGTTTCACCCGTTTTGGCGTCAACAATTTTACCAACAATTTTACCAGTTTGTGCTTGCGTTAAAAACGAAATTATGAGGAAACTTGCTGTGTATAGGATATTTTTAAACATAATTCGGATTGAGTATTAGACGACAAAAAAACGATGCAAACATAAGGTTAATATCAACCCTATATTACCTTAATATTAATTCTATAAATTGATTTAGAAAATGACTTAACAATTACTTAACAATTAAAATTCTATACCAATTATTGATACGTCATCTGTTTGTTTAGTATCGCCTTTCCAATCTTCAAACGCAAATTCTAGGAGTTCTTGCTGTTCTTCCATTGGAAAATTACAAGAATATTTTAGTAAGTTTAATAAACGTTTACGGCTGAATTTTTTTTGATTATCTGCATCAAATTGATGTTTGAGTCCATCAGAAAAAAAGTAAAGTTTTGCATTGTCTTCTAATTTTAGAGAGTAGGTGTCAAAAGTTCTATTTTTTTCTATTTGCCATCCACCAATAGGGTACGAATTTCCTTTGTATGTATTTATAGAATTGTTTTGTTGAATTACAAATTCTCCGCCACCACAAGCATATTGAAATTCTCTGGTTTTTGTGTTAAATGAAATGAGTGTGATTTCTAGCCAATCATTATTGTATTGTGAATCACTTAATTCGTTATTAAAGGTTTCAATCCATTTTTTGTCCAATTCTGTGAGGTAATCGCCAATATTTTTAAAATCTTTTTGAATCACATAATTTAATAAACTAATTCCTAGTACAGATAGCATAGCGCCCGAAACGCCATGGCCAGTGCAGTCAGCAAGTGCAAAAAAAATAGTATCGTTTTTTGAAGTGAGCCAGTGAAAATCGCCGCCAATTTTATCTTGAGGTTTATACACAACAAAATAATCTTTGAAATATTTTTCAAAATGCCGTTTTTTTGGAAGCAAGCCATGCTGTATGGTTTGTGCATAAATTAAACTACTTTCGTGTTCAGTAGAAATTGTTTGAAGCATAAGTCAGTTTTTATAGACTGCAAATATCCGAACTTCAAGTTACCTTTATGGTTACGTTATATTAGTTTAATATTATCAAATAAAAATTGACGAAATATTTTAATTGATTTTTTTAAAAATAGCCGAAATAATCTCGATAAAAATTGATTTTAAAGTGAATTTAATTTTGTTTATCGAAAATACAATTTAATAACATGGGGTTACTCCACTTTGTTATTCTTAATTTTTACTAAACTCGTATTTAAAATGATAATGCAGTTAATTCCAAATTGAGCGGTCTCAGTAATTTTCTTTTCGGGATATTGGTATTTTAATTCTTTACCAATAGATTTATACAGGTCAATAAACAATTCAATATCTTTAATTACTTTTTTGGATACTTTGGTTTTTAACGCGGGATTATTTAGGAGTTCTTTTTTTATATGTGTAATTAAATTGGAGGTCTTTATTTTCTGATCGATCACTTCTTGCATTAAATCATCTTTTACAATTTGTTTTAATGCTTTATTAATTAAAATATAAGATAAATTGATTGATTCAATAAAGTAACTATTGTCAAACGCCTTTTTGTTTTTTTCGATAAGTTGTTTAATTGTAACGGCCATAGAATTTAATTTTAGCTAATCTACTTTAGCTATCGTAAACTTTGTGTTAAATATGTCTTGAAATTTTAGTTTAACTAAAAAAGCTAGTATTAACAACTAGTGTCGAATTTAAGGCCTTTTTATTGTATAAATAGGGTTAAATATTACTATAATATTAACTTAAGATAAAAAATAAGACGATTTCTTAATATTTATTTAACTTTAACCTCAAGGTTTAAGTTTAACTTTGTGACGATAGAAAGATATGAGTACAGAAAATAGTTTATATAAAATATTGCTTGTTGATGATGAACAAGATATTTTAGATTTTTTAAGTTATAATTTAAAAAAAGAAGGGTTCCAAGTATACACGGCTCTTAACGGACGTGATGCGATAAATATTGCCAAAAAAGAAATTCCTCATTTAATCGTATTAGACGTGATGATGCCAGAAATGGATGGCATTGATACTTGCAGAGAAATTAGAGATATTGCAGGCTTAAAAGATGTGATGATTGCCTTTTTAAGTGCCCGTAACGAAGATTATTCTCAGATAGCAGGTTTTGAAGTTGGAGCAGATGATTATATTACTAAACCTATTAAGCCAAGAGTTTTTATTAGCCGTATTAAAGCTTTGTTAAGAAGATATTCGCCAGATCAACAAAAATCAACAGCGTTGGATTTAGGCGGAATTAAAATTGATAAAGAAAGATATTGCGTTTATAAAAATGATGTGGAAATTGCTTTTCCTAAAAAAGAATTTAAATTATTATCATTATTAGCTAGTAAGCCAGGAAAAGTATTTACTCGCGAATTTATTTTAGAGCAAGTTTGGGGAGATGAAGTAGTAGTAGGCGATAGAACAATTGATGTTCACATCAGAAAATTAAGAGAGAAATTAGGTGACGATTATATCAAAACCATCAAAGGAATAGGATACAAATTTGAATTTTAAAAAATAAGCGATAAGAGATTATCGCTTATTTTTTTGGTGGTTCATTGTATGCTTTTATATAATCTGGCCAAGGCGTGGTTTTATATGTATCCTCAGCATAATATTTTAAAATTGGCAATAAGGTTTTAGGGCTTAAAAACGAGTTCAAGGCATCTAAAGTGTTTTGTTTGTCGTCCAAAACAGCTATCGAAGGAAACTGCAGTCTATTATTAGTTGCTTTTAAGGCAAAAGCATGTAAGGGATAACCATTAACTAATGTTTTAAAACATTTCTCACCTTTAAAAATAACGGTATCATTACTTTCGGCATCAAAATTTATGAGATAATAATTTTTATTAATGTAAGCAGCAATTGCACTATCTTTTATAGTTGTTGCATTTTGCACTTTACAGGCGTTACAAAATCCAGCTGAAATATTTACTAATATTTTTTTCGGAGTTTTTTTCTGTAATTTTTCTATTTCTTTTAATGTATATGTTTTAACAACGCCTTTTTTAAATACGGTGTCATAAAACGTATGTTCAAACTGCGAAGCAAAGTCATCATATGTAGCACTTTTATATACATTTTCAACCGTATAAATTAAAAGAGGTTCTAATTTTTTTTCTTCCAAAAATCCTTGAGATAATAAATTATATTCGAAGTTATTAGATACAAAAATGGTTGAAGGATAACTTAAACTTGTCCCTAAAAATTTAATAGCTAATTCATGAGGTGTTTTAGGGTTTGGTGATGTTGGTTTGTAAATCTTCCCATTATATTCGATGGTGTCTTTTGTTTCGGCATTAAATTTAATTGGATAAAAAAACTGATTCACATAACCAGCAATATTTGGATTCGAATAAGTGGTTTTCATCATGTGCTTGCACCAGCCACACCAATCTGTATAAACGTCAATTAAAAAAGGTTTAGGTTGTTTTTTATTAAGTTCTTGCGCTTCCTTTATGGTTAGCCATTTTACGAGCCCATCTTCTGACTGAGCAAATGTGTTAGAACTTATAAGTATTAAAAAGGCAACTATTACTTTTAACGTTTTCATAATACAAAAATCGATTATTTTTTGTAGTTTTGTGTATAAAATATAAAAAAATAACATGATAAAAAATCTACTTTCTACTATTGCATTAGTATCTGCTGCTTTAATGGCAAATGCTCAATCTTTTACAGCAACTTACAGTTTTGCTGCAACTACAACTGTTTCTGGAACTACTGACCCATCGCCATCTCCTACCGCAACGGGCGTTACTTTTGGTTCATTTTCAGCTGTCGGCACAAGCACTGCTTCATCAGGAGCTGGTCGTTTTTCTTTTAATACATGGTCTTTAGGAGCAACAACTACTGTTGATACCTATTCAACAATGACTGGAGCTTTGAGTACGAACCAATATTATGAGGTAACTTTAACCCCTGTGTCAGGTAATGATGTCACTTTAACAAGTATTACTTTTGGAGCTAGAAGATCAGGTACTGGTATCAGAAATTATGCATTAAGATCAAGCGCTAGTGGTTATGCTGCTAATTTGCCTGCATCTGTTATTTCTAACACCAATATTTCTGTTGTTGGAACAAATGAATTTTTCTGGAATTTTGATGCAACGCCTACATCAGCCGACCAACTTGGTAGTGTAGTTTCATTAAGCGGTGCAAATTATACAAACTTTACAAACCCAATAACTTTTAGATTTTATGCTTGGAATGCAGAAGCTGTTACAGGCACTTTCAGTATTGATAACGTTACATTTATTGGCTCAACTTCTGTCACAACAGGTTTAGGAAAAGTAAGTTTTGATTTAAATTCAAATTTAAACGTATATCCTGTGCCCAGCCACGATGGTGTTTTGTATATTGAAACTAAAAATGCTCAGGATGTAAATAAAATTGAGGTATTAGATGTATTGGGTAATTTAGTTCTATCAACGACTAAAAACGAATCAAAAGTTAAATTGAATTTAGCCGATATGCCTAATGGAAATTATTTTGTTAGAATTCATTCTGGCAACTCAGTCTCTACAAAGAAGATTGTAGTTATTAAATAATAATAATAATAATGTAACAAAAAAAAGCGAGCATTAATACTGCTCGCTTTTTTTATTACATTTTAGTTTTTAAAATCGATGTGTTTCCCCATGGTTCCTCTAAATCGGTATCCAAAACTTTGTGTTTCAGTAATGGGAACAAAGTTGGCTATTTTGTGCGGTAAATAATTTATTTCAGGAACATGATGTGGTAAAGTTTTTAAAGTGTCAAATAACACAGGCATATATTTTAAGTCTTTTAAACGACGTTTCCCAAAGCGATACGTCATACGTGTTTGAAAAGGATCAGTTGATAAGGCTATGTTATTAAGTCCCATCGATTTAGCTAGTTTATAGCCATACCAAACATTTTCGGTACTATGTTGTGCTTTGTCTTCTACAATAATATCCTCGGCAGGTACGCCAAATTCAATAGCGTATAGTTTCATAATTTGCGCTTCTACATAAGGAGAATACACAGAACTGCCACTCATGATTATTTTTTTAGTTTTACCGTTTTTGTATAAATGAATAGCCCACAAAACACGCATCTGCATAGTTGCATCCCATTTTGGCTCCATAAAAGGAACGCCAGGCACAATAACAGCATCATATTGTTTATGAGCAGCAAGGGCACGATGGTTTAATTTTTTTGCAGAGGGTTGAAATAATGCGCATGAACTCAAGTTTAAAATTAGGAGCGATGTGTATAAAATAAGTTTCATCGTAAGTACGTTTCGTTTAATAGTAAAAACAGCTATTTAACAGTTTTGTTTAACCTAAGGTACGAATTTTTTTCGAATTATTTAGAAATTACATCCCAAGTATGGTCGCCTAACATTTTTACTGTACCAACATATTCTAATGTTTTTGGGAGTTTTCCCCAATCTTCTGGCCCAATTAATAATAATTTATAAACACCCTCTTTTAAGTATAAATGATAGGTTTGTCCAATAATTGGTTCAAAAGATAAATCCGCTAAGTAAATTTTTTCAGAAATCTCTACGCGTTCTTTTAAATCATTAGCTTGTTGCATTAATAGCTCAACTTGCTTTTGAATTTGATTCATTTGTATGTTTGTTTGTTCTCGCATTGCCGTTAAAGCACGTGACTTTATTTTACCAGTATCTTCTGGTTTAATAACAATACCGCCTACATGATGAGGATAAGGCAATAATCCTGGGTTTTCAGCAACTTTATCTTTATCTATTGGATTAACAAATTCCATCTTCTTATTTTTAATGATAACACAAATTTACGATGCTTGTTTAGTTTTTATTAATCATTTCCAATAAAAATTGTACTTTAGAAATCCTATTCATAGTAGTTTGACTCAAAAGCAAGACATATTTTTTTATCTCAAAAAGCATTGGGGCTACGATTCATTTCGTCCTTTGCAGCAAGATATTATTGAGTCGGTTTTAAACAATAAAGATACTTTGGCTTTATTGCCAACTGGAGGAGGAAAATCACTATGTTTTCAGATTCCAGGTTTAGTAATTGGCGGTACCTGTTTGGTAGTTTCTCCTTTAATCGCTTTAATGAATGACCAAGTTCAAAATTTAAAAAATAAAGGCATTAGTGCAGTGGCTATCACATCGTCGATGAACGCAAAGGAAATTGATATTGCCTTAAATAATGCTGCTTATGGTCATGTTCAGTTTTTGTATGTATCACCCGAAAGAATAGAAAATGAAACATTCCGTCAGCGCTTATCTTATTTGCCAATTGGGTTAATTGCTATTGATGAAGCGCATTGTATTTCTCAATGGGGTTATGATTTTAGACCGAGTTATTTAAAAATAGCAGAGCTAAGAGAATACTTTCCTAACGTTAATATGATTGCAGTAACTGCAAGTGCTACTAAGGAAGTTGTAGAAGACATTCAGTTAAAATTAAGTTTTAAAAATCAAGGTGTTTTCAGGCAATCTTTCGAAAGAAAAAACATTCGCTATGTTGTTCAGATAGAAGAAAATAAATATGAACGCTTACTAAAAGTCATTCACAATATCGGTGGTTCAGGAATTGTTTATGTTCGCAATCGCAAGAAAACAGAAGAGATTAGTAGATGGTTAGTCCAAAATAAAATATCGGCTTCGTTTTATCATGCAGGCATCAATACTAATGAGAGAGCAACAGTACAACAAAATTGGATAGATAATAAATCACAAGTGATTGTAGCTACTAATGCTTTCGGAATGGGTATTGATAAGCCTGATGTGCGTTTTGTAGTTCATTTAGATTTGCCTGAAAGTTTAGAAGCATATTTTCAAGAAGCGGGTAGGGCAGGAAGAGATGAAAAAGCAGCTTATGCTATTTTATTATGCAATAATTTTGATGTTGTTAATTTAAAAGAGCAGTACGAACAAAAAACACCAAGCATTGAAGAAATAAAACAATCTTATCAGGCTATCTTTAATTTTTATCAAATCCCTGTTGAAAGTGGCGAGGGTTTATCTGTAAGTTTTGATATGGAAGAAGTAACACGTAATTATAATTTAAAACCGATTACTTTATTTAATTCGCTTAAATGTTTAGAGAAAGAAGGCTATGTGTCTTTTTTAGATAGTGGTTACGAGCCATCTAAAGTAATGATGGTGATGGGAAAAGATGAGTTGTATAATTTTCAAATTAAGTTTCCAAAATATGAACCGCTGATTAAAGTATTATTAAGAAGCTACGGAGGCTTGTACGAACAGTATAGTCATATTAAAGAAAAAGATGTGGCTTACCGTGCTAAAATATCAGAACATGAATTAAGTTTGCAATTAGATAATTTGCATAAACAAGGCGTTATTTCTTTTATTCCCCAAACTACTTTGCCTAAATTAATTTTTTTACAAAATCGTATTAATTTAAAATTCGAATCTATACGATTAATTAATTATCCTATTTTAAAAGAAAAAGCTTTAACACGAATTAATAGTGTTGTAAATTACGTGACCGAAAAAAACATCTGTCGTAGTCGCTTGTTGTTGTCTTATTTTAATGAAACAGATTTTAAAGATTGTGGTTACTGCGATGTGTGCGTAGAGAAATATAAGCGTAATTTAGAAACAGATGAAGGATTGATAGAGAATATTAAATTAGAATTATCGAATCAATCATTTAAGTTGAGTGATTTAATACATAAATTTCAATCAGTTAATAGTAAGCGATTGAATGATATAGTTAATAAATTAATTGATGATGATGTATTATCGATAGATGAAGAAAAACATATTTATTTAAAATAAAACGATGTCAGCAAAAGGAACTTTA
Source organism: uncultured Bacteroidota bacterium (assembly GCA_903893815.1). Taxonomy (GTDB): domain Bacteria; phylum Bacteroidota; class Bacteroidia; order B-17B0; family Aurantibacillaceae; genus UBA4416. Next base: position 25,711 of record CAITNS010000021.1, read on the forward strand.
TATTTATTGCCAGTAGGTTTAGGAGAAAGTCATTTGGAGGATGTACTTCCCAAACGCAATTTAGATTTGATAAAGTCATTGACCTATTTTGTTGCTGAAAATGCAAAAGAAGCTCGTGCTTTTTTGAAACAATGTGCTTATCCCGAAATTAGCCGAGCAGAATTATCTTTAATAAATCAACATGTAAAAACGGATGAATTAAATTCTTTTTTAGAACCTCTATTACAAGGTCACAACATGGGCTTAATGAGTGATGCTGGTTGCCCCGGTATTGCTGACCCTGGCGCAGAGATTATTAAGTTAGCTCATAAAAAAGAAATTAAAGTGGTGCCTTTAGTTGGGCCAAGTTCTATTGTTTTATCAATTATGGCAAGTGGATTTAATGGTCAGAATTTTGCTTTTAATGGATATTTACCGATTGATAAAGCGGAAAGGCCTAAACGTATTAAAGAGTTAGAGCAGTTAACGGTTAAATTTAAACAAGCTCAATTTTTTATTGAAACTCCTTATCGTAATGGAACCATGTTTGAAGATTTACTAAAAACATTACAACCTAATACCTATTTATTGGTAGCAACTAACATTACTTTAGGTGATGAATGTATATTAGTAAAACCAATTTCTGCTTGGAAAAAATGTGAGGCTCCAGATTTCTACAAAAAACCTACAGTATTTGGTTTGTACACTTATTAATAAGGTAGTTTTTTATCTACGAATTAAACAGATTTGATTAGCGTTATGTAGCATTCGTCTTAAATAGTATTGTCAATTTATTTATTTTTGAAGAAGTTGAATTTCACCTCATTATTTTTTATTTATCATATTATTTTATTAATTTAATGAGATTATAATTAGTCAGATATGAAGAAAAAATTACTAGCTATTGCAGCTACCTTTTGCCTTTCAATAGGTATGTTTGCTCAAGAGCCTCCTCAAAAAAATTGTGGTACGATGCAGCATCACGAGTATTTAAAACAAACTCGTCCAAATTATGAAGCTGATTTGAATCAATATAATGAACAAATTAATCAGTATTTAGCGGATAGAGCAGCTGGTTTATCAATTGGTAAATCAGCGGTTACAACTATTACAGTTCCTGTGGTTGTTCACGTCGTATATAGAACCGCAGCAGAAAATATTTCAAATGCTCAAGCAGCCTCACAAGTAACAGTTTTAAATAATGATTTTGCGAAATTAAACGCAGATGCTATTAAAGTAACTCAGCCAACATTTTCAACTGTAGCCTCGGGAGCGCAAATTCGTTTTTGTTTAGCACAACGCGATCCTAGCGGAAATCCTACAACTGGCGTGGTGCATTACTCTACAACAGTAACTTCATTTGGCACAAATGATGCGGTTAAGTCATCAGCAACTGGTGGAGCAAATCCTTGGGATGTAACTAAATATGTAAATATTTGGGTGTGTAATATGGGTAATACTTTATTGGGTTACGGAGAATTTCCTACGGCCTCATTAAGCACCACTTGGGGTTTAGTATTACATTATAAATATACTGGAAGTGGAGGTTCTGCTATTGCGCCATATAATTTAGGTAGAACAGGAACTCATGAATTTGGACATTGTTTTAATTTATTTCATATATGGGGAGATGATGGTACCGCTTGTACAGGCTCTGATCAATGTTCAGATACTCCTAATCAATCTGATGAACATTATGGTTGTTTTACTCAAGGGTCGGTTCAAACAGATGCTTGTTCTCCAACCTCACCGGGCGTGATGTGGATGAATTATATGGATTATACAGATGATGCTTGTATGTATATGTTTACTGCACAGCAATGCGCACGTATGGAGGCAGTTGTAAATACAGCACCTTGGAATGTATTAGGGAGTTCTTTAGGTTGCTCTCCAATTTTCGCATTGGATGCAAGTATTAGTAGTATAATAAATCCATTGAACGCTAGTTCAACTTGTAATAATACTATTAGCCCTAAAGTAAAATTAATTAATTTGGGAACAACCGTATTATCTTCTGCTATTATTAATTATAAAATGGATGCTCTTGCAACACAGACTTTAAGTTGGACTGGTTCTTTGGCAATAAATACATCAACTACGATAACTTTAAATAACTTTTCTGGATTATCAACTGCTGCTCATACTTTTTCTGTTTGGGTAAGTTCTCCAAATGGAGGATCTGATTTAAATTCGTCAAATAATAGTTTGAGTTCAACTTTTACAGTTATTGCAGCACCAGCTGCTGCAGCGTTACCTTTTTCAGAAAGATTTGATGCAGTAACTTTCCCACCTGCTGGTTGGGTTAAATCCACTGCTAATTTATTAAATGCAACAAATACATGGGCGCGTGTTGCTAATACAACTGGAATTCCTGTAGTTCCCACAACAACAGCTTGTGCTAAAATGGATAATTATTCAGGGTCAACAAATACAACTGGTCAGTTAGATGCTTTGCGTACACCTGCATTAAGCTTTGTATCAGCTAATACTACTACTAAACTAAAATTTGATGTAGCTCATAGAATAAGAAGTACATCAATTACGGATTCGTTAAATGCTTATGTATCGACTGATTGCGGCGGAACATGGATTAAGGTATACGGCAAGGGGGGGACTCAACTAGCTACAGTAACAGGAGCATTAGTAGGACCTTATACGCCAACTTTAGATTCGCATTGGAGAAGAGACAGCGTGAGTTTATCTGCTTATGCTGGTCAGCCAGTTGTGTATATTAAATTTGAATCAAGAAGCGCTCATGGAAATAATATTTATTTAGATAATCTAAATATTTCTAATCAAACATCTACTGGATTAGAATCATTAGAAGAATCTTTACCAATGATGGATATTTTTCCTAATCCAAATGCAGGTATATTTTCAGTGAATATTTCAAATGTAAATAATGATTCAAATGTGAGCATTAAAGTTTTAAATACTATAGGTCAGGTCGTATCCTCTCCATTAAATCTAAAAGGATCCGCCAATGGAATTTATTCTGTTAACTTATCGCATTTATCAAATGGAGTTTATTTTGTAACTATTCAAACAGATTCCAATAAACTAGTTGCCAAGAAAATTGTAGTCAATAAATAATATTCATATGTAGATATTATTGTTTTTTAGTTGTCATATGGTTTAGCCAGTTTATCTTCATTTGTGTTTTAGCAAACATGGCTATTTCAAATCATTATGTTTAAAAATCCGCTTCATTTTTGAAGCGGATTTTTTGTTTAAGCATGTTTTACATTTTATTGTTTTTATAGCAATATCTAGTTTATTGAGCATTGTAGTAGATTGTAGTTTGGAAAATGTTTTAGAGAAATTTTCTACAGAAAAATTACAATATTAACACCTATTTTTTAGTGAACTTATAGAATTTTATCTTTTGATTAATTCGGGTTAGTGCAGTAAATTCTTTATTCGTCCATAGAATAACTTTATTTTATATTTTTTTTAATAATGGATGATTTTGTTTCATTATTTTTTTGATTTTCGGATTTTATTTCATTAATTTAATGAAGTAAAAATTAAACTCATATGAAATAGCCATCTGCCGAAACGCACAAACACAAATGAAGATACATGGCGTATAGCATATAACAATTAAAAAAAAATATCTAATTATGAAAAAAACATTACTAACTCTAGCAACGGCTTTTTGTTGTTCATTAGCTGTATTGGCTCAAGCGCCGCCTCAAAGAACTTGTGGTACTATTGAACACCATGAATATTTAAAACAAACACGTCCAAATTACCAACAGGATTTAAATCAGTATAATCAAATGATTGATCAATACTTGGCTAATCAAGCAATAAGTAAAACCGCTGTTGTTACGGTTACAATTCCAGTTGTAGTGCACGTCGTTTATCAAAATGCTACCGAAAATATTTCCAATGCTCAAGCAATTTCTCAGGTGCAAGTATTAAATGACGATTTCGCTAAATTAAATGCGGATGCTATTAAAGTAACTCAACCAACATTTTCTACAGTAGCTTCAGGTGCTCAAATTCGTTTTTGTTTAGCTCAACGTGACCCACTAGGAAATGCGACTACAGGAGTTGTGCATTACTCAACTACTGTAAGTACTTTCGGTACAAATGATAATGTTAAAAATAGTGCAACTGGTGGAGCGACTGCCTGGGATGTTACAAAGTATGTTAACATTTGGGTTTGTGATATGGGTACTTCTTTATTAGGTTATGGAGAATTTCCTACAGGAAGTTTAAGTAATACTTGGGGATTAGTTTTGAATTATAGATATACAGGAAGTGGCGGTTCTGCTCAAGCTCCTTTTAACTTAGGAAGAACTGGAACACACGAGTTTGGACATTGCTTTAACTTATTTCATATTTGGGGTGATGATAACGGAGCGTGCAGTGGTAGCGACCAATGCGCTGATACTCCTAATCAAGCAAATGCTAGTGGTGGAACATTTCCTCAAGGTTCGATACAAACAGATGCTTGCGCTACTGCTAGTCCTGGTTACATGTGGATGAATTACATGGATTACACGGATGATAATGCGATGTATATGTTTACAGCTGGTCAAGTAGCACGTATGGAAGCAGTTGTAAACACTGCTCCATGGAATATCTTAGCATCTTCTAATGGTTGTTCTCCTGTTACCGCTTTAGACGCAAGTATTTTAAATATTATTGCACCTGTAAATGGTTCGTCTACTTGTAATAATAGTGTAACTCCTAAAATCACTTTAAACAATGCTGGTTCAACTGCAATTACATCTGCTACTATATTATATAGAATGGATGCTTTAGCAACACAAACATTAAACTGGACAGGATCATTAGCTTCTGCCACATCAACTGTGTTAACATTAAATACCTATTCAGGTTTAAGTAATGCTGCTCATACATTTTCTGCTACAGTAATTAATCCGAATGGCACTGCAGATGCGATTTCAGCAAATAATTCATTAACTTCTACATTTACAGTAATTTCAGCACCAGCTGGAGCAGCGTTACCATTTGTAGAAAGATTTGATGGTGTAACTTTTCCTCCAACAGGTTGGGTTGAAACTAATACAAACGTTTTAGATGCTGCGTATAGTTGGACAAGATTAGCCAATACCACAGGTATTCCAGTTGTGCCAACAACAACCGCTTGTGCTAAAATGGATAATTTTGCTGGTAATATTGATATCGTGGGACAAAAAGATGCATTGCGCACTCCTGCATTAAGTTTATCTTCTGCAAATAGTTCGGTAAGAGTTGTATTTGATCGATCTCATAGAAGTTACAGTAATACAGATATCGATTCGTTAAACATCTATATTTCTATTGATTGTGGCGGAACATGGACGAGATTATATACAAAAGGTGGAACTCAATTAGCTACTGTGACTGGTACTTTAACGACAGCTTATACTCCTACGTCTAATGCTCAATGGGCCAGAGATAGTGTTAGTTTATCTGCGTATGTTGGTCAACCAAGCGTGTATTTAAAATTCGAGTCACGCAGTGGATGGGGAAATAATTTGTATTTAGATAATATTAATGTTTCAAATTTAACGACTGCTGGTATTGAATCTATAGAACAATCACTGGCTATTTTAGATGTTTTTCCAAATCCAAATGCTGGTGTTTTTTCTGTAAACATTTCAAACGTTAACAAGGATGCTAACGTTACAATAAATGTTTTAAATGCTATGGGTCAAGCGATGTCATCTCCTTTAAACTTTAAAGGTTCTGCGAATGGTGTTCACTCTGTTAATTTATCTCATTTATCTAATGGCGTTTATTTTATTACAATTCAATCAGATTCTGATAAGTTAGTGACGAAAAAGATGGTGATTAATAAGTAGTTTCTTGTTTTTATAAATTTAAAATCCGCTTCATGTTAATTAAGCGGATTTTTTTTGACTTGTTTTTAAATTACGAGAAATGATTATCTAAATGTTAAATAATTTTATGTGTTTACTCTTTTTTTAGCTAATTATTTTTTTTCTACAGAATACTTACAGTATTAGAGATTTATCCTCGAGATTTTAACATCCGTTAATATCGATTAAAGAATGTATATTTTCGATTAAATTATTGTTTATTACATATTAAACCATTGTAAAATCTGTTTAGGTAATAGTTTTTAAAAAGGCGTCAAAAATTTTGAATTATCAGATGACTTCACTAACTTCAGTATAACTAAACATTGTTTTATATCATGAAAAAATCATTACTAACTATTGCTGGAGCTTTATGCTATTCGCTGGCTCTATTTGCGCAAGCACCACCTCAAAGAAATTGTGGTACTATGCAACATCATACGTATTTACAACAAACGCGTCCAAATTATCAAAATGATTTGAACCAGTATAATCAAATGATAGATCAATACTTAGCAGATCAAGCAGCAGGTTTATCAATAAGTAAAACTAATGCGATAGTAACAATTCCTGTTGTTGTTCACGTTGTATATAATACAGCTGCCGAAAATATTTCTAATGCACAAGCAATTTCTCAAGTCCAAGTTTTAAATGATGACTTTGCGAAATTGAATGCAGACGCTATTAAAGTAACCCAGCCAACGTTTTCTACTGTTGCTTCTGGTGCTCAAATTCGTTTTTGTTTAGCACAGCGCGATCCAAATGGAAACCCAACCACTGGCGTAGTTCATTATTCAACTACAGCTACTTCCTTTGGCACAAACGATGTCGTTAAATCTTCTGCTACTGGCGGCGCTAATCCTTGGGATGTAACTAAATATGTAAATATTTGGATTTGTGATTTAACTGGAGGTCTTTTAGGTTATGGCGAGTTTCCAACAGGAACAATTAGTCAAACTTGGGGCTTAGTTGTTGATTATGCTTACACTGGTAGTGGCGGTTCAGCTCAAGCGCCATATAATTTAGGTCGTACAGGAACACACGAATTTGGTCACTGTTTTAACTTATATCATATTTGGGGAGATGATGGCACTGCTTGCTCAGGATCTGACCAATGTACAGATACCCCTAATCAAGCTGGCGAACATTATGGTTGTTTCACTGCTGGTTCTATCCAAACGGATGCGTGCTCTCCTTCAAGTCCTGGAACAATGTGGATGAATTATATGGATTACACGGATGATGCTTGTATGTATATGTTTACAGCACAACAAGTAGCACGTATGGAAGCGGTAGTTAATAATCCACCATGGAATGTTTTAGCAACTTCTTTAGGTTGTACCCCTGTTTCTGCTTTAGATGCAGGGATATCAAGTATCATTGCTCCTATAGCTGGTTCGTCTACTTGTAATAATTCAGTAATACCTAGAATTACTTTGAGTAATACAGGTTCAACTACTTTTACAACAGCTACAATTTTATATAAAATGGATGCTTTAGCAACTCAAACTTTAAATTGGACGGGTTCATTAGCATCTGGAACATCTACAGTTTTAACTTTAAATACTTATGCAGGTTTATCTAACGCAGCGCATACATTCTCTGCTACTGTTCAAAATCCAAATGGTACAGCGGATGGAAATGCAGCTAATAATACATTAACATCTACATTTACAGTTATTGCTGTTCCTGTAGGCGCTGCTTTACCTCTAGTAGAAAGATTTGATGGAGTTACATTTGCTCCAACAGGTTGGTTAGAAACTAACGTTAATGTAGCTGATGCTGCTTTTAATTGGACAAGATTAGCTAACACAACTGGTATTCCTGTAGTGCCAACCACTACAGCTTGTGCTAAAATGGATAATTTTGCCGGTGGTATTGATATCACTGGACAAAAAGATGCTTTACGTACTCCTGCTTTAAGTTTAGTTGGAGCAAACAGTACATTAAGAGTAGTATTTGATAGATCTCATAGAATTTATAGTGCTACCGATATTGATTCGTTAAATATTTATATTTCTACAGATTGTGGAGGGACTTGGACAAGATTATATACTAAAGGTGGCGCACAATTAGCTACAGTTACAGGGTCATTAACAACTGCCTTTACTCCAACGTCTAATGCTCAATGGGCAAGAGATAGTGTTAGTTTAGCGGCTTATGTTGGTCAACCAAGTGTTTACATTAAATTCGAATCACGCAGTGGTTGGGGAAATAATTTATACTTAGATAATATCAATGTAAAATTTACTCCATCATCATCCCCTCCTGTTGCTAGTTTTACAACTGCTGCAACAAGATGTGTAGGTGCTCCAATTTCATTTACAGATGGTTCAACAAATGCTCCAACTAGTTGGACATGGACTTTCCCTGGTTCATCAACACCAACCTCTACTTTACAAAGTCCTTCGGTAACTTATACTGCTGCTGGTACATATACTATTACTCATACTGCCGCAAATGCTTCAGGAACAAGTACACCAGTTTCTTCAACAATTACTGTAAGTGCAAATCCTACAGTAGCTACTACTAGCGCAACAGTATGTTCGGGTACAGCAGCAAGTATTACTGCATCTGGCGCAACTACTTATAGCTGGAATACAGGAGCAACAACTGCTACCATTTCTGTAACACCAACTATTACAACTAACTACACCGTAACTGGCACAGATGCTGTTGGATGTGCAAATACAAGAACGTTAAGCGTTACGGTTAATCCTACACCAACTGTAGCCGCAAGTAGTGCAACGGTTTGTAGAGGAACTTCTACTAATTTAACGGCAACTGGTGCTACAACATATAGCTGGAATACAGGAGCAACAACAGCTTCCATTTCTGTAACTCCAACTATTACTACAAATTATACTGTAACTGGAACAACAACGGGTTGTACTAACACTAGAACGTTAAGTGTTACTGTTAATCCAACACCAACAGTTGCTGTAAGTAGTACAACTGTTTGTAGTGGTACAGCAGCTAATTTAACTGCAAGCGGTGCTACAACTTATAGCTGGAATACAGGCGCAACAACTGCTTCAATTTCTGTAACTCCAACTACAACTACAAACTACACTGTAACTGGAACATCAACAGGTTGTGCTAATACAAGAACATTAAGTGTTACGGTTAATGCTACTCCAACAGTTGCTGCTACTTCAAAAACAGTATGTTTAGGTGCAGCTGCTACTTTAACAGCAAGTGGCGCTAGTTCTTATGCTTGGAATACAGGAGCTACCACTTCTTCTATATCAGTGACGCCTACTATAACTACAAACTATACTGTAGTCGGTACTAATACATTAGGTTGTTCTAACACTAGAACTTTAGCGGTTACTGTAAATACATTACCTAACGTAGCGTCAACTTCTGCTACTATTTGTGCGGGCGCAACAGCAACTATTACTGCTAGCGGTGCAAGTACTTATAGCTGGAACACAGGAGCAACAACTGCTAACTTAACCGCTAGTCCTGCTTCTAATACAAATTATACAGTAACTGGAACATCTGCTGCAGGTTGTATTAAAACAACAACAGCTACAATTACTGTAGGTGCTGCTCCATCTATTTCTGTTAACTCTTCTACTATTTGTGCAGGAGCAACAGCAACGTTAGCAGCAAGCGGTGTAACAACTTATACTTGGAACACAACTTCTAATGCAACTAGTATTTCTGTGAGTCCTACAAGTACTTCTGTTTATACTGTAACAGGTAATTTAACAGGCTGTGCCGTTGGTACTACTCAAACAGCTACTGTAACGGTAAATTCTTTACCGGTAGTAACAATGGGTACAGTATCAAGTCCTTTATGTGTGGCTAATGCTCCAGTTACATTATCTGGAACACCAACAGGTGGTACTTTCTCAGGTACAGGTGTGGTTGGTAATACATTTGATCCATCTGTATCTGGACAAGGAACATTTAGTTTACTATATGATTACATGGATGGAAATGGTTGCTCTGCTACCGACACTAAAACAGTGAACGTAAGTTTATGTACTGGTGTTACAGAGTTAACAAGCACTAACATCTCTATTTACCCTAATCCAGCTAGAGATGCTTTTAATGTAATGATGGATGCTTCTTTAATTAATAATACTACCATTGAATTACATGATGCTATAGGTAAATTAGTAATTGCTGAGAAAGTAGTAAATGTACAAACTACTATCAAAATTGATTCTTTAGCGAAAGGTATTTATACTGTAAGAATTGTATCTGAAGGTAAACAAGTATCACAACGTATTATTAAAGAGTAATCTTTTAAATACATTATAAAAGTAAAATCCCCGGAGAGGTTTCTTCGGGGATTTTTTTATTGAGATAAAACAATAATATCTATTATGTAATTTATCACTTCGGTAAATTCTTTTTCTGCCTTAAATACAATACATCACCAATTTTTAATTTATCATCAGCTTTGAGTCTGTTTTTTTTACAAAGAGAAGTTAAACGTATGCCATGTAGTTGAGAGATAGATTTTAATGTTTCATTTTTTTGTACTACATGATAAGGCTCCAAAGCTCTACGACGTTTTTTTTCGATGTAAATTTTTTGTCCGTATGTGAGTTTGTCTGATTTAGAAAGGTCGTTATATTCTAAAATATCCTCTAGTTCAATATTAAAATCATGCGCTATTTTATAAAAAGAATCATTATCCTTTGCAATCACAAAGCGAATGTGGTTAAAACGATAGACTTCACGCAAGGCTAAATCTGATTTTAAAGCATCGTTTGCAGGCAAACTTTTATTAGGAGTGCTTTCAATTGCACGGGCATTGAGATCTTGTAATTTATAATGTTCAATCAATTCAATCAATCGTTCTGGATATTTTAGATCTGTTGCGTAACCTGCTTTTTTTAAACCATAACACCAACCTTTGTAATCGTTTATGGATAATTCAAATAAGGGAGCGTAGCGTGAACGAGAAAATAAAAATAAACTATGGTCGCTATATGAATCTAATACATTATCATATTTTCTAAAACATTCTCCTGCTGAATCATCATCCATGATGTAGGTTTCTCCACCCCATTCTTTATGGCATTTAATTCCAAAATGATTGTTGGCGTTTCTACATAAGGCACTATTACCATTGCCACTCTCCAACATGCCTTGTGCTAATGTAATGCAAGCAGGTACTTTGTGCAAGTGCATTTCTTTAATGGCATCGTCTTTAAATGCATTAATATAATCTTCGGGCGTCATTTTTGTTTGAGCCCAAGAGATGGAAAAGTTAAGGAATAATATGTAGATTAATTTAAATTTCATTTTTTTATTGAACCATAAAATGCATAAAAGTGCCTATAATGTTACACATGAGTTGCATAAATTCGTAATTCGCACTTCGCACTTCTTAAATCTTATTTCTTTCTTTTTTGTTTTAAAATTAGTTTTTGTTTTTCTGTCATTTTTTCTATACAAGTAGTAAAAGCTGTTGGGCTTATGTGTTTAATATTTTCTTCAATAAATTGATAGGTTTGTTTTGGATATACATTATAGCTTTCGCGCAAAGTCCAGCCAACTGCTTTTTGTACAAAATATTCTTTATCCTTTAACAATCGTGAAACCAATTGTTCAGTTAATTCAAAACGTACATGCTCTTTTTTTGTACGGGCGTAATAATACAAGGCAACTAAAGATTGCCGGCGTTCCCATAAGTTTTTAGAGGAGTTCCATTTTTTAATAATAGAAAGTATTTCTTGTTGAGTACTTTTATCTTCAATTAATCTGCTAATGAATTTTGATAAACTATCCGAATGATCCCAATTATCAACGTGTTTTACCCATTGAGGCAAATGTTTTAATTGAGTTTTTAAAGGAATGTGTTTGTGATGTTTATCTAAAAAAATGAAAGCTAAGTTTTTTGCTTCAAAGATGTTGCTTTGCGAATATATTTCATGATACACTAAGAAGGTTTGTTCTTTTTGTTCCAAATAAAAACTAAAACCTTTTTTGTGGGCATCTACTTGTGCTTTGCTTACCATACCAAGCACATTTAAATTGGTGCCAATGTATTTTTTTAGTTTAGCCGCTTTTTCTTTATCATTTTTTATTGATAAACGGTTTAGCGTATCTTCTACTTCTTTGGTATATTTGTTTATAGCAGATTTCATTTAATTCTACCAAAAGTAACGACTATGAGCGCATCAAAAGCAGTTTTATTAAGCCTTCTATTCACAATTTTATGTTTAAATACATTTAGTCAAATTAGCTACCCCGAAACTAAAGCGGCGAAACAAGTAGATGATTATCATGGTGTTAAAGTAGAAGATCCTTATCGTTGGCTAGAAGATGATCATTCTGCAGAAACAAAGGCTTGGGTGGAAAGTGAAAATAAAACTACTAATCAGTATTTATCTCAAATTAATTATAGAGAAAAAGTAAAACAAAGATTGACGGAATTATGGAACTATGAAAAAATGAGTACAATCTTTAAAAAAGGAAAATTGTTTTTTTCTTTCCGAAATAATGGCTTGCAAAATCAATCAGTATTTTATTCTCAAGCTTCTTTATTAGATGAACCTACAGTTGTTTTAGATCCTAATATTTTATCAAAAGACGGCACTACTTCCTTAAGCGGCACATCTATTAGTAAAGATGGTACTTATTTAGCCTATGGCATTTCTAAAGCTGGAAGTGATTGGGTTGAAATTCATGTAAAAAATATTGCAACTAAAGAAGATTTAAAAGATGTGATTCAATGGGTAAAGTTTTCTGACATTTCATGGAAGGGAAATGGTTTTTATTATAGCCGATATGATGCCCCAAGTGATGAAAAAGCTTTTACGCAAAAAAATGAATTTCATAAGGTGTATTATCACATGTTAGGAAAAAATCAAAGTGAAGATGAATTGGTATATGAAGATAAAACGCATGCCAACAGAAATTTTTCTGCACAGGTTACTCATGATGAAAGTTATTTGGTGATTTATGGCAGTGAAAGCACGACTGGACAAAGCATGGTAATTAAGGATTTATCGAATTCACAAAACAAATTTGTGCCAATTGTCACCAATTTTTATAATGAGTATAGTGTAGTTGAAAATATTGGCAATCAATTTTATGTATTTACAAATTATAAAGCACCACGGTACCGACTAGTAAAAGTAAGTTTAAATAATCCTGCTCAGGATAACTGGGAAGATGTTTTAGCTGAACAAAAAGATTTATTAGAAGGTGTATCGTTTTGCGGAAGTAAAATTATTTCTAATTATTTAAAAAATGTTTCTTCCAAATTATTTGTACATACTATTACAGGTAAATTAGAAAAAGAAATTCAACTGCCAGGCATTTGCAAAGTCAATAGCGTTAATTCTTCGCGAGATGATGGGATGGCATTATACAGCACTGTTTCCTTTACAAGTCCTGAAGAAATTTATTTTTATGACATGAGAGCAGGAGTTAGCAGACGAATTTTTAAACCAAATAGTTCTTTTAATTCTGCTGAATATGAAACCAAACAAGTGTTTTATAAAAGTAAACATGGCACTAATGTGTCGATGTTTATGACTCATAAAAAAGGAATTACTTTAAATGGGAATAATCCATGTTTTGTTTTTGGTTATGGTGGTTTTAATATTTCGTATACCCCCGAATTTAGAATTGATAGAGCTGTTTTTTTAGAAGCAGGTGGCATTTATTGTGTACCAAATTTACGTGGTGGCGGCGAGTATGGCGAGGAATGGCACATGAACGGCACGAAATGTAAAAAGCAAAATGTATTTGATGATTTTATAGCAGCATGCGATTATTTAGTGGATAATAAGTACACTTCGCACGAAAAATTAGCCATACATGGCCGCAGTAATGGCGGTTTATTAATTGGAGCAGTTATGACTCAACGTCCTGATATTGCAAAAGTAGCTATACCAACTGTTGGCGTGTTAGATATGTTGAGGTTTCATTTATTTACTATTGGCAGAGCTTGGAGCGTTGATTATGGAAACAGCGAGAGTAAGGAAGAATTTGATTGTTTATATAAATACTCGCCTTTACATAATCTTAAAAAAGCAAACTATCCCTCGACACTTATTTTAACGGGCGATCATGACGATAGAGTAGTGCCAGCACATTCATTTAAATTTGCGGCCACATTACAAAAAGCAAATATTGGAACTAATCCCACTTTAATTAGGATTGATGTCAATGCAGGACATGGCGCTGGAAAACCAACAGATAAGCAAATTGCGGAGTTTGCTGATATGTGGAGTTTTGTGTTTTTTAATCTAGGAATGAGTTATTAGAGATTGGAACGCAGATGAGACGGATTGAGCGGATTTTCGCTGATTTTTTGAAGAGAAAATAATTCTGATGAAATATTAATAATTAGGGCTACATAAATTAAAAATGACACTAATCATAACTATCAGCGTCATCTGCGTTCTATTAAACTTTAATGTAATTCTGTAAATTAAAACCCATAGCCTTTAAAATCTCTTTTAAATTCAGCTGCTGGAATAGGCTTGTTGATTTCTAAATTAAAAAAGTCGTAGGTTTCAAATAAGCCAATTTCATCGTAAATACTAACGCTTATTGGAAGCATGGTTTTTTCATCGACGTAAAACACAGCTTTTTTACAATAGAATGTTGGAATTTTAATCATAGAGCCCTCTTTTAAATAACTGTAGTCATCATATAATTTGTTTTTGCATCGAAGCATGTAATCATTCACGGTTAATTTTCCTGCAATACTCGAAACGGTTTCTTTATGTTGTACAATATAATCGCGATAAGAAAAATCCACATTCTCATAAATCAATAAATGACAATTCATTTTATTTTTTTCCACTTTTCCAACGTAAGTTAAATGCTTAGCAATTTGATCTTTCTCTTTACTAAGAGCTACCGCAATGGTTCTAGCAGTAAATTCAAAGCCAATATCTAATATTGTAAAATGTTGGTTTTTTCGCATAATATTTCCTCTTGGGTCTAGACTTACCGTAAAGTATGGGAACACATGCGGCTTAATTAATGCTTTATTTGATAATTCTCCCTCATTATAAAGTACTTCTAATTTATTTTGAATGTTTAAGAAATAAGATCTTCGTGGGTGACATTGCAATTTAACAATGGTACTGGCCGTTGCATAACCACTTTCGATGCGTTCTATAGATTTCATTTTATATCGCAGACAAGTAACTTTTTTTGCCGAATCAAGCATGTCGGTAATCAGTTTAAAGTCTTTGAAATGTTCGTGAGAAACTTCTTTTTGATTTTCTCCTAAATGACGCTTCACATATTTCTTTGAATGCTGAGAAAAAGCATTGATTGAAACAATTATTAGTAGAGTAAAAACGTATTTATACATGTTTACGAAGATAAGCTTCACTTAAGATATTACAAATAATGTTTAGGGATTTTTGTAATTTAGTAAAAATTTTAACACATATTATATGAATCCCATTTTAGGAATAATTCCTGCACGTTATGCCTCTAGTCGTTTTCCAGGAAAGCCCTTAATTGATATTTTAGGCAAAAGTATGATTCAGCGAGTATACGAACAAGCAACTAAATCTGCTTTACTTACTGATGTTGTAGTGGCTACTGATGACGAGCGAATTTATATGCATGTAGAATCTTTTGGAGGTAAAGTAGTTTACACTAACGAAAATCATCCAAGTGGAACAGATAGATGTTTTGAAGCTTTTCAGAAAATAGAAGATGATTTTGAATATGTGATTAATATACAAGGCGATGAGCCTTTTATTGACCCAACTCAAATTGATTTGTTATGCGAAGTGTGCACAGGAACTAATGAATTAGCAACTTTGATGATTCCAGTAGATTCGCATGAAGTGTTATTTGATATGGGAGAAGTGAAAATTACTTTAAACAAAGAGATGGAGGCTTTATACTTTAGTAGAATGGTGATTCCGTTTATTAAAGGAAAACCACAAGAAGAATGGCACAAACATCATCCATATTTTAGACATGTTGGAATGTATGCTTACAGAACGGATGTGTTGGAAGAAATCACAAAGCTTCAACCTTCTTCTTTAGAAAACGCGGAGTCGTTGGAGCAGTTGCGTTGGTTAGAAAATGGTTTTAAAGTAAAATGTGTGGTGACTGATTTTGATAGTCATTGTATTGATACCCCAGAAGATATTGAAAAAGTAATAAGATTAATGAATATAAAATAATGCAAGAGAAAAAATTATTATTTATATGTGGTTTTATGGGTTGCGGAAAAACAACTCAAGGAAAAAAACTAGCCAAAGAACTAGGTTATTATTTTATTGATTTAGATGATTACATCTCAGATCAACATGATAAAACAATTACTGATTTATTTCAAGAAGTTGGTGAAGAAGAATTTAGGAAAATTGAAACAAAGGCTTTGCAAGAATGTATCAACGATAACGTGAAAGCATTTATTGCAACAGGTGGTGGAACACCATGCTTTAATGATAATCTAAAATTAATGAAAGATAACGGCAAATTGATTTATTTAAAAATGAGTCCTGAAGCTTTATATCAGAGATTGTTTAATGCTAAACAAGACAGACCATTGATTAAAGATAAACAAGGGGAAGAGATGTTGTTGTACATTGAAAATCTTTTAAAGGTTAGAGAATCGTTTTATAATCAGGCAGATGTTATTACTAGCGGAGTAACTGTTGATATTGAGGCATTGAAGAATGAAGTTTTAAAACATATTGCATAATACATGAACAGAATAAAATGTAGTATTATTTTAATAATAGGATTTTATTCTACCATGCTTTCTCAATTGCAATTGGAAAAGCATTATGGGTTTAATGTTGGTTTTGTAAGTGCAATTGGCACTCATTTTCAACGTTTCGGAATTGTTTTTCAAGGATACGGTGCGTATAATTTTGCGCAAATAAATGCCTCGTTTAGAGTGTATGATAATTTTAAAAATCTTGGACCTAGAGGCGAACATACCGAGTTTAATGCAGCTTTGGGATTTTGCATAGGATACGGAACTAAAACAACTCAAAAGAATTTATTTATGAGTTCTATTAGCAACCAAACAGGCTATAAAAACTCCGTGGCTTACAGTTATAATATATGGCGAAATAAAATAAAAACATCTCAAGTAACAGGAATTATTGCTTTTCAATTCAATCATTTCTCAATCATAACCGAAAATGATTTATTAGCAAAGCCAATTTTAGATAGATTTAGAACTGGCGCATTTTTAATTCAGTATCAGGATAAACATTTTCAATATGCAGTTAATTGTACGATGTGGACAGGTAAAATGGGAACAGGAGTTAGAAACGATACTATTTTTCCTAAACCTGGTTATTTGAATGTAGAGAATGGCGTTTATAGTAATCTATCACATGGATTATTAAGTGCACAAGTAAAATGGGCAAATTATTATGGGCAATATATGCAAGCCAATGCGGGTGTTGATGCAGAACAAGTAAGAAATGTTGTGCAAAATAAAATCATACATGATATGCCTTTTATTCCTAAGAAGTGGAATAAAGCTCAAAATTTGCATATACCAATGATTGATACAACAGGTCATCAATTTTTATATCGAGAAGAACAAGGAATTAAAAAAGCGAAATTATTTTTAAATGGCTATACGAGTCCAAATGTATTTTATTAAAAAGTAAGACTCTTCAATACATCTTCTAAAATCTTCCGATCATTATTTAAGCGCGGCACTTTAAATTGTCCACCTAATCGATTATTAATTTTAAGCCAATTGTAAAATGAACCTTTTGGTAACACTTTAATTACAGGAAATTGAAGAATGTAGTTATTGAACCGCTTGGCTTCATAATCGCTGTTAATTTGTTTTAAGGTATCGTCTAATACGCTCTTAAAAAAATCTAAGTTATTTGGTTCTTGTTCAAATTCAATGAGCCATTCGTGCGCGCCTGTGTTTTCGTTCATGAAAATAGGAGCAACTGTGAAATCAACAATATGTGCTTTTGTTTTTTCGCAAGCGGTTTTTAAAGCAAGTTCCGCATTGTGAATCATTAATTCCTCGCCAAATACATTTATATGTTGTTTTGTTCTTCCTGTAATAATAAAACGGTAAGGACTCAAATTCGTAAAACGAATAGTGTCGCCCACCTGATAACGCCATAATCCTGCATTAGTTGTAATGAGCATGGCGTAATCTTTGTCTTTTTGCACTTCAGATAAATTATAAGTGCGAGGATTTTCTTTTTGTAATTCTGACACCGGAATAAATTCATAGTAAATTCCATAATCTAACATCAACAACATTTCATTGCTCACACGTTCATCTTGTATTCCAAAAAAACCTTCCGAAGCACTATATAATTGCATAAATGCAACTTTGTTATTATTAAATAATTGATCAAATAATTCTTTATAAGGAGTAAAACTTACACCACCATGAAAATAGACTTCTAAGTTTGGCCAAATTTCTTTTAAGTTATCTACTTTTTTTAATTCTAAAATACGTTTAATTAAAACTAGCATCCAACTTGGTACGCCTGCTAAACTAGTTACGTTTTCATCTGCCATCGAAGTTGCCATTTTCTCTAACTTATCTTCCCAATTATCCATCAAGGCAATATTTACATCTGGTGCTCTAAAATACTCAGCCCACATTGGTAAATTTTGAATAATAATAGCACTCACGTCACCGTGAAAGGAATTGTATTCTCCAAACTGATCAGTTTTAAAACTTCCTCCCAACGCTAAATTTTTTCCTGTAAATAATTTGGTGTCGGCATTATTCACACATTGAAACGTAATCATATCACGCCCGCCATTATAATGGCAACCATTTAAAAATTCTTTACTAACAGGAATAAATTTACTTTTATCTGTTGTGCCGCTACTTTTTGCAAACCATTTAATCTCACTATCCCACAATAAGTTTTGCTCTCCTCGGCGAGTACGTTCGATATATGGTTTTAAAGATTCATAATCTTGAGTTGGAATGTGTTGTTTAAATTGTTCGTAGTTTTTAATAGATTTAAAACCATGCAATTTTCCAAACTCGGTATCTTTTGCGGATTTTAATAATTCGTACAGCCATTCATCTTGCACATCATTAGGGTATTTCATAAAAAGCTCAATTTGGTGCATGCGCTTTTTCATGAGCCATGATGCTATTGAATTGAGAATGGCCATAGAACTAGATGATTGTTTTGTTTTTAAATAAACTTTGATTGACAGTTCCTTGAAATATATTTTTTTTCTCTTCCAATGGAGAATTGAATTTCCCTTTCTTCCAATCTAAATAATTATTAGCTAGTTTTTTTTGACAGCCATTGCAAAACACAATGCGTTCTGAAGTTACTGTATTTTTATGCTGACAATTATCGCAAATTAAGAAGTTAGTAGCCATAGTTATTAATTTTACTAAAGGTAACGAAGATTACTTGTTATTCAAAGCTTCTTCTATTTGGGTTTGATAAACTTCATCAAATAACTCCACATAAATATCTTGTTGTTTATAACCAAGTTTAATGTCTTTAAGCGATTTCTCAATATGTTTTTTACTGAGTTCTAGTTTATTTGATTGTTTGTAAAGCAATCCTAAATAAAAATTAGCTTCAATAGGAAATTGAGATTGTTTGATGGCTTTTTTATAATAGTTTTCTGCTTTCTTTAAATCATTCAATTTTTCATAATTACGTGCTATGTAAAAATAAATATAGGTGTTACAATTTTTTTGTCCGAAATGATTGATTTCAAATTTTTCGTTTAATTCAAATTCTTTAATCGCATTTTGGTATTGGCCTAATTGATAATAGCACAAGCCTTTTAAAAAATGAATATTTTCTCCAACAGGTGCATCTACATCTTTTGGTGTTAAACCATCGTAATGATTTAAGTGCTTTAAAGATTTTTCATAATCTCTATAATAATACAATAATACCCAGCCGTAATAGCCTTCCATTTCTTTAGCATTAATAGCTAAACTTTTTTCGAGTGCTTGTATTGCTTCTGCATAATTACCGTGTTTGGTGTTTTGAACGGAATAGGCATGCCAATCGCCAGCCGTGATGCTATCATTTTTTGCGATACACAGATTCATTAAATCATTTCCGCATTGATCATTTCCATGATAAGAAATGTATGTTCCCATTTCTAAAATTTGCTTTTTAGTAAAATGTTTTTCTTCTAAAAATTCTAAAATCTCTTGAGCATTTATGGCTTTGTGACAACGCTCTAATTTATAAGCTAAAGTCAACGAATCGTTTTGAGCTTTCGTTATAAAGCAGCACATCATGCATAAAAGCAAACAACTATTTAGGAAGTATTTCAATGAGTTTGCCGTTATTAAATCTAAATGAATAAAATTTACGAGAGTTAATTGGATTGCGTTGATCGTCTAATTGAGGTTTCCAAGGGGAGGTTTGTTTTACAGCTTGCAGTATTTGCGAACATAGTAATTCAATATCTTTTGTAATAAGTAATGGCTGATAATTTAAATCACATAATTGAGTCTTATAAAAATCAGTTTCTCCTTTACAGTTAATGAAAAAATTAACGGTAATAATTCCATTAAAGTTCGTTTGAGCTGTAATGATTTTGTGAAACTCTTTTTTTATTGTATAAAAATCTTTGCCATTATTGGGAGAAGTAGGATGATAGTATGGGAAAATAGGTTTGTTGCCAAAAAAGCTACAACTATCCGTTTGGGAAAAAGAAATACCGTAAACAAACAATAAAATGATTGTGAGTTTAAAACTTAAATAACTATTTTTTTGTAGACAGATAATTTTCAAATGTATTTAAATCCATCGCATTTAGACAGTTATCTTTTGTTAAAAGCCCTTTACGAGCTACGTATGTACCATAACGCATATCATGATAACCCTTTAATTGATGAGCATCTGGATTAATAGAAATCATCACGCCTTTTTCTAAACAATAAGGTATCCAACGCCAATCAATATCTAAACGATAAGGATGTGCGTTTAATTCAATTACTACTTTATTGGCTGCGCACGCATCAATTATTTTTTTGTGATCAATAGGATAACCTGGTCTACCTAATAGTAAACGACCTGTAGGGTGACCTAAAATAGTAGTATAAGGATTTTCAATGGCTTTTATTAAACGAGTCGTTGCTTTTTCTTCATCCATTTTTAAATTGGCATGAACTGATGCCACAATGAAGTCAAATGTTTTTAAGATATCTTCTTCATAATCTAAATCACCGTTTCCTAAAATATCACTTTCAATTCCTTTAAATATCTTAAAAGGAAATAATTGTTTGTTGAGTTTTTCTATTTCTTGTTGCTGTAACAAAACCGTTTCTACTTTTAATCCACCGGCATAACTTGCAGTTTTTGAGTGATCGCAAATTCCTAAATACTGATAACCTAATTGTTTGCAATACACAGCCATTTCTTCTAAGGTATTCATACCATCACTATAAGTAGAGTGATTGTGTAAAATGCCTTTTAAGTCGCTAAGTTCAACTAATTTAGGTAGCTGATTATTTTTTGCTTTTTCTAATTCAAATAATCCTTCACGCAATTCGGGTTCGCAATATTGAATGTTTAAATTTGAATAAATAGATTCTTCGTTATCGTATTTTTTGGTGGCTAATGCTTTAAAGTTAATGCCTTCTAAATGTTCTTTAGTTGAAGAGGTTTCTACTAGCTTTCTGTAAAATACATTTGAGTTACATTGTATAAAATTTAGCGGAATAGTTTCAGAAACAAATTCATCTAAATCAATACTTTCATCTCCAACCAAAATATCTATTTCTTCAATGACTTCGCAATGGCGATACATGGCGCCTGTAAAGCTCACAAAATCGGTTTGTTGTTTAATAGCATCAATAATTGGCTGTCCAATTTTTTCGGCATAAGCAAAATGAAACCAGCCTGTGTTTTTAATTTTAAATTCAATGTTTTGAATAATGGTATTTTGGGTTTTTGCTCCAAATCCTTTTAATTCTAGTAATCGGTTTTCGTGACAAGCATATAGCAAATCAGTAACACTTTCTAATTCTAACACTTGCCATAACTGACGCACTTTTTTTGGCCCCAATCCTTTAATGCCCAACATCTCTATTACTCCAGCAGGAGTTTTAGATATTAAGTCTTGCAATTCTTTGCTGGTGCCAGTAGTATTAAATTCAATAATTTTTTCAGCTAAACTTTTGCCAATGCCTTCTAATTGTGTTAATTCTTCAACTGTTGGCGCACTTAAATCAATGCGAGTTTTACTTAATTTGTAAGCCGCACTATTGATTGATTTTATTTTAAATGGATTTTCATCATGAAGCTCCATTAATTTGGCAGTGATTTCTAAAGCGTCTGATATATCTTCGGTTGTCATGATCTGTAATGTTTATTTGTTCTTTGTTGTCAAATCGAATACGCCATGATTTTATTAATTAAATGACGCATGGCTATTTCATAAATACAATTCAGCAAATTTTAAATCATAAGAATTGGTGATTTTTATGTTTTCAAAATTTCCTTCTATTAAATGAATGGTTTCATCCATGCCTTCTAATACTGTTGCGTCGTCAGTAAAAAATGGCGAATAATCTTGTTCAAAGGCTTCTTTAATTTTAGAAACTAAAAAGCATTGAGGTGTTTGTACAATTTTATAATCATCCCTGCTCACTGCTTTGTTGATGCCATTAGTTACCATTCTTAAACTCTCGTTAATAGGTGAAATAGGAATAGCATTTCCTTTTTGAGCAGCTGTTTCAAAACAACGTTTAATGGTTTCAACACTTACAAAAGGTCTTGCAGCATCATGAATTCCAACAACATCATTTTTATTGGTAATTGTATTCAATCCATTTTTTACAGAATGAAAACGGGTTTCTCCTCCAATAACAATTTGAATGTTTTTATCTGGAAAATATTCAGCTAACATAAAATTAGCATCAGTCATATAATCTTTATGAACACAAACAATCACGTTGATGAATTCATCAAACTCTATAAATTTTTCGATGGTATGAATTAGGATAGGTTTCCCTTTTATTTCAATAAATTGTTTTGGAACAGTTGATTGCATTCTCGAACCTGTTCCGCCTGCAACGATGATAATGTTATATTGTGAATTCATGTTTTGTTTTTTATTTATGTCCCGCAGATCTCGCAGATTTTTAATTCAATGGTCTTCTGTCCCTTATGTCAAATAGTCTTTTCTGTCTCTTTTTCTAATAGTTTTTAATACGTTCAATGCAATTATCTATCGCTTTGTATGCTTTACTAAAAAACTGAAAGCGTTGTTTCTCTGCAATGCTACTAATTAACGTTGATTTTTTAATGAGGTTTTTCATCCAATGTTCAATCTCTTCACAAAATTGATTATTACTTGTGGTTAATGAATTCATAGTATTGAAAGAGATATACGAAATAACAGAACCAGCAACGGTAACATGAATGCAGTTTGTTCCAATTACTAAATCACTATTATATAAATTAAAGGAACAGCTTTTTGATTTATTTTCCTCTTCAGCATACTGATTAATAGCTTGAGCCATTTTTTTTAACTCTTGTAAAACTAAAATAGCATCCTCTTTTTCTTTAAAGGCTCCCGATTCAAAATAATATTCTATTTGTTTGATGGTTGTATTGATGGTTTCATCGGTCCAAATTTCGGTACTAGGAATTTTTAGGTATGTTTTATGAATTTTATCTGTTATTTCTAATTGCTTTTCAGAAATCACATCCCAATCAAATTTTTTGGTTTGATAAGCTGGTATATTTAAAACAGAGCGTTGCCAGTAAAATAATTTAAAAGCCGTTAATTCTTTTGAAAAGAAAGAATGAAAAATAGGAATCTCCTCTGCTGCATAGATAATTTTCGCATCTTCAGATTTCTGCAAGCGCTCTAACTGCATTAATAATCCAGTTAAGTAATTATCAAAATTTTCTTCAGAGTCGGTTAACTTAATATAATTACAAGTTACAGAATCGCCTTTATTTGATAAAACAGAATCTATGGAAATGCGGTAATGCTTGCAAATTTTATAAGTCTCATCTAAACTCAATTCGGTTTCGTTACGCAAACGCCTATAAGCGCTATCGTTGCTTATTTTTAATAAATCTGCAATATCATCCACAAGCGATACATTTGCTGGAACAGCTTGTTTTAAATGCTTGATGAACACTTCTTGCATTGCAAAAGCTGAATCTGAGGTGGTTTTTTTAGCAGCCATAATCTTGTATTATATACTAATAAAGATATTAATTATTTGCGAAAAATGCAAATTACCACTCTGTAATTATGAAATTTTGCAAATAAAACAATTTTTAGAGTTGAAGTACTCTGCTCTTTTCATGTTTTCTGCAAATAAGTTGCATGGTCGTCTGTAAAGCCGTTTCAATAGCGCTTGGCATCCACCTAATTTTGACCTATAAATTTTAATCAAAATCATTATGGAAACTTTAAATACTATCGAAAAAATCACTTTATTAATAAGTGTAGCAATTGTAGGATTTATTAATTTATCTGTTTTAGGACGAATAGCAAAAAATAAAAGAATCATCAATCAATAATTTTTAACTCTTAAAACTATAGTCATGAAAACAACAACTTTAAAAAAAGCTATTCACATCACACTATTTTGTCTGATGTTAATAGCAACCGTTATTATTACCAAAAGCACTGTAAAAAACATTAAACAGTTGTATGGTTTCGAAAAAGCTAACTACACAGCTATGAGTTGCTTTACAGATTTAATTTATTAATCACTAAAAAATAGCACTATGAAAACAACTTTTAAATCAATCGTTTTATTTGGAGCCGCTTGTCTATTTGCAAATGCGAGCATTGCCCAAGATATAAAAAAAGAAAAATCAACCTTAACTATTTTATCTATTGATATTAATGGTTTAAAAAGTGAGCCACAGCAAATGGGTAACTTGGTAAGAACAGAATTAGAAAAGCTCGATACGTTTGAAGTCATGGACAGATATGACGTGGCTTATATGGTTGATAAAAATAAACTAACTATCAATAATTGTTACGGTAAATTATGTTTAACCGAAATTGGCGAAACGATTCATGCAGATAAAATGTTGAGTGGTAGTATTGAGTTATATCCAAAATCAATTATTTACACCTTACGTTTAATTGATGTAAAAACTAAATCTATTGAAAAAACAACAGTGATGGAGTTCTTAAATTTACCTGAAGAGTTGCAAGCATTTACTAATGTAATAGTTCGTACTATGTTTAATAAATCTGTTGATCAAAATTTGCTAGCTAAACTTACCCAACGCAATGGTTTTGATAATGCGTTGAATAATCCAAAAAAAGATAGGTTAAGATTAGACGGACCCCGATTAGGATTTGTAACCTTTACAGGAAACATTGCTAATATATTACAAGCAGATAAATCGGTGGGTGGTTTTGAGGCATTCCCCATGATGTTTCAATTCGGGTATCAGTTCGAAAAACAATATTTGAATGAAGGGAAAATTCAGGCTTTGTTTGAGTTTGTGCCAATGATTACGGGTGTTGATCAAGGTTATTTCATTCCAGGGTTTTCTTTACTACATGGTTTAAGAAGTAACATTAATGGTTGGGAATTTGCATTAGGGCCAACTATTAATTTATCTCCAAAAGCAAGAGGTTATTATGATACAACTAATACTTGGCATAGAGAACAGGATTGGACTAATAATCCTGAAAACGAAGGCGTAAAAAATCCATTTACCATAAAAGAACGATTAGATAGTAGAGGCGACTATGCCATTCAAACCGGATTTGTGTTAGCATTTGGTAGAACTTTTAAATCTGGGAAATTAAACTTGCCGGTAAACATATATGTTATTCCTAGTAAGGATGGATTTAGAGTAGGAGCTTCATTGGGGTTTAATGCGAAAAACAAATAGTTTCTATTATGATTTTTACTTTCAAGCGCTTTGTTATTATTATTTTCTTTTTAGCAATACTAACTTCATTTAACTCTTGCTTGTACGTTAGTGTTTTAATAATGGCTAGAGAGCAAAAGACAACGTTTGTTAAATGGGAATCAGGTAAGTATAAAACTCGTATTCAAAGAAGAATAGGTTGGGCAGGTTCGCATTATTATCACTGCAGAGTAAAAGTTAAAAGATTGGGAGGGCTTTATTATCGAACAGTTGTTGCCAAAACATTTTCACGCGAAAAATATGCAGCCTGTTTAATAAAGTACCCGTTTCATAATGATACAATTGCTGTTGATTTTTGCCGAAAGAATACATTCTTAGTTAAATAATTTATAACCTATAATTTAAAAAATGAAAACAAGAATCCTACATAATATCCCACACGCATTACTTTACTCGCGTTTAGTAGTTGCCATTTTGATTATTATTTTTTCTTTTACAGTTATTTCGCCAATAATTATTGTAACACTAATTATTTATGCAATTTTGAGTGATGTGTTTGATGGAATCATAGCACGACAATTAAAAATTTCAACTATTGAAATGAGGCAACTGGATACAAAAATTGATACTGTGTTTTGGTTTAGCTGTTTATTTTATATCTGCATAACTCATTCTCAATTTTTAAAAGCTCATCTGTTGCAAATTTCGATTTTAGTTTTTTCTGAATTATTTATTATTGCCTTTGGTTTTTTGAAATTTGAAGACCGCATTTCTTATCATACAATTTTTTCAAAATTTTGGGCTTTGCTGCTTTTATGGTTTTTTATCGACTTAATTTTATATAATAAATGCCATTATAGTTTTATCATCTCATTTTGGTATGGAATTTTTGTGCAAACGGAGATTTTGCTAATCGCTATAATTTTAAAAGACAACCAAACAGATATTCCAGGCTTTTTAAAAGCCATTAAACTTAGAAAAGGCTTAAAAATTTCAAGAAATCGACTTTTTAATAGTTTAAATATTCTTAACTAACAAATTACTGTTTACAAGTAGCTTTCATAAGTTAAAAC
The DNA here is from genome assembly GCA_903893815.1 of uncultured Bacteroidota bacterium. Classification (GTDB taxonomy): domain Bacteria; phylum Bacteroidota; class Bacteroidia; order B-17B0; family Aurantibacillaceae; genus UBA4416. The sequence continues at coordinate 52,372 of CAITNS010000021.1, forward strand.
TTAACGTTTTTTTTGATTTAGTTTTGTTTTTATCGAGAAAACAACTAATTTAATCGATTATTAAACGATAAATTTATGAATAGAATTTCTACAAAAGTATCTTTTTTAGCGGTTTGCTTAGTTGTTTTAAACAATGCTTTTGCCCAATTATCAGTCACGGCTCAAGCCGGAGGCCTAAAATTTTTAGGAGATGTGGGTAAGAAAAATAATGCTAACTTTTTTAGTGATATGCGCTTAGGTTACAATCTAGGAGTTGAGTATCGTATTGGTAAGGTTTTAGGGATTGGTATTGATGGAATGTATGGCAAGTTTGCCGGAACGGATAATGATAAAAGTTCTCATTTAAACTTTCAATCTACTGTAATGGGTGGAGGCCTTAATTTATTTGCGTTTTTTGATAAGTTAGGTGAAAAGGAAAAAGATGTTTCTCCTTATATACATGCAGGTTTTGGCTATTTAATGTTTGATGCTTACGGAGATTTAAGAGATAAAAACGGTATCAAATATCAATATTGGACTGATGGTTCAATCCGTAATTTAACTGAATCTCCAGCTAACGATCCTTTATCTGCTTTTTTAAAAAGAGACTATAAATATGAAACTCAACTAAAAGATTCTGTAGCAAATTATGCCCGTAGCACATTTTATATTCCTTTAGGAATTGGAGCTAAATTCAAAATGGGTTTCCGTGCTAGTTTAAGATTAGGTGTTACCTACAATATTTGTATGAGTGATTACGTGGATAATAATAAAAAAGGTGGTAATGATAGCTGGGCTTCTGCAAATGTTGGTATTAATATTAATTTTTCTAAAAAACAAAAAGATGCCTATAGCAATGTAGATTTTAAAGCTGTTGATGATTCGGATACTGATGGAGATGGTATTAAAGATTTGGATGATAAGTGTTTAGGAACTCCTAAAGGAGTTAAAGTTGATGGAAAAGGTTGTCCTGATGATAAAGATGATGATGGTGTATTTGATTACATGGACAAAGAGTTAACATCTAAAAAAGGTGCGAAAGTGGATGGTAATGGTGTTACTATAGATGAAGAAGAATTAGCAAAACGTCAATTAGCTTGGGATAGTTTATCTACTGAAAGAAGTGAAGGATTTAATAATGCCCCTAGTTTATCTTATTTAAAGGAAATAGAAGCTAAGGCTAAAGACAATCAAGCTAAGTCTGGAAAAACGTCGAAAATACCTGCTGAATTTGTTGAAGCAGATTATAACAAAGACGGTAATATTTCAGCAGCAGAAATTACAAAAACCATTGATGGGTTCTTCGAGGGAGAAAACTCATTTAATGTTGAGAAGATAAATAAGCTCATCGACTATTTCTTTGAGCAGTAAACTTAGCATATGATAAAACCACTTATTATTTTATTTAACACTGTATCAGTATTTTTATTTAGTTTTTTTTTCGGCGACACACCTGTAACTATTTCGGGTAATTTTCCAAAAAGCGCTAATGTAGCCACAGAGTTTACAGCAGAAATAAAAATTAATAAAGGCAGTATTGTTGGTTTTGCAAAGCTTCAGTTAGAAGTACCTCAAGGTTTTACAGTTAAAGAATTAGATAGTAAAACAGGGAATTTTTCTTTTGCAACTAATATTGCTAAAATCATCTGGACCTCCATGCCAAGTGATCAAGAGTTTAGTGTAAAGTTTGCTATTTCTGCAGATGCTTCAGCAGCAGGAGCAAAAACAATAGCGTCAAAATTTTCTTACGTTAGTAATAATAATAAAGAGGTTATTGAAATGACACCTGTCGAAATTATGATTGGTGATGGTTCAACAACACCTGTAGCTACTACTTCAACTCCACCAGCAGAAACAACTTCCTCAACAACTCCTCCAGTAACAGAAACAACTCCCGCTGCCACTTCTTCAACTCAATCGTTTGATAATCCAACAGAACCAAACTCAAATATTATTTGTGCAAGAAATATTACCCCTGGAGCAAATGCAAATGAGTATAATGTTGAAGTGAAAATAAAAAAAGGAGGAATAAAAGGATTTGCGAAATATCAAGAGATGCTACCTGCAGGTTACAATGCAAAAGGCGATAAATTGAATGGTAGTTCTTTTTCTGTATCTGATGGAAAATTAAAATTTGTTTGGGTATCATTGCCTACAGACGATGAATTAGTTGTGTCTTATGTTTTAGAAAAAACAGCCTCAGCTTCGGCAGATGCTAAATTAGATAACGGTGAATTTTCATATTTAGAAAACGACCAAAGTAAAAAAGTGAAAATGCCAATTGACGCTCTTGGAAATTCTACTCCTGCAGCAGTTGCTAAAGTTACTGAGCCAACTCCAACTCCAACAGTTGCGACTGAGCCTGTATCAGCGGTTGCAACTTCCGAACCAGTAAAAACAGAACCAACAACTGCAACTGAGCCTGTTAAAACTGAACCTGTTGCTACTACTGCTGAGCCAAAAACAACAGTTGCTAAAAAAGAAGGAAGTGTAGTTTACAATGTCCAAATTGGAGCATTTAATAATGCCATTCAATCAGAAGTGTTATCTAAGAAATTTAATATTTCAGAAAATATTAAAAGCGAAATGGCACAAGGGTTCAATAAATTTATGGTAGGTAATTTTAATGAATACAAAGAAGCTCGTTCGCACAGAGAAAATATAAAACAAAAAGGTTGCAGTAGTGCTTTTGTAGTTGCTTATAATGGTGCTAAAAGAATAACAGTGCAAGAAGCACTTATGATTACTAGTCAAAAATGGTTTAAATAAACCGTTTTTTTATTTTTGCGTATAAGCCTCAATTAATGCTTAAAAGATTACTTTTTATATCCTTAATTTTAATTTGTTCTTTCACAAAAGCTCAAACGGACACTTCTGCAAAAACTGAACCTACATCTTTTCCAACTCCAACTGTTAAACCACAAAAATCTCAACCAGATCCCCCATCTTTAGGCGATATTTTTAAACCAAAAGTTTCTTTAGGTGTAGGAATGCTTTCTTTTCATGGCGATTTATATGCTAAACATTATCAAGCTCCTTGGACGGCTCGTATCGGTTATGATTTAAATATTTCTCAACGTTTATTAAAATCTTTTCAATTAAATTTTAATGTTTTGTTTGGTAAACTAGGAGCTAATGAATGGGTTGATAATCGTCAAGAAAATTTCCAATCTGAAATTCGTTCAGGTGGATTAAGCTTGATGTACGATTTTGGAAATTTTATTCCTGATAGATATCGCATTCGTCCTTGGATTTCCTTTGGCGTTAATTCATTTGAATTTTTGTCAAAAACAGATCAATATGATAGATATGGAAATCGCTACCATTACTGGAGTGATGGGTCTATTAAAAACATAGACGAGGCTGCACCAACAGCCTCTTTGGCCGTTAATTTAAATAGAGATTATATTTACGAAACGGATATTAGAGAATTAAATAAAGATGGTTTCGGACAATATCAAGAAAGAGCTTGGGCATTTCCAATTGGAGCAGGTGCTTTAATGAAAATAACTGACCGATTTGATTTTAAAATTGGTTTTCAATATTACTTTACTACTACAGATTATATTGACGGCATTACAAAAAATAGTTTAGGAACAAGGTCTGGTACAAAACAGAAAGATAATTTTGTATACACTTCCTTTGCTTTACAATACGATTTAGTATTGAACAAAAAATCGAAAGCAGATACTTTGCCTGACGATTATTATGATGGTATAGATTGGTTAGCAATTGATAATGGTGATTATGATGAAGATGACGTAAAAGATTTGGATGATAAGTGCCATGGAACACCGAAAGGCATCAAGGTTGATGCTAATGGTTGTCCCTTTGATGATGATAATGATGGCGTGCCAAATCATGCAGATGATGAGCTAGCATCACCAGCTGGAGTAGAAGTGAATTCACAAGGCGTAGCATTAACCGATGAGTATTGGCAAAATTGGTACAATGTGTATATGGATAGTGGTAATGTTGTGAAACAAGAGGTTATCGAGAATTTCTATGCAGCTAAAAAAGATTCTACATCAGCTTCAGATGCAAGTAAAAACGAAAAAGAATACACGGTTGAATTAGCGAGATACTCAGGACCTGTTCCTAACGATGAAATGGCTTATTTATTAAGTATTGGAGATGTTAAATCAACTACTTTATCGGATAATTCAACAGTGCTATACACAGCAGGTACTTACAAGGATATTCAAAATGCGGTAAATCGAAGAGATGAGTATATAAAAGAAGGAAATAAAAATGCAAAAGTAGGTTACTTTAAAAATGGTGACATCGTTAACCTTTCCGACGAAGAGATTGCTAAATTATTGGACAAAAACACTGCAAATGCTGTTAATACATCCACTAATTCAGCCGAAACTAACTCGGTTGTTATAATAGATATGGATGCGGTGGCTAATGAATTTGCAAAAGGGGATATTGTTTACCGTGTTCAATTAGGTGCTTATAAAAACAGAATTTCTAAAGGTGTATTTAGAAATGCAGGAACTATATTGGAGTTAAAAACCGACGATGATGTGTATCGATACGCTACAAAAGGTTTAAAAACGATTGAAGGAGCTGCAAATTTAAAAGCTGACTTAGTATTGGAAGGTTATGGAGATGCTTTTATTACTGCTTATAAAGATGGTAAACGAATTCCAATGAGTGCCACAAAAGCAACCATGGAAACACAAGAGAAAGAAGATATTACAAAAATTGAATCGTTTAGTTCGGTAGATAAATCTTTAGTAAGCTTTAAAGTTCAGTTGGGAGCACTTCGTAAGGTGGGTACTAACGATATGGAAGAAAAAACCAAAGACTTACAAGGAGTTGAAAAACAAGGCACAGGTTCAGGAATGATAAGATACACTGCGGGTTCATTTAGTGATTATTCTAAAGCTGATAAATACCGTCAGGAATTGGCTGATAAAGGCTTGGTAGAAGCATTTGTGATTGCAGTATTTAAGGGCGAAATTATTTCTATTCAAGAAGCTCAAGAACTCCTAAAATAATTCGTATATTTATTCTACAAAATTTTAATCAAAATGAAGAAATTAGTTTTAACTCTTGCCGTATTTACAGTTTGTTATACAGCTAATGCTCAGGAACCAGAGAAAAAGAAAGAAAGTTCAACAACACCTCCACCAAGCAGAGGTCAGGAAAGAGCTATTAATGAAAGTGGTGTTTCTGTAAAAAAAGAATCAAAGAAAAACTCAGCCTCTAAATCAACTCAAGCACCAGCGCCCGCTACCGAAGAAAAAAAGAAGGAAGCGAAGAACGACGAAGCTAAAAAACCAGATTAATATTCAAACCCCCGCCAATCGACGGGGGTTTTTTATGATCTGATTTACGTAAATTACCATCATTTTAATAAGGCGTGTCACGCTAAACTACCGCTCATATAAATTGTTATAACCAAGCAAGTATTGTTTATACCTTTACACTTTTAATTTTAACATGAAGAATCTATTTTTTATAATTACCCTTTTTATTGGTTTAATAGCTAAAGCCCAAATGCCTGGAATGGGAGGCATGGGTAAAGGAATGAAAGATCCCAAACTAGGACGAGTATTTGGTAAAGTATTAGATGCTTCTACTGGAAAACCAGTAGAATATGCCTCTGTACAAGTATTGTGGTTTAGTAAGGATAGTTTATTAGGCGGCGGTTTAGTAAAAGAAAATGGTGATTTTGCGGTAGAAGGATTGCCTTCATTTGGCCAAGTAAGAGTTAGAGTGAAATTTGTTGGCTATAAAGATTATAATCAAAAAGTATATATCGTTCCACCAGATAAAGTAGATCAGGATTTAGGTAATATAAAATTAGCACTTGATGATAAATTATTAAGTGAAGTGGATGTAGTAGCTGAAAAAAGTGCGGTGGTTTTATCAATTGATAAACGTACCTACAATGTAGAAAAGGATTTATCGGTTAAAGGTGGAACAGCGGTTGATGTGATGAAAAACATTCCTGGCTTAACGGTTGATGCGGATGGAAATGTACAGTTAAGAAATCAATCACCGATGATATTTGTAGATGGAAGACCTACGACTTTAACCCTGCAACAAATTCCTGCCGACCAAATTGATAGAGTAGAAATTATCACAAATCCTTCCGTTAAGTTTGATGCAAGCGCAACGGGTGGTGTATTAAATGTGATCATGAAGAAAAATGGTAAGCCAGGTTATAACGGAATGGTAATGGCATACATTGGAACTGGTGATCGTTATGGTGGGATGGCAAATATTAATGTAAAGCAAGGTAAATGGAACACTTCATTGATGTATTCTTATAATCAAGCTATTAATAACACCGAAGGTTTTACAAAACGTACACAATTAGATAGCGGAGTTACAACAGGGCATTATGATCAGAATAATAGAACACAAATGAAAACCTTATTTAATTTTGGGAGATTAGGGATTGATTATAATATTGATAATAGAAATTCCATTTCATTAAATGGAATGGTCGTGGCAGGCGAATTTAATACAAATGATCAGCAAAATTATGTTGGTGATTTTTTAAATATACCCGTGCCAATTTCAATTTCAGGTGACCAATTGAATAAACAAAAAGCAGCATTTCAAAATTATAATGGACAACTATTATATAAAAAAACGTTCCCTAAAATTGGAAAAGAGTTAACGGTAGATGGAAACTACAACTATACTACTTCAAAAAACGGTTATTTGTTTGCAACTAATACTATATTTAGTGCACTTGGACAGTATAGTATTTCGCCAACTGCTTATCAAAAAAACATAGGATCTACTACGGCTAACCAATTTGTTTTTCAGTTAGATTATGTAAATCCTATTTCTGATACTAAAAAATTTGAAGCAGGGATTAAAGCATTTTATAAAAACTCTATTAGTTCTAATAACACAAGTATTGCCTCAGGCAATGAAGATAATTACCTAAAAAATGACACTTTAAGTAATCGTTATGTGATTGATGATATGGTAAACGCAGCTTATGTAAATTACAGTGCTAAAACATTTTGGGATATTGGTTATCAAGCAGGTTTACGTTTTGAACAATCATATTATAAAGGAAATATTACAGATAAAAATCAATCTTTCTTCTATAACTATCCTAGTACGTCCGACTATATTTTGAAATCATTATTCCCAGCTATTTATTTTTCTAAAAAATTAAAAAAGAGCCAAGAAGTGCAATTAAACTTTAGTAGAAAAATTCAACGTCCTAACTTCTTTCAGTTAATGCCATTTATCATGTTTGCGGATAAACAGAATAAAAGAGTTGGTAATCCAGAACTAAAACCAGAATTTAAGAATATAGCAGAGGCAAACTACAATAAGATTTTTTCTAAAGGTAGTTATCTAGCTTCTGGTTATTTCCGTTACGAAGAGCAGCCAATAACAGATGTTGCGTATTTTAGTGAAGTTCCAAGTGAATCGAATTTGTTAGTTAATACATCCATCAATGGTGATAATGCCATTCGTTATGGTTTTGAAAACACCTTTAAATGGACCTTTTTTAAAAACTTAGATTGGACTGTAAATGCTAATGCCTATTATATTTATATAAAAGGAAAAGTTGTGCCAACCGAACCAGAAGTAAAAGCAGAAGGTTATGCATGGAATGCTAAAACAACACTTTCATATAAATTTCCTAAAAATATTACCTTACAAGTAAACGGTAATTACGAGTCTCCTAAAATTTTATTATTAGGTGTAGCTAACGAAATTTATTCGATAGATGTTTCGTTAAATTATATGTACAAAACCAAATGGATTTTTAATGCTACTGTTAGTGATATATTTAACACTCGCCGAATGGGAACACATTTTGAAACACCATATTATAATCAAGATTTATCGCGTCGTAGAGAGTCGCGTTATTTCCGTTTTACTATTACCTATTTATTCGGAAAAATGGACGCCTCTATCTTTAAACGTGGCAAACAAATGAAAGGAATGGGTGGCCAAGAAGGTAATCAAGATGGACTAGATTTTAAATAACTAATCTAAATGATACTTTATTTTTTCGAAAATAGATTTTAACTCTTGGTTCTCATCAAATTGGGTTTTCACTTCTTTTTTTGATTCAATATTTTTGATGCGTTCAATTGTTTCAGGATGTGTACTTAAGTATTTCATAAAATCAGGCATTTCTTTACTTTCATCTTTTAATAGATTAAGTAAATCAACCATTCCTATAGGTGATATTTTATTTTGTAACATCAGTTCGTAACCTTTATCATCTGCTTGAGTTTCTAATTCGCGCGAGTAATTCAATTGTTTAAACTGATCGGCTTGTTGCAAAATTCCAGATGAAATGCCTGTAACATCACCAAACATGAATGCAATAAACAAACTAGAAGCAGTTGTGCGACAAATACTTTTTAAAGAGTGTTGATTGGAAACATGTGAAATTTCGTGCCCCAGTAAAGCTGTCAATTCCTCATAGCTATTTAAACTTTTTATAATTTCCGAATACAAAAATATCCTGCCACCAGGCAATGCAAATGCATTGATTTCTTTAGATTCAACAACTGTAATTTGTATAGAATAGGAGGTATTTGTTTTTAGTTTAGCCACAAATAAATTAGTATAGTAAGTTGCTGAATCTTCTTCCGTGCTGCTTTGTAAAATTGATTCAGCAATACTATTACCTAATTCAATTTCGGCGCTTTTAGGAATGACAGCTACAGATTTTTCGCCAACCCATGGTAAAACAATGAAATAGGTAGTTAAACACATCAAAACAAATACAAAACATAATGTAATAGCAACACTCACTTTATTTTTTAACCAAAAGCTTTTTGATTTTTTTGAAAGATTTCTTTCGCTTAACTGATCAAAAAATCGGGAGCTTTTGCTGCCATTACATTCTATAGTTTGTTGAGGAAAATCACCATATTTAATAATTAATTGATTTCCATTAAGGTCAAAGTGTTTGATATTTATTTTGCTCCAAATAATTGTTTTATCAGGTTCATCGGCAAAATAGATGTGCAAATTATCATCAGCAATATGAATGGTACATTCAGTTGCCTTAGCCGTTTGCCCGTCAAAGTAAAAACAATTTTCCGTCATCAAAAATTACATGATAGAAATATCTAACATTCCTGCTAAATCATCTCCAGAGGCATCTTTATATTCTGCTTCAGTTTGTACTAATGAATTTGCATCTATTTCACTGTCAAATTCTATGTTTTCCATTACCGTACGCATCACTCTGTTTATAGCAATACCGGTACCAATACCTAAAGTAAAAATAATTATTAAATAATTGACAACTATTAACTCAAAAATTTTCCCAGCAGTAATTGACGTACGAAGTTGAATTTGCTTGCCATTCTGAATAATTTTTGTGTTATCCAGCTCAAAAGCAATTAAATCTTTGTAATACCAAAACGAATAGATACCTAATGTAATAAGTGTTAAGAAAAAGCCTTTTAATTTTATTAAAAATAAATCTGTCCCATCTCCTTCAAAAGAAAATTCAATATTTCCAAAACGAGTATTTCCTTTAATATATTTATTAACTTTCACGTGCATCCATGAAGCGTAAATGCCGAAAGTAATAGCTGTTAAAAAAAACTCAAGTAAATACATTTTCATAAATTCACCTAATTGACCTCTATAGCCAAAGTGAATACCACGCCATGAGGTACGAGATAAGCGGTATTTATTAGATCCATGAACGGCAATTGGAATTAAAACAATAATAGCGACATAAAACACTAATATGCCCAACAACATTAACGCTACAATTTGAGAAAATACGCAAAGTAATAGAAATACATATAAACCAACAATAATTCCTATAGCTTTTAAAAATCCAATAAACATTTCCTTTCCTGTGCCATGAAAAACAAAACGGGTGCCCATATATTCAGTTTCGCCATAAATATATTTTAAATAAGCTGCTCTCGACCAAGGGTAGTAAATGCCTAGGGTAATAGCCGTTAAAATGTTATTAATAATTCTTAAGCCAATTAATTGACCGTGATCTCCATTAAATTTTAATAGTTTTCTAAACGTACTATTTTCTGGGTTCGTAAATTGTGTGTTTTCCATAGTTTTTAATTTATGCTTAAATATAGTTTTTTATTTTTTAATTCCAAACCTAGTAGCATTATTTGTTTGATATATCACTTTAGAACTCCCATTTTAATTACATAAACGGTTTTATTGGCTTAATAATTTTAGCTACATTCGTTAGATATTTATTCAACATATGATTCAATTAAAATCCTTTTTGCCAGTTGCCTTAGCTTTTGTTGTTAGTTTTGCAAATGCTCAAACCAAACCTACTACAAAACCAAGTGCCAAAGATGGTTCTCCGGTTCCTTCTCTAAATTTTGAGTATGCTTTAAATGATCCTTTTAAGGCAAGAATATATACTCTAAAAAATGGCATGAAAGTGTATATGAGTGTGTATAAAAATGCACCTCGTATTCAAACATATATTGCTGTAAAGGCAGGTAGTAAAAATGATCCAGCAACTGCAACAGGTTTAGCTCATTATTTAGAACACATGGTGTTTAAAGGCACTGATAAATTTGGAACCAAAGATTTTGCAAAAGAATCCGCTGAAATAACTAAAATCGAAAATTTATACGAAGCCTATCGCCAAACTAAAGACGAAGGGCAACGTAAAATAATCTATCATCAAATAGATAGTATTTCGGGAGTAGCTGCAAAATATGCGATTGCTAACGAGTATGATAAAATGTTGGCAGGTATTGGCGGACAAGGAACTAATGCATTTACGTCTTTCGATCAAACGGTTTATGTAAATGATATTCCTGCTAATCAATTAGAAAATTGGCTGAAAATTGAAGCAGAGCGTTATCGTAAACCAGTATTACGTTTATTTCATACAGAATTAGAAGCAGTTTATGAGGAAAAAAATAGAGGCTTAGATAGTGATAACAGTAAATTGTGGGAGGCCGTTTTTGCTGGATTATTTAAAAATCATACTTATGGTACTCAAACAACCATTGGTACAATTGATCATTTAAAAAATCCTTCGATGAAGGAAATCATGAAATACTTTAACGCGAACTATGTTCCAAATAATATGGCAATATGTTTAAGTGGTGATTTTGATCCTGACGAAACCATTAAATTAATTGAAAAGAATTTTGGCTCTATGCCATCTAAGCCAGTTAAGCCATACACAGCTGCAAAAGAAACGCCTATTACTGAGAAAATATCTAAAGAAATTATTGGGCCTGATGCAGCTAATTTAGCAATGGCTTGGCGTTTTGAAGGAACGGGAAGTAAAGATGCGGATATGATAACATTAATTAATTTATTGTTATCAAACGGGCGTGCTGGCTTATTGGATTTAAATTTAAATCAACAGCAAAAAGTTTTAAATAGCGGTGGCTTTGCTTATGTATTAAAAGATTATGCAACCCATATTTTATTTGCTGAACCAAAAGAAGGACAAACATTGGAGGAGGCTGAAAAATTATTATTGAGTCAGTTAGAATTATTAAAGAAGGGTGAATTTCCAGATTGGTTGATGAACGCTGTAATTACAGATATGAAGTTACAAAAAACAAAAGAGCTTGAAAATAATCAATCTCGCGCCATGGCGTTTGTAGATGCATTTACTAATGATACTAAATGGCAGCAATCGGTAAACATGGTTGAGCGTTTATCTAAAATTACCAAACAAGAGGTGATGGATTTCATGAAAGCTAACTATAACGAAAATAATTATGTAGTAGTTTACAAACGTGTTGGTGAAGATAAAAATATTCAAAAAGTGGAGAAGCCTCAAATAACACCAGTTGAGGTTAATAGAGATGATCAATCACCTTTTGTGAAAAATATTTTAGCTAACAAAACAGCTGATATACAGCCTAAGTTTATTGATTACGAAAAGGATGTGATGAAAACAACCATGAATGGAAACATTCCAGTGTTGTATAGTCAAAATACCGAAAATCAGTTATTTGATTTGTATTATGCTTTTGACATGGGAACAAACAATGGCAAAACATTACCAATTGCTATTGATTATATTTCTTATTTGGGAACTAGTAAAATGACACCAGCTGAGGTTCAACAAGAGTTTTATAAACTAGGCTGTTCTTTTAATGTATTTAATTCCGAAAACCAAATTTGGGTTAGCTTAACAGGATTAAATGAAAATTTTGAAAAGGCAACACGTTTATTTGAAAGTTTATTTGCGGATCCAAAAGTGGAAGAAGCAACACTTAAAAATTTAGTGTCAGACATCTTAAAAAAACGTAGTGATGCTAAACAAAATAAAGGGACTATTTTACAAAAGATGATGGTAAACTATGCAAAGTTTGGTTCATCTAATCCTGCTACTCATCTATTATCTGAAGAAGAATTAAATAAATTACAACCTGCTCAAATAGCTGAGTTGATTAAATCTTTAATGACCTATCAGCATAAAATTTTATACTATGGTCCAAAATTAATAGGTGATGTAAAAGAAGCTTTAAACATAACTCATGCTGTGCCAGCGTCTGGATTAAAGCCAGTTCCGGCTGAGGCTAATTTTGTAGTGCAAACATTTAATAATACAGTTTATGTGGTTGATTATGATATGAAGCAAGCAGAAATTGTAATTTTAACCGAAGGAGATAAATTTGATTCAAAAAATATTCCTTTAGTAAGTATGTATAATAGTTATTTTGGTGGAGGTATGAGTTCGGTAGTGTTTCAAGATTTAAGAGAGTCGAAGGCATTAGCGTATTCTTGTTATTCAGTATACAGAAAATCTGCAGACCCAAAATTGCCATATTATAATTTTTCTTATATCGGTTCTCAAGCAGATAAATTGCCAGAAGCGATGGCAGGTATGATGAATTTATTGAATAATGTTCCGAAATCTGATATCTCATTTGGTGCAGCTAAAGAGTCTATTTTGCAAGACATTAAAACAGAACGCATTAATAAGGCAGGGATTTTATTTGATTATATCAATGCAGATAAGTTTGGTTTAAAAACAGATATCAGAAAAGATATTTATAATTCAGTTGCAACAATGACTTATAGCGATGTGAAAAAATTTCAAGATGAAAAAATTAAAAACAAACCAACTACTATTTTAATTCTCGGTAAAAAAGAAATGTTGGATATTAAAACATTGGAGAAGTATGGAACTGTGAATTACTTAACGTTGAAAGATGTGTTTGGGTATTGATATGAATTTCTAATAGACCGCAGATAACACAGATTGACTATGATTTTAAAATGATTTTTTAATTATATCAAAATTAAAAAAGAGCAGCTCATTTGAGCTGCTCTTTTTTTTAATCAGGGTATAATGGCCAAAAATAGTTGGTAATAACGTCTGTAACCTAATACAGCAAAGGGTTTGATTAAAGGATATTGAAAGTCGTTTCAATATCTTTTTTTTGTACATGGAAAAGTCAAAAAAAAGAGCTGCTGGGGCTGTAA
>CAITNS010000022.1 GCA_903893815.1 uncultured Bacteroidota bacterium
AACACAGAAAAAACTTTATAAAATGGTATCTATATTTTAAAAACAAAACGTGAGTTTTTTTAGCCATATCTCACAAAAAATGAAAGTAAAAAGCCCTGTTATTTAAACAAGGCTTTTCATTTTTCTTTGTAAATCATATTGCTGATTAGTTGCTCTCCAGCAGAGCTAATTTACTCTTCTGACTTACGGGACTAGTATAACAATTATTTTTATCAAAAACACCAACTATTTTTGGCACCATTACCAATAATAAATCAGTGAAAATCTGTTCCATCGGCTTTATCCGCGTTCCAATTGTTTACTTCTTTAAAATTTCTTTCTTGTAAACAGGTAATAAAGCTAAAAATTCTTGTACTGTTTTTTGTAAATCGGTTACGTTTCCTCTTCCACCAGCAGCGTTGATATGTCCGCCGCCATTAAAGTGTTTACGCGCAAATTGGTTAACATCAAACTTGCCTTTGCTTCGGAAAGAAATTTTTATTTTGCCTTCGCCCTCACTAAAAAATGCACAAAAGGTAATTCCTTTTATAGAGAAAGGATAATTGACAATACCTTCGGTATCTCCTTTTTGGTTATTAAATCTCTTTAATTCAGCTTCAGATAAGGCCATGTAAGCCGTTTGTAATTCGGGAATCACTACCATTTTTTCGATTAAGCAATAGCCTAATAATTTTACACGACTTTCGCTATAAGTATCGTAAATAGCAGAATGAATGTCGCTAGGAGTTAAACCTGTAGCTAATAAATCGGCTAATATCAAGTGTGTTTTTGGTGTCACGCTATCAAAGCGGAAAGAGCCAGTATCGGTCATGATACCTGTATATAAACAAGCGGCAATGTTTTTATCAATTAATTTTTTGCCACCTAAGCCAACAATAAATTCATGCACTAATTCGCAGGTAGAACAAGCTTTTACATCATGAAACATTAAAGTTGCATAAGAATCAGGTTGTTGGTGATGATCGATTAATATTTTTTTAGCAGTAGAGTTTTGTAATAATTCTCCTAAGCCTTCTAAGCGCGAATAATTATTAAAATCTAGCGTAAAGATTAAATCACTTTTAGATATGATAGTCGCCGCTTTTTTTTGATTGGTATTAAATTCAACTACTTTTTTATTTCCAGGTAACCAACGTAAAAACTCCGGATAATCGTTAGGTGTAATAACTGTGACACTTTTACCAACTTTAATTAAATAATTATAAAGCGCTAATGAAGAGCCCATCGCATCGCCGTCAGGATTATAGTGGGTTACAATTACAATATTGTTTGATTTTTTAATTAAAGCTTTGAATTTAGGAAAGGAGTCTTTTTGCATGATGTAAATTTAAGGTTTTTATTGAGTTTATAAATTAATGATTAGTATAGAAACTAATAGGAACGCAGATAAAACGGATTTTGCGGATATTCACAGATTTTAATTATCCGTGCAATCTGCTATATCTGTTAAATCCGTGTTCCTATAAATAGATTAAATTGGCTATTTGATATAAACACAATATTTGTATCTTTGCAGCCTAAAAAAAATATAATGGCAGGAAATATCACATTTACAATGATTAAGCCCGATGCAGTTGAGGCTAACAACATCGGACCAATTTTAGCGAAAATAAACCAATCAGGTTTTAAAATTGTAGCTATGAAATACATGAAATTAAGCGCTGAAACAGCGGGTAAATTTTATGAAGTTCACAAAGAGCGTCCTTTTTATGGCGAATTAGTAAGTTATATGAGTGGCGGACCAATTGTAGCAGCTGTTTTAGAAAAAACAAATGCTGTTGCAGAATACAGAACTTTAATTGGTGCAACTGATCCAACTAAAGCTGACGAAGGAACGATTCGTAAATTATTTGCTAAATCTATTGCTGCTAATGCCGTTCACGGTTCTGATAGCGACGAAAATGCAAATATCGAAGCAAATTTCTTTTTCTCTCAAATTGAGCGTTTCTAATTCATTAGAATAATATATTTAAAAGGATTCATCAATTGGTGAATCCTTTTTTATTTTTATATTTAATCATGCAATTTCATTTAGGGTTTCAGCCTGCTATTAGTTTCAACAAAATAACACATCAAGATGGTGTGTTATTAATTGGCTCTTGTTTTAGCGAGCATATTGGAGCCCGATTAAATGATTTGAAATTTAATGTTCATTCCAATCCATTTGGTATTGTATTTAATCCAAAAAGTATTGCTGCATCATTACTTCGAATCATAGATAAACACTACTTTGAAGCCAAAGATGTATTTGAAAAAGAAGGACTGTGGTATTCGTTTGAGGCTCATAGTTCGCTGCACGGAGACACTCAGCAAGAGTTATTAGATACATTAAATCATAGCATTGATAGCTGGCATGAAAAATTAAAAACCGCACAATGGTTAACCATTACCTTTGGTTCGGCATTTGCCTATAAACATATTGAACAAGATACTATAGTTGCTAATTGCCATAAATTACCTCAAGCTTTATTTGAAAAAAACTTACTAAAAACAAATGATATTGTTGCTGAGTTTAATAATGTTGCCAGTAAGCTGCAACTATTTAATCCTCTTCTTAAAGTTATATTTACGGTTTCTCCTGTAAAGCATTTGCGCGATGGAGTAGTGGAGAATAGCGTAAGTAAATCTATTTTAATTCAATCTACTCATCAGTTAATAAATGACCTTAAACATTGTGTTTATTTTCCTGCTTACGAACTGGTGAATGATGATTTAAGGGATTATCGTTTTTACGAATCCGATATGGCGCATCCAAACAAGCAAGCCATTGATTATGTGTGGAAACGTTTTGCAGAAGTTTACTTTAATGAAAAGACAAATATCATAAATGAAAAGGTAAGTCAAATACATCAAGCGTATAACCATAAGTTATTTAATAAAACAACGCAAACTTCTTTAAAATTTAAAAACAATTTCCTGCAAAAATGTGTTAACCTACAATCTGAGTATGTTTATTTAGACTTAAGTAAAGAATTACAGTATTTTAACTCAGAAGAAAATTAAATGAAACATACAAAATTATCAATAGCAGTATTTGCAATTATAGGGTTGTTAATCTTACTAATCTCATCTTGTAAATACGGTAATGTTGAAGGTAGATTTGAGACCGAGATTTTTAACAAAGCCAAAAGTACAGATGGATATGTTTGGTTTAAATACTCAAATATATCTTTACAAAAGAGTGCTGGAAGTGGGCACGAACAACCCTTATTAAAAACTAGATATAATAATGTAGCATCGGCTCAGCTAGATTCGCTAGGCAAAATAAAAACCGGAGCTGCTTTTCCAGATGAATCTATGATTGTTAAAGAATTATTAGATAATAGTGGAAATATTGAAATTTATGCAGTTCTGTATAAAAACTCAAAACACCCCAATGCCGATTCAAAAGGCTGGGTTTGGGGTTATTATAATAAGGATGGGACGGTAAGAATTTCTTCTTCGCTAAAAGGCAAAGACTGTAATGGATGTCACTCACAGGCTTTAAATTTGGATTATATGCTAATGAATAAGTACTATCCCTAATAAAACAGATTAAACACATATTTTTTGATTTAGACAATACGCTTTGGGATTTTGAAAAAAACTCCAGAGAAGCTTTATTGCATTTGTTTTTAGAACATAATATTCAACAACACTGCCAAACTGATTTTGATGAATTCATAGAAGTTTACGAAGCTATTAATCATGAGTTGTGGCATTTATATGGATTGAAACAAACAACTAAAGAAGAATTGCGTTACCAACGATTTTATAAAGCTTTTTTGCATTTCAAATATGATAATATAAACCTAGCACATACTTGGGCAGATGATTACTTAACTATTTCGCCTTACAAAACTCATTTAATTGATGGTGCTATTGATATATTGCAGCATCTACAAGAAAATTATGAGTTACATATCATCACCAATGGTTTTAAAGAGGTGCAACACATTAAATTAGATTACAGTAATTTGAAACCTTTTTTTAAACATATTATTATTTCTGAAGATCACGGATTTAATAAACCAGATATTAAAATTTTTAATTTGGCTCAAAGCTTAACTAAGGCTCAAAATCACGAATGTGTAATGATAGGAGATAATTACGATGCAGATATTTTAGGTGCTTTAAACGCTAATTGGAAAGCCATTTATTTGTCAGAAAATATCGAAGAAAATACTGATGAAAATTTCTTTCAGATTAAACGATTGATAGAACTAAAAGATTTTTTCAAATAGGGTAATGGTGCAAAAAATAGTTGGTGCTTTTGATAAAAATAATTGTTATACTAGCCCTATAAGTCAAAAGAGGACATTAGCTCTGCTGGAGAGCAACTAATTAGCAATATGATTTACCACGAAAAATGAAAAGCCTTGTTATTTTAACAAGGCTTTTTACTTTCATTTTTTGTGAGATATGGCTAAAAAAACTCACTCTTGGTTTTTAAAATATAGATACCATTTTATGAAGTTTTTGCGATGTTCTTTCGTAAGTCCTCTGTGTAATAAAAGATGGCTTTTAAGATGTCCGAAAAAAGATTCTAACCCATTTGTTGACTTCGGAACTCTTTCGTTAAATAAGTATTGAAACATATTTGGTAAAGCGTTTTTAACATGAATAAAAGCTCTTCTTACTGTTTTATGCTTGTACCAATATCGTTTAGTGTCAAAACTGTACGATTTTTCATTTATATAATCTTTATGTTTTTCATACCAATTATATAATTCCATTATCCATTCATGGCTTTGGTAATGATACTTGATTAAACTAAGTTTTTTGACAATAAATAAGAGCTCACTTCCTGGAACACTTTTAGGATTAGTAGTAAGCCAAATGCTGCATTCTCGCTCAATGTGAACAACGCATCTTTGTAAGATAACATCTTTACAACTTAATTTTATTGCTTTTAAAATAGCTCGGTGACCATCGCAAGTTATACTTTCAATAGTAATATTTAAACTCAGTAAATTATCCAGATCTTCTTTAATCTCACTGTAGTATTCGCCACTTGTTAGTCTGTATAGCTGTGTGAATTTTATAGTATTATCTCTATAAACAATTAAACATATATCATTACTAAAATAGGTGCCGTCAATTAACAGATTTAATTGTTCAGTTGGATAGATTGGTAAAGTAGGTGCTTTGGAAAGATAGTTATGAAAATAGGTCTTTAATGTTCTGATACTATAACCACTTTCATTGCTCAAATAGGTATAAGTTTGCCGATGTAATACCCATTTTTTAAACCAAACAAACTGATTATTTTGTTTTACTCCTGCGTTGGTTCTAGTAAACAATAATCCACATTGTTTACACTTAAACCTTTGCTTATTATTTTGTGAACCCCACTTTATAACATCAGAACCTTTACAGCCCCAACAGTTCTTTTTTTTGATTTTTCCATATGCAAAAAAAGGATATTGAAACGACTTTCAATATCCTTTACTCAAACCCTTTACTGTATTAGGTTGCAGGCATTTTTACCAACTATTTTTTGCTATTATACCT
>CAITNS010000023.1 GCA_903893815.1 uncultured Bacteroidota bacterium
ATCATATTTAAATCCAGTAAACTTATATAATTCTCTGGCTGACGTATTAAAAAATGTAGGATCAAAATACATGATAACTTTTGCATAGGTACTTATTATTATAAAGGAGCGTTTATGAACCTTGATGATATAAAGGCTAAAGCCTTTGCTATGCCACTAACATCCCCGAGTTATCCTAAAAGCGAATTCAAATTTGTAAACAGAGAATTTCTTGTTATTACGTATGAAACAGATTTAGATGCGCTACGTGAGATAGTTCCAGCGCCATTAAAAGTTACGGACCCAATTGTTAAATATGAGTTTATTCGTATGCCAGATTCATCTGGTTTTGGTAATTATACTGAATCTGGACAAGTTATTCCTGTTGAATTAAATGGACAGCATGGATCGTATGTACATTCAATGTATTTAGATGATTTGGCGCCAATTGTAGCTGGTCGTGAAATATGGGGATTTCCTAAGAAATTTGCGAATCCAAGTTTATCAGTTGAAAAAGATACATTACTCGGAGTGCTAAAATATGGTATTGTTCCTGTTGCAGTTGGTACAATGACTTATAAATTTAAAGAGGAAAATATTGAATTATTGACTCAAAAATTAAGTACAGAGGCAAATTTTTTATTGAAAATAATTCCTCATGCTAATGGACATGATCTAAGTGTTTGCCAATTAGTACGTTATTATTTAAAAGATGTTGTTGTTAAGGGCGCTTGGAGTGGAGATGCCCAATTACAATTATTTCAACATGCATTAGCCCCGGTTGCAAAACTACCAGTGAAACGTGTGATTTCTGGGCTACACGTGATTAGCGATTTGACGCTTGGTTTTGGTGAAGTAGTATATGATTATTTACAAGACAAAAATATAAAATAATAGTAATTTATAGGGGGTATTAGTTATGGAGTCAGCTCGTGAGGTTATTTATGTATTTCAGGGTGGTGGCGCACTTGGCGCATATCAAGTTGGAGCATATGAAGCATTAAGTGAACATGGTTATAGGCCAAATATGATTACTGGTATATCAATTGGCGCAATAAATGCAGCAATAATTGCTGGGAATAAACCAGAAATGCGACTTGAGCAATTAACTAAATTTTGGGATACAATTAGCACAAAAATTCCTTTTCCAATGTGTACTAAATTTGGTTTAGCTAAATTCCATAATTATATAAGTGCGCAAAGTTCATTATATTTTGGCCAACCTGGATTTTTTACGCCAAAGTTATTGAATCCGTGGTTAGCTTCAGATAATACGCCAAATGAATTTAGTTTTTACGATACTACGCCATTACGGGAAACTTTACTGAAATTAATAGATTTTGAGTATTTAAATGAAAAGCACGTTCGCCTTTGTCTAGGAACCGTAGATTTAGAATCTGGAGATTTTATATTTTTTGATAGTAGAAAAGAACATATTACAGTCGATCATATTTTGGCATCATCTGCGTTACCACCTGGATTTCCTCCTGTGGCGTTAAATGGTCGATATTATGTTGATGGTGGTGTATTTTCTAATACTCCTATGAGTAAAGTGATCGATGAATTTGCGGATAATGAAAATCAGATAAAAAATGTATTATGTTTTATGGTTGATTTATTTTCTGCAAAAGGTGTCTTACCACATAGTATGGATGGTGTAATGGAACGAGTAAAAGATATCCAATATTCGTCACATTCTAAAAGATCCAGTGCGCTATATGCCACAACACAGAATTTGTCGCATGCAATTAAATTTTTAAGTACTAAGCTTACATTTGAACAAAAGGCCGATCCACATGTGCAAGAAATTTTGAAATTGGGTTATGCACATAGGCTAGATGTTATTCGTTTAGTTTACCATTCAGAAAAAGGAACTGAGCTTAGTAGTAAAGATTACGAATTTAGTGTAGAAAGTGCAAATAAGCACTGTAAATTAGGTTATGTGAATGTCAAACGCATGATCAGTGAAAAAGAAGCAGAATGGTCAGAAAAATATAAATGTGGAGTTACTGTTTATAATATTGAAGAGGAAAAGATTGTTTCATTGAATTTATAATTTATAATTTGTAATGCTGTTTTATTTTTATTTAATTTTTATTGGAGATTTATTATGTTGGGAAATGTAAAAGGTAAAGTTAC
Organism: uncultured Bacteroidota bacterium; assembly: GCA_903893815.1. GTDB lineage: Bacteria > Bacteroidota > Bacteroidia > B-17B0 > Aurantibacillaceae > UBA4416. The sequence goes on from CAITNS010000023.1 coordinate 2,119, forward strand.
GATTATTACTGGTAGTGCGAGTGGTATTGGTATGGCTATGGCATATAAATTTGCTGAAGCTGGTAGTGTTATTGTTATTGCTGATTTAAACTTGGATGCTGCTATTCTTGTTGCAAATGATATAAAAAACATGCATAATGTTGAAACTTTCGCACTAACTATGGATGTTACAAATGAAAAGCAAGTGAATGATGGTGTTGCTGCGGTTGTTGCTAAATTTGGTAGAGTTGATTGTTTAATTCTGAGAACTACACAAACTTTTATTTAACATCTTAATATCCTCTCATCATGAGCTGCATAATGTGCTTTATCTGATCAGGTGTGATACTAAATTGCACAATAGCATCATCCACCTCAACCTTGGTAATCATTTTGGCAAAACCTTGTAATATATAGTATCTAGTTACTTTACCTTTTCCATTACCAAGGTA
>CAITNS010000024.1 GCA_903893815.1 uncultured Bacteroidota bacterium
ATCCGGTTTGTGGCATGGCGCAAGTTGGAACTTTATTATTTGGGGAGCTTTTCATGGATTGTTTTTAGTAATGGAACGTTTATTCTTATTAAAAGTGTATGACAAAACAGGGAAAATCATCTCTACCCTACTCACCTTTTTGATTGTGGTTGTTGGCTGGGTGTATTTTAGAGTAGAAGATTTAAGCCAGGCAAACCATATTGTAAAAACGATGTTTAGCTTTAATTTTGCTGATGGTAAATTTGCACTGCACAATGATTTTTATTTTTCATTAAGCTTAGCTATTTTCTTTTCATTCTTTGCTTTTATTCCCTTTACCAAAAACATTCAAACCAAAGTGTATGGCGAAAATCATACTGCGGTATCAAATACATTAATGCTATCTATGAGCGTTATTTTATTTTACGTGTCGCTCAGTTATATCGCTGCTTTAGATTTTAATCCATTTATTTATTTTAGATTTTAATTAAGGTATAAGGAGAAAGGTATAAGAGTTAAGGAAAAAAAATAGGTTTAAAAAATGAAAAGTAAACAGTTTAACATATTTGTTCTTGTTGCATTTACAGCACTTGCTTTTCCTATGGTAATGGGCTGGATAAAAAAAGACAATAAACCTAAACTAACAGGTATTGTGATTAATAATGTGAATCCTGATTCTTTATTAAAACAAGACAAAGGCTTATGGTTTAGCGGCGAGTATCAAACACTAAAAGATGATTACAATAATGATCATTGGGCTTTTAAAGAACTATACGTTCGCTTAAACAATCAATTATATTATAAAGCCTTTAATCAAATACGAGTTAACTCCTTTGTTTTAGGAAAAGACAACTATGTGTACAGCGAAGGATATATCTTCTCTGCTTTTGGTGATGATTATGTAGGTGAACAAAAAATTGTGACTAAGCTCCAAAAAGCAAAAGTCGTTCAAGACTCTTTAAAGAAAAAAGGCATTGACTTATTATTAGTATTTGCACCGGGTAAAGGCGAATACTGCATGGAGCAGATTGAAGATAAATACAAGCATCCTATTACACACACCAATTACCAAACCTATATTTCAAACTCAACTAAATTAGGTTTAAATGTATTAGACTTAAAAGCCTATTTTCAAAAATTAAAACCAACAACGCCATATCCTTTGTTTCCTAAGTTCGGTCATCATTGGAGTTATTATGGAGAGTGCTTATCAGTAGATACAATTATTGGACACATCGAAAAATTACACCATTGCGATATGCCTGATATTGTTTGGAATAAAATTGATGTGGTTGATACATCTCGCAGCCGTGATGCCGATGTATTAAAGAGCATGAACTTATATAAAAATCCTGAACAAAACATGAAACTGGCTTATCCAGAAGTAATGTTTGAGCAAGATACTTTAAAAAATAAAACACGAGTATTAACGATTTCGGATAGTTATTGGTACGGCCCTGTTTATATGGGCGTGGGGCAAAACTGCTTTGCTGGCGGACAGTTTTGGTATTACTACAATAAAATAATTCCTAACCCAAGCCCTACCGAAAAAGTAGAAGTTTGGCAATTAGATTTAAAACAAAACATCGAAAGCAATCAAGTCATCATGTTACTATACTCTGATGGTAATTTACCAAGCTTTGCCAATACCTTTATTGAAGATGCTTACGAACTATACACCAATCCTACCGCTTACTATGCACGAGTAGCTAGAACAAAAAACATTAAGCAATTCGAAAAACAAATTAGAGAGAAGCCAGTGCTCCTAAAAAAATCCACTAAAAAATCTCAGGACTTACAAATCCCATTAGACTCTGCCATTAAGCTAGACGCTATGAAATTAGCGGGGGTTATTTAATGTTTTATATTTAGAAAAATAGTTTTATATTTAGTTGAAAAAAAGCGAGAGTTGCCTCCTGCCTTAGATGTTTTCACAACGGAATAATCCTTTTTGTGATTTAAATAGTAATCCAAGATCAATTATTCCATTCCTAAAAAATCACACAAAATGTGTGACACATTTTGTGTGATTATAAACAATTATGTTTACTCAAAAAAAACGAAGCCTCATTCCCTAAATCATATATTTTTCGTACTTTGGGTGTGATTAAAACTGACTCATGAAAAAAATTACACTACTACTTATATTCTTTATAAGTTTATCGAATAACTTTAAAGCACAAACCTATCCTAGTTTAAATATTAATTTATTAGCGCATTTAGCTCCAGAAACGGATGCAACAGGAAGCGATAACCGCAAATACTCTGGCTGCTGGGGTTGGTACCAAGCCACAAAAAATAAAGAATATGCCATTGTAGGCACTAGCAGTAAAACCTATTTTATTGATGTCACTAATCCTACAGCTCCAGTTATTTGTGATTCGGTTAAGGCTAAAAAAAATGGTTGTACTTGGCGCGAAATAAAAAATTATCAAAACTACTGCTACATTGTAGGCGATGATACCCCTCCAAACACCTTCCAAATTGTGGATATGCAATACTTACCTGACTCAGTTCACGTCGTGCATAACGGTACTACTTATTTTGAACGCAGTCACACTATTTTTGTGGATCATGATAGATTATATTGCGGCGCACCAAAAGATGTGACTACTGGTTACGAATCGCCTATGCGAGTGTATAGTTTAGCAAATCCTGAAAACCCTGTATTATTAGCACGTTTAGAAGATGATATCAGCAACAACCAAATAGATTATGTGCATGATATGTTTGTTCGTAACGATACAATTTTTGCATCCACTGGTTGGAAAGGCTTACAAATATTAAAATTTGATACGGTAACCAATCATTTTTCCTTAATACAAACCTATGATGGCTATCCCTATGATGGCTATAATCATAGCTCATGGCAAACCGATAATAGAAAAACGATGGTGTTTGCAGACGAAGTACCAGCATCTTTACCCGCCAAAGTTATTGATGTGAGTGATTTAAATAATATTATGATTATTGACACCATTAACTCACATGCGTTAGCCACACCGCACAATCCTTATATTGTTGGTAATAATTGGTGTTGGATTAGTACTTACCAAGATGGTATTTATTTGTACGACATTTCAAATCCTTCAAACACTACTGTTTATGGTTATTTTGATACACACCCACAACATGGCGTCAACGATAATTTTAGTACAAGCGCTTACAGAGGCAATTGGGGAGCTTACCTATACTTACCAAGTAAAATTATTATTGCTTGCGATATGCAAAACGGCATTTTTATTTTAGAAGGTGATGTAAATTATACAAACCCAGTAAGCGTTAAAGATAATGTAAAACAGCCCTCTACTTTTTCTGTGTATCCAAATCCTGCTTCTAACGAAATCAATTTTTTAATTGCCAATCAATTTCGCAAAACTATAACTTGTGTAATCACTGATATGTTAGGAAAAGTAGTTTTAGAGAACAGCTTCATCATCAATGATGATTTTTATAAAACAGCCATTAATACTAATTCATTAAAAAACGGTTGTTATTTTGTGACTTTAAAAGGAACAAATTCTAACGAAACTAAAAAAATAATTATTCAGCACTAATTACATTATGTTTAAACAAGATTCTATTATTGGCGTTGTTGGCTCAGGAGCAATGGGAAGTGGCATTGCACAAGTGGCAGCCACTGCTGGTCACCCCACTATTATTTACGATACAAACGCAGCTGCTTTAGATAAAGCAAAAGCTAATTTGACTAATTCTTTAAACAAGTTAGTTGAAAAACAAAAAATCACAGCAGATAAAACCGCAGATATTTTAGCATTGACCACCTACTCTAGCTCTATTCAAGATTTTAAATCATGCGATTTAATTATTGAAGCGATTGTTGAAAATATCGATGTAAAACAATCTGTTTTTAAAGAGTTAGAAAGCATTACTTCTGATACCTGTGTATTAGCTTCTAATACATCTTCTTTGTCTATTACTTCTATTGCGTCCGCTTGTAATAATCCCGAAAAAGTAATAGGGATTCATTTTTTTAATCCTGCTACGTTAATGCCTTTGGTAGAAATTATTCCAGGGGTTGCAACAGATATGGTAATTGCTAACCATTGCCAAGCCTTAATTAACAGCTGGGGCAAAGTAACAGTAATGGCAAAAGATACTCCTGGCTTTATCGTCAACCGTGTAGCTCGTCCGTTTTATAGCGAAGCTTTGCGTATTTACGATGAGCAATTAGCTGATATGGCTACTATTGATTGGGCGATGAAAGAATTTGGAGGTTTTAAAATGGGGCCTTTTGAATTAATGGACTTAATTGGACATGATGTGAATTATATAGTAACCGAAACCGTTTGGAAACAATTTTACTACGACCCTCGATTTAAACCCTCTTTAACTCAAAAACGATTATTAGAGGCTAAGTTTTTGGGTAAAAAATCAGGCCGCGGCTTTTATGATTACAGAGAAGGGACTAGCCTACCAGAACCTACAAAAGATGAAGCTTTAGCAAAATATATTGTAAACCGTGTGCTTTGTATGTTAATTAACGAAGCGGTCGATACCAAGTATTTAGGCATTGCTTCTGCTACAGATATTGATTTAGCGATGACTAAAGGGGTAAATTACCCAAAAGGTTTGCTAAAATGGGCGGATGAAATTAGTGTAGCACAAGTTTTAAGTACCCTAAACGACCTTTATGAGGAATATCAAGAAGATCGATATAGAGCCTGTATTTTATTGAAGCAGATGGTAAAACAAGGCGAACGCTTTTATTAACTAGCCAATGTGTTAATTGAATGAGTGTAACTATTTGGTAAATACTATTTTAATCTATATATTTGGGAGACAAAAAAACTAAAAAAAATGAAAAAAATCATTTTATCAGCACTTTCAGTAATATTTATAGCAAGTATCATTTTCATCTCTTGTAAACCAAAAAATGATAATGATGCCATTACACCAACATACAAAGACGAAGCGTCAAGTGGAACGGGTAACAACCCAAATATTACTAATGTAACCACAACTGGTACTATAGCCACAACTTCTACTCAGCAAAATTCCATTATGTCAGGCGTTGGTGCTGGAGCAGCATGGCAAAGCTCTGGTTGTCAAGCAGGTCAAACTTGCTTGGTTAACACTAATAGCAGCACTGGAACTACTATTGAAGTATGTTTTCAATCTCCACCAGTTGCAGGAGTATATACATTCGTAAATAGTAGTGGTTTATTGGGTCCAAACAAAGCGTTTATGACGGTTACAAACCCTACTAGTCAAGATGCAGGTAGTGTTTGGTATTCTAGTGCTGGGTCAATAACAATTTCATTATCAACAGTAACTCCTCCCGCTTTACCTAGTATTACTGGAGTTTTCTCAAATATAGCATGTTATAAAACTCCTGGTTCTTTTTACTCTGTTACAGTTTCTGGACAAGTTGGTTGTTTATAAACGTTTAGAATATTAATTTTAAGGCTCCCGATTTCTCGGGAGCCTTTTTTATTTCCGTTAACTCACAATTATCAAAACAATACATAGCATACTTAATAGCTTAAAACAATCTTACAGTTTAGATGTAAGGGCTTTAGGATTAATGCGAATTGCTGTTGGATTTGTTTTATTAACTGATTTATTCATTCGTTCAATATCCATTAAAGCTTTTTTTACCGACGAAGGCGTATTGCCAATTGATGTTTTAAAACAATACAATTGGAGTCCAAATTATTATTCGTTTCACGCGCTTAGCGGCGACTTATGGTGGCAAGTCGTTTTATTTTTAATTAACGCGCTATGTATCGTATTATTGATGATTGGCTATAGAACACGTGTATTTACATTTATTTGCTGGGTATTTATTACATCACTACAAAACCGAAATCCTTTTATCTTACAAGGTGGCGATGATATGTTACGCTTATTATTATTTTGGGCTATTTTTTTACCTTGGGGCGAGCGTTATTCTTTTCAAAAAAAATCAAGTTACTCAAATCATTATTTTGATTGGGCAAATTTTGGTTATGTATTATTGCCAGTCTCTGTTTTCTTATTTTCGGCCTTACTAAAAACTTCTCCCGAATGGAGAACCGAAGGAACAGCTTTATATTACGCTTTAAGTTTAGATCAAATACGAATGCCAGGAGGTACTCTACTTTATCAATTTCCAATGCTGATGAAAATACTAACTTATGTGGTATTTTATATTGAACTCTTAGCTCCTTTTTTATTAATACTACCATTTGTTCCAAGTAAAATAAGGCTTATTGGCATTGTCTGTTACGTTGCTTTATTTTTAGGTATTGCCAGCACTGTATATGTTGGCTTATTTTATATTATCGGTGCGACTTCCTTAATTGGGTTACTGCCATCGTCAGTAATGGATTGGTTTGAACAGCGATTTTATAAAAACAAAACTCAATATGAAGAAGTAGAACACATTACAAATACAACTTTCATTATTGCATTCATTCAAATCTCCAGAAATTACTTTGTGATATTTGTCGCCATTTTTTGTTTGATGATGAACTTAGGGAGCGTTAAAAAATTCCCATACGTTTTAGACCCTACTATTGTGCATTACGGAAAAGCTTTACGATTAGAACAAAACTGGGGAATGTTTGCTCCTTATATTTTAAAAGATGATGGGTGGTTTGTTTACAGTGCATTACGAAACGATAGAAAATATATTGATATTAAAAATAATAAAGACACCGTTATTTACGCCAAACCTAAATACGGTGTATGTGAATTTGAAAGCGATAGATGGCGTAAGTTTCAGGAAAATTATACCTTTAACAACAATAATTACATGAGGCCGTATTATTGCAAATACCTTTTAAATAAATGGAATAAAGAACATCCAGATCAACCTATTTTAGACTTAACCATTTTTTTCATGAAGGAAACTAGCTTGCCCAATTATAAAACAGAAGCTATTGTGAAAACTGCGGTTTGCAATTGTACTGAAAATAATTAATAAACCACATAGTGACATAGAAAAAAATTATGCTAAAGAAGAAAATAGAAAACTTATTTTTTACAAATAGTGTATTATGTGAAAAGCGAAGCTTCTTATCAAACCCTTTGCAAAATAATATCTATGTTTCTATGTGGTTAAAAAAACTAATAAAAATTGCACATAATTTATATTCGTACTCCTAAATAATCAATGGAACTAAAAACAATTTTAAAATATATAAATTATAAACTAACGGCTTATACCGAGCACGATTTACACTCACCGTTTTTATATAACTTTTATATGGAGTTAATAAAAAACAAACACCCTTTTGGTGATTTTGAAGAGTTAGATGCTATAAGAAAAGAATTACAAAAAAACGCTACTGCTATCGAAATCACTGATTTTGGTGCAGGATCTAAAAAATTAAAATCAAACAAACGTCAAATAAACGATATAACTAAACACGGGATTGCACAAAAAAAACAAGCAGAGTTTTTATATCGTTTACTAAATAAATTTACACCAAAAACAGTTGTTGAGTTGGGAACCTCCATTGGATTAACGTGTTTATACTTATCCAAAGCAGTTCCTAAATCTAATATTTATACCATCGAAGGTTGCCCAAATTTATATCAGTTTTCAAAACAGTTATTTAAGACTTCTACTGATGCGGCCTCCAACATTATCTCTGTTAATGGAAATTTTAATACAGAATTTCCAAAGCTATTATCCAAAATAGATTCTCTAGATTTTTTATACATCGATGGAAATCATGCATACGAACCAACTATGAACTATTTTAAACTAGCCTTAGAAAAGAAAAATGTAAATTCTGTTTTTGTATTTGATGATATTTACTGGAGCGAAGAGATGCAAAAAGCTTGGAAAGAAATTTGCGAACACAAAGAAGTTACTCTTAGTTTAGACTTATTTTATTTTGGTATTGTGTTTTTCAGAACCGAAAATAAAGAAAAAGAACATTTTGTGATAAGGTTTTAAAACATCTCATTTATAAATGCCAACAAGTACTCCAAATTTCAGGGTGACAATATACTACTGAAAAAATTGACCAATTATTTCACTTAATAATTCCTTAAAATATAATTATTAAGATAAAGTGTTCTAAATTCCTGATTAGCCGATGCATTCAAAGCCTCTAATATTGGCTGATTATCTTTATTAATTGTTTCTAAGTCTGTTAACATAATTGGATATAATTCACCATGCAATGCAACGTCTATTGGTTTTAAAGAAGCGACTATTAATAAATTACGGTATTTTTCAACTTCACTAAACGTACAAATTTTAATATCAAAACCAGCTTGCTTTAAAGTAGCTAGCATACACTGTGTTCCTAATCCTTTTTCGCCAGTTAAATAACCATGCGTATTAATCAATACAATGCCATTGGTATCTAACATCGTTTTTAATTTCACTAAACTTTCTTTGGTAATAACATGTGAGGGCTGTTCTTCCGCTTTAAAGACATCGAATAAAATAATGTTGTATTTGTCTTTACAATTATTAATATAATAACGTGCATCGGCACTAACTGTTTTTACAGAATCGCTCAAATAAAAAAACTGCTTCGCTATATCGATGATTCGACTATCAAATTCAACAGTTGTTACATCATACTGGTATTGCTGAAACAAATTAGCTAACACTCCACCTCCTAAGCCCAATATCAAGGTTTTTCCTTTAGGTAAGTAAAATAAATTCTTTTCTACCAATCGTACATAATCGGAAACCGATTGTTTGGTATCTATTTGCATTTCGGTTTGAATGATATTATTAATCAGTAATTTTCTAATAATAACCGATTCATTGTTATAAGAAGGTTCTTCTCTGATTTCTAACTTACCTAAAATACCTTCTGATTTAAAAACAGTAAAGCGATTACTTTTAGAATTAGCAAAACCATACAATGCTAATGAAATCAAAAACAATAAAATAGAGCCGCTTACTTTATTTTTTTTTTTAAGAATTAAAAACATTGCTGCTAATCCTAAAGCGATAGCAAAACCAATTAAACTCAACTGAACACCAAGATTTGGGATTAAATAAAATCCACATAAAAATGTTGCTAAAATTCCTCCTACAGTGGATACAGCATATATCTTTCCACTATTCTCTCCGCTTTCATTAGCATTGTGAGTTAAAATAGAAATAATTAAAGGAGAAGTTGCTCCCATGCAAATCATAGTTGGAAATAATAAAAACAATACACTTATTATAACGGCTGGTATTAAAGACAAATGTGAAGACGTTATTAAAAATACGGTTGTGGTAAAAGGCATTAAACATAAACAACAAACCGCAGCAATTAAAACATACAACAATGTGTTTTCTTTATTATCTCTTTTACTTAATTTTCCTCCTAAAAAATAACCACTTGCTAAACCGCCCAAAGTAATTGCCATAACTGAACTCCAAACATATAAACTACTTCCAAAAAAAGGAGCTAATAATTTGGCACCACAAATTTCGGCAGCCATCACAGAAGCTCCTTCAACAAAGGAAATAGTAAATAATTTATTTTTATTTAGCATCAGATTTTAGATATACATGTTTGTATCCTCATCGTAACTAGCACTCGTGCCATAACCTAAACGCTTGCCTGTACGTAAATTGATACTACTAACTTTCTCTTGAATTTCATTAACCGATACTTCGCGCACTTGTTCAATTGGTGGCGTAAATAAATCGAACGTAATAGCGTAAATAATTAAATCATTGATAATTTCATGTAATTGCTCTTGATTTAATGGTGCATCAGAAAACGAAGAATATTTAACGCCTATCGGTCCTCTTGCTTCAATAAAAAACTTCATTTCTCTATTGACAAAGATGCGGCAAACTAAATACCCTAAATCATTTAAACGATTAAACTTAAACGAATCAGCTAAAAAATTATACACGTTAATAATACCACAATATGAATTATACTCGTTTTGTTTTACGTAACCCGTTCTATACATGGCGTGTGACTTTTCAAATTCAAATACATTGGTATGCATAAAAAATTCTAACATATCGCCAGCCACTTTTAATTGTGTGGCATGAGACGTTGTTTCTAAAGTTGAAACAACTATTCTTTTATCAATAGCCTGAGTTTCTGCATTTAATTCTTTAGCAATCTCATCCACACATTTCTTAACCATTTCGAAAGAAGCGACTGTATTTCTAAATACATCTTGTTTCATTACTGATTTTTCTTTCAATAATTTCAAAATATGTTCTTTCTGATTTTTTAAAGTCTCACTCATTTTAATAGAATTTAGAATAATAAAAGTAGCTATTAAATACCTAATTTAAAAGCAACGCATTAGGTTTCACTGCCTCGTATAAAGCGCGGTGTATTTTACCCCTGATTCCTAATTTTGCCAGCTTATTTTCATCAGCACTAGGATAAATCCTGTTTGATAAAAACACAAATATTAACCCATTTTCAGGGTCTGCCCAAGCAAATGTCCCAGTAAAACCGCTATGTCCAAAACTCTTTAAACTACATTCTTTGGTAACAGGACTATCTTTTTTTTCATCAGGTTCTGGCTTATCAAAACATAAACCTCTTCTGTTATCCGAAAATTGCGAGCTCGTGTATTGTCTAATCACAGAACTATCCAACATCTGTTGCCCTGCATAATAACCTTTATTTAAAAGCATTTGCATAATCACCGCCACATCATTTGCATTCCCAAATAAACCAGCATGACCTGCAACTCCTCCCATTAAAGCAGCTCCTTGATCGTGCACATAACCTCTTACTAATTGTTTTCTAAACTTTAAATCATTTTCGGTTGGTGCAATTTGCTCCGAAGGATAAACAGATAAAGGCAAATAAGTTAATCCTAAATTCATTGGTTTATAAAACTGATTTTGCACGTATTTATTTAATGGAGTTTTAGTCAGTTTTTCAATTAAGATTTTAGAAAAATAATATCCAATGTCGCTGTACACATACTTACAAGTTTCTTCCATTTTACAACTCATAATTTGATTATAGATCGAATCATTAAAATCTTTTACCACATATAACCCTTTAGCCACTTGCACAGGAAACTCTTCCGAATACTCATCACTATAATAACCCGATTTGTATCCGTTTTTTTTATCCACGGTTTTTTGCCAAAATGGTAACCAAGCAGGTAAGCCAGATTGATGAGTCAACATATCTTTGTAATGAATGGCCGATTTATTTGTACCAACTAGTTCAGGAAAATAATAATCTAAATGCTGCTCATAATCAAATTGTTTTTGTTCGCTTAATTTCATTAGAGCTAACGATGATGATACTATTTTGGTTAAGGATGCTAAATCATAAATAGTATGATCATTTACTTTTTCGGCAGTAGCATCGTAAGCTTGTTTACCAAAGTTTTTTTGATAAAATACTTTTCCGTCCTTAATAGCTACAATCTGACAACCAGGATAAGCGTTTTCGTTAATACCATGACGAGCAATAGAATCAATTTCTAATAATTTAGAACTATTAAACCCCATTTGTTCTGGAGTAACATACTGCACTCTAATCGTATTATTAATATCTAACCCTGCTCCTGCAACAAATAAATTAGTACTTACTGGTAATCTTCCATTTACCGTAATTGCTCCCATAATAGCATCAGCGACTGCTTTCTGGCTAAAGGAATTATTCTCATAAACATCTAAAATAGCTTTTGCTTTATCGATATTGTCCAATTTATTAATTAGGTAAGGATTAGAAAACAAACAAGCAATGGTGTTTTTTTGAGAACAAATTTTAGAAATCAATTCAATGCTTCCCGCCGAACAACCAAAATCTTTTTCGGGTTTGTATGACGTTTTATTGACTTGTAAAATAACATGATTGTAGTTTTTTAGTTTAGCCATCAAAGTATCTCTTTCTTTTTTAGAGGCATCATGATCAATTCCTAAATGTGGAATTTTTGAATACTTATTGATTGTTGATGAAAATAAATTTTCTTTAGCATCACCAATAGATACTTCAATAATTTTCATAGTATCTAAACGTTGCAATGGCAAAAGCGATTTTTCGTTTTTCAATAAAGTAACAGAAGCTTCAGCTAGTTTGGTATTCATCACAAACGATGAAGTTGTATTTAAGTCTTCGTACAAGTGTTTTGGATTCACATATTGCTTATTATTTAATCCGCACCAAAATTTTGCTTTCAATATTTTTTTGCAACGTGAGTCAATTTCTTCTTGTGTAATTTGCCCCTTGCTTACTGCTAATTTTATTTGCTCCATCGCTTTAGGAACATTCTCTGCAAACAACAATACATCATTACCTGCTAATAAAGCTTTTACATCCACCATACCTGGCTCGTAAAAACTAGCAACGCCTTTCATGTTTAATGCATCTGTAAATATTAAGCCCTGAAAACCTAATTGTTTTTTTAATAAATCCTGAACGATAAATGGGGAAAGTGTAGATGCTGTATTTTTAGTAGTATCATAACAGGGTACAAATAAATGCGCCACCATAATACTTGATAAACCTTGATTAAATAATTGTTGAAACGGATACAGCTCCAAAGTATCCATGCGCTCTTTACTAGCACTAATGACAGGTAATGTTTTATGAGAATCACTATCTGTATCGCCGTGACCTGGAAAATGTTTTCCGTTTGCCATTACTCCTTCGGCTTGTAAGCCTTTCATGTACATGACTGCTTTGTTCGCTACATTAAATTTATTCTCTCCAAAACTTCTCATCCCAATGACTGGATTTAATGGGTTGTTATTGATATCGGCTACGGGAGCAAAGTTTACATGAATACCCATACGTTTGCATTCGCGAGCAATTTGTTTGCCCATGTAAAAAATTAACGAATCATTTTTAATAGCACCTAATGTCATTTGACGAGGATACTTTGGCGTACTATCCAAACGCATAGCCAAACCCCACTCTCCATCAATCGAAATCATCAAGGGTGTTTTTGCTTTGCTTTGGTAATAGTTATTTAGTTTGGCTTCGCGTAACGGACCACCTTGCATAAATATTAAACCGCCAATATTATATTTTTCTACCAACTCTCTAATTTCGGCCACATGCTTCATATCCTTATTACTATAAGCGGCAACCATAAAAAGTTGCGCTAAGCGTTGATCGGAATTCAAAGAATTAAAAACAGAATCAACCCAATGAGATTGAGCGTTTAAAAATGGGGGTGCAATTTTAGGTGTATCGGATGGAAATTGTTTTTTAGAAACAAAAGCCATAATTAGCACTATTGAAAAGGCAAAAAGAGTTTTATAAAAAAATTTAATCATGTTGTTAAATTACAATCAATCATGCCTTTTAAATTTACGAAAAGAGATTGTTTTTAACAGTGAATTCTTGATAGAGAAGCGTTAAATAAGATTAAAATTAGTGACTAATAACAACCTTTTTAGAGCTAATACCTTCTTGTGTTTTTATTGATAGTAGATACATCCCATTTATAAATATACCGGTGTTTATTTCTGTGATATCTGAGCTTAATTTTTCTTCCAAAACCAATTCGCCTAACTGATTATATAATTGAATCATTCCGTTTGATTGAGAATTTAAAACGATATTCAATTTATCGTTAACTGGATTTGGATATACTTTAACATTTAACTGCTCTTCATTTTCTTTTAATCCAACAAAAGCATCGTTCTTCCACGTTTCTTTAATACGATTGTATGCGGTATCCAAACCTGCTGTTATATAAAACACATCGTTCAATGAAAAAAACATGGTTCCTCTTCTCCCAATAGTTGGAACGCCTCCATAAGCAGTTAGGCTTGTATCAGCTGGATCAAATAATTTTATATCATTGTTAATCACATTCAACGTATCGTGTCCGCCATACAAACAAGCTTTATTATTAACTACGGCGCAAGCAATATATCTCCGAAGTGGCAATGCTATATTTGGAACCATCGACCAACTATCGTTCGTATAATCATATCGATACATGTTGTGATTATAAGCTTCGGGAAGTGAGCTGTTCATTCCGTAACATATATAACCAACGGTATCAATGGCAAAAGCAGCGCCTCGCCAAATGCCTGTTAGCGGTATATTATTTTTTTGAGTCCAAGTTGTGGTGGTAAAATTATATTCCCACACTTCACTAACAGCATTATTACTAGCTGGCCTTCCACCAATAATATATACTTTATCTTTAATTACAAAGTTAATCATGCCTTGCCTACCTGATGCTGGAAAATCGGGCAAGGCTGTCCAAGAATTTGAAGAAACCGAATATTGCCAAAAGTCATTCAAACAACTATTGTCACATTTTAAACCGCCAAACATATAACCAATTCCATTATAAGAAAAAGCGGTAGCATATTGTCGTTCTTTACCAGCAGGTAATGATGCCATTGGCGACCAAGTTTCTGAAACTGCGTCAAACACATAACCATTTGGCATACATTGGTAACCTGGTTCGAGACCTGAAAAACAGTAAGCTTTATTATTGATGATAAAAGAAGTTCCATCGTCTCTTGGTCCACCAGGAAAATCGGCTAATTGAGTCCAAGTTTGACTATAAGTAAACGCAAAATGAATAACTAATAAAACAGTAAGGATGAGTTTATTCATTTTAAAATGATTGGATGTAATAGTAACGCTATTTACGGAGATTTATTGCCCTACTTCACTCTACCAGAGCTAAGATACGTTTGCTTAAAATAAGCTTCATTCAAATCGCTAATCATCACACCTTTTTTTGTGGAGGCATGAACAAATTTATGATTTTGTAAATAAACCCCAACATGGGAAACGCTCTTGCCATTGGTATTAAAAAAAACTAAATCCCCTTCTTTTAAATCTGATTCACTTATTTTTTTCACCTCTCCTACCAATGCTTTGGTATTAGACGAAATCGTTTTTTTATACACTTTTAAATATAAGGTAGATGTTAAACCAGAGCAATCAATACCAGCTTTATCTTTTCCTGCATATTTATAAGGAACGCCTTGCCATTCATTAATAAATTGATAGAGCGTTTCATTTTTGATATCAGACTCACTTACGCCTAACTTAATGGCATATTGTTTTTTTAGAGAATTTGACATTTTTTCTGGTTTAGTTGAGCTAGGATCTTTGGATTTTGTAACGGTTTGTTGATGCTTACAGGCTAACATATTTAATAGCAAAGTACTTGCTAAAATATATTTGTGTAGTGCTTTCATCGTTGCATAAAAATACGATGAAGGAGCAAATTTTAATGAAAAGAAAAAATATCTTTTAGACAATTAGCTGTTAGCTAAAGGCGCATCATTTTGATAGTGCTTTGAGAACTTAGTAATTACACGGTAAGCAATGTAAGCGAAAATTGGAGCAGCAATCACATCATAAGTATAATGCACATGCTGAACCATAACGCCAACCGAAACAGCAATAGCGGCTGCCAAGAACGTGTATTTTAAAACCTTGTTAACGCAGAAAAAATAAAATAAAAATAAGGTAGCAGAATGTCCGCTAAAAAACAAATCTTTTAAATGTTCGTTTCCTGCATAAAAAGTGTGAGTTAGAATAGTATCTCTTAAAGGAATAATAGCTGTAGGTGGCTCTAAAGGGATGAAAAATAAAGTTACTACTCTTAACAAAGTTAAAGCACCATACATTTGAATAAGGTGTAAAAATTTATAAGGAGATAAAAAGGCATAAATCAGTCCCATTAATGCTGCCGAATAAGTAACAAAAAATATAAAATCAGAAACATCACGAGGTTTAATAAAATTTAAAATCGGGTCATAAAAGGTGTGACCTTGTCTAGTTTCGATATATGCTAATAAAGAAGCGAAACCAATTAATATTCCAATTAAAGCAACAACAGAAATTAAAAACCTGTTTTGGAAGTGTTTATTAGAAAAAGCTATTTTCCAGTTGTAAAGCATAAACAATATTACTAAAAAATTTAGCCATAAAACTCTTAAAAAAATTAAAAAATGAATGTGTTATCAACAAAAAAGGCCGGAGTTTTCCTCCAGCCCTTCTCAAACTTAAAAAACAATATTTTATGGTAAGGTAATATTATAAGTGGTTCCATTGATAGTTACAGTTGCATCCGAATCGCAGGCGCCATTTCCAAAATCTATGTATCTTGTAGCTTTACCTCCTGGTGTATGTTGCAATGAACCTTGAGTAAAGTGACGGCGACAGCCAATTGACATGTTTCTAATTAAAGGTGATGTAATGACAGATGTAAATGTATTACCATTTGAGGTCGTTCCATTTGCACTACCAGTAATTGAGTAAATATCATCTGACCAATTTAAAGTACTTTCGCCTGCAGTCCATTCGCGTTGGCGAGCACTTTGCCATGTAATGGTACCACCGCCGCTAGCTTTAATAATACTGATGTTTGCATTTATTTCATATACTAAATGGTTTGCAGCATTGTGTCCTAAATTTTTGATAGTTTTAGAACCAGTTATTTGATTATCATTAACAAAATAACTTTGAGGAGTAACAGTAATTAAAGTTAAGGAATCTCTGTACTTTCCAGTAAAAGCAATTTTTAAAGCGCCTCTTCTATATCGTCCGTCATTTCCTAAGCAATTTGTTGCTCCAAAATTAACCGTAATTGTTTTTGCTGCAGCTAAGGTATCAAAGGTTATGGTTGCACAAGAACTTAAAATAGCATTCGTTTCGGCTGTTTTGAAACTTGAAATAGTATAAGTTTTTGCCGCTTCATCCGAAATACTAGTCAAATCGTTAACAGAAGATGATGCTAATGATTGATCAGATGCTCCTGCAGTATCATTATCTATTTCTTCTTTTTCTTTTTTTCTGCAAGAAGAGAAAATGCTAGCACTTATTATAGCTACTACAGCAAGTACTAAGGTTAATTGTTTAGTTTTCATATATGATTTGTTTTTTTAAATGTATTTGTAGGTAAGACTTGCAAAAAAAACAAAGGTTTAATGGACCCTGAAAATTATTTTACAAAACTACCGCAACCTGTATATTTTTTGCCTTTAAATAAAATAGTTACTTGTCTATCAGCTTTGTCTCCACTAGCAGCAGTGCAAGGTTTATTTATAGCACTGATAGAAATATTTTCTTTAATTGAATAATTATAATCTTCCTTTTCGTTAATTGCCGCACCTTTATTATCTATTATTAAACTATCTTTTCCATAATCAACTACCAATCTTATTTTAAGTTCAGAAATTTCGGCAAACCATCCTGGCTCAGTGCCACTTGCTTTAAATAAAATTTTATCCTCTTTAGGTTCTTCAATATTTGCTAATTCCTCAACAAAATCCATTTTAGATAAAGAAATACCTACTTCGGCAACAGTATCACCACCCTGTGTGATGGCTTTATTAGAAGAGGTGTTAACTTGCGTACAAGAAACTAAAAACAAGGCAGTTAAGCCAATTAGAGTATTTTTTATCATAGGATAAACTTACAAATTATTTAAGGACACCGCATTATTTATTTCCTATTATTAATTTACCTTTGTCAAAAAAATAAACAACATGAATTTACAATTCGACATTATTGAAATTTTAAAAGTTACGATGGTACTTTTTGCTGTAATTGATGTAATTGGTTCGATTCCTATCATTATTAGTTTAAAACAAAAAACTGGTGGTATTAATGCCTCAAAAGCCTCTTTTGTATCGTTTGGTATTATGATTGTGTTTTTATTTGTTGGTCAAACTATATTAGACATTATCGGTATATCGGTTGGCGACTTTGCAATTGCTGGTTCAATTTTATTATTTATTGTTGCTTTTGAAATGATATTGGGCATTCAAATTGCAAAAGATGCCATGCCTGCAACAGCCTCTATTATACCTTTGGCATTTCCATTAATTGCTGGAACAGGAACCTTAACCACACTTTTATCCATTAGAGCAGAGTATAATATTGTATCAATTATTACGGCCATCTTTTTTAATGTCATTATTGTTTATATTGTTTTAAGAAACTTAGATAAAATAGAAAAAGTACTAGGTGCCGGAGGAATTGCGATTATTAAAAAAGTATTTGGTATTATTTTATTAGCGCTTGCGATTAAATTATTTAGGAAATATACTGGACTGTAAATTAATAGAACGCTGATTTAACGTATTAGGCGAATTATCGCAGATCAATTTTTGAGAGTAATTACAAACGGATTAAATCCGAACACATCTGTTTTACCTGTTTAATCCGTGTTCCTATCATTAAAATAATTTCATAAAAAAAGCCCTTCCGCTAACTAGCGGAAGGGCTTTTTTGTTTTTTGCTTTAACTAACTATTTCTTTTTACCTTTAGTAGCAGCAGCAACTGAATCAGCCATTCTAGTTGAATCAGCAGCCATTTTAGCAGTAGCTTCAGCAGCAGCAGCAGCTTCAGCTTCAGCAACTTTAGCTAAAGAGTCAGCTTGTTGTTGAGCAACAGCAGCTAATGAATCTTCAGTTTGTTTTTGTTTAGCAGCTAATTCTTCTTTAGAAGGTCCGCAAGATACAAATGCAGCTGATAAAACAGCTACAGCAACGATTGATAATACTTTTTTCATTTTAGGTTTTTGTTTAGGTTTTATTAATTCGGTGCAAAAATACACGTTTTTTTTAATTTTAGTTAAAAATCTAAAAAAAAAGTATTTTTTTTTTCAACATAGGGCATGTTAAATTTATCTCATTCACATAAAACGTATCTTTGTATACTATGTACAAGCAATTATTAAGGCCTTTAGTTTTTAAATTAGATCCTGAAAAGGCTCATTATTTAACATTTGACCTCATGAAATTAGCCCTTGGTAATCCATTTGGGCGCTTTATGAGTAAATCCATTTTGGAATACAAGCATCCTAAGCTAAAAAAACAGTTATTTGGACTCACTTTCGAAAATCCTGTTGGTTTAGCAGCCGGCTTAGATAAAGATGCTAAAGTATTTAATGAACTTGGGGCTCTTGGCTTTGGGTTTATTGAAATTGGCACCTTAACTCCTAAGCCTCAACCTGGTAATGATAAGCCTCGTTTATTTAGATTACCAAACGATAAAGCTATTATTAACCGAATGGGCTTTAATAATGAAGGAGTTGATGCGGCAGTTATTCGCTTAAAAAACAGAAAAACAAAAGCCATTATTGGCGGTAATATTGGCAAAAATAAAGTTACAGCTAACGAAGATGCAATTAAAGATTATGAATATTGTTTTAATGCCTTGTTTGATGTGGTAGATTACTTTGTAGTTAATGTAAGCTCACCTAACACTCCTAACCTTAGAGAGTTACAAGATAAAGAACCGTTGACACATTTATTAAATCACCTCCAAAACATTAATCATTCAAAACCAAGACGTAAGCCTATTTTATTAAAAATAGCCCCCGATTTAACAAACTCTCAATTAGATGATATTATTGATATTGTGGCATCTACTAAAATTGACGGTATTGTAGCAACTAATACAACCATTGCCCGCGAACCTTTAACCTATCCAAAAGCTGAAATTGAAGCAATTGGAATGGGAGGATTAAGTGGTAAACCTCTATCCAAAAGAAGTACAGAGGTTATTGCTTATTTAAAAACAAAATCCAATAACGCTTTTCCCGTTATTGGTGTTGGAGGTATTCATAGCCCCGAAGATGCTATTGAAAAAATAAAAGCTGGTGCCGATTTAATACAATTATATACAGGTTTTATTTACGAAGGCCCCGCTTTGATAAAGAACATTAATAAAGAACTTGTAAAACAAAACTTATTATGAAATTAATTGAATGTCCTCGTGACGCGATGCAAGGCATCAAAGATATTATCCCTACAGATGTAAAAGTTAAATACATTAATTCGTTATTAAATATTGGATTTGATACCATTGATTTTGGAAGTTTTGTTTCGCCTAAAGCCATTCCTCAAATGCATGATACAGCGGATGTTTTAAAACAGTTGGATTTATCGCAAACCAAAAGTAAATTATTAGCTATTATTGCCAATACACGTGGGGCTCAAGATGCTTGTACTTTTGATGAAATTCGTTATTTAGGTTTTCCATTTTCTATTTCCGAAACCTTTCAGCAACGTAATGCTAATTCAAGTATAGCAGAATCTTTAGTAAGAGTTGAAGAAATTCAAAACTTATGCGTGAAGCATAACAAAGAATTAGTGGTTTATATTTCGATGGCTTTTGGTAATCCTTATGGAGATGTTTGGAACAGCGATATTGTTATTGAATGGACAAAAAAACTAAGCAATTTGGGAGTAAAAATTATTGCCCTTTCTGATACAATTGGAGTTTCAGATAGAACCAACATTAGTTATTTATTTTCTAATATTATTCCAGAATTTAAAGGTGTAGAAATTGGAGCTCACCTCCACTCTACAAAAGATAAAGCTCAAGAAAAAATTGATGCGGCTTACAAAAGTGGATGCCAGCGTTTTGATTTGGCGATACATGGCTTTGGTGGCTGCCCTATGGCAAAAGATGATTTAACAGGTAATTTAGCTACCGAAGATTTAGAGTTTTATTTTGACAAGAACAATATTGCACTAAACCTCAACAAAGCATTATTAGATAAGGCTTATTTAGAAAGTTGGGATGTGTTTAATAAATACCATTAGGAGGGATTGAAGAGACGAAAGAGATTGAAGAGACAAAAAGACTATTGATTTTGGTCTCTTCTGTCAAACAGTCCCTTGAATCTCTTTAGTCTTTTCAAGGTATAATGGCCAAAAATAGTTGGTAATAACGTCTGTAACCTAATACAGCAAAGGGTTTGATTAAAGGATATTGAAAGTCGTTTCAATATCTTTTTTTTGTACATGGAAAAGTCAAAAAAAAGAGCTGCTGGGGCTGTA
>CAITNS010000025.1 GCA_903893815.1 uncultured Bacteroidota bacterium
CTTTGCCGCTTCTTGTTCTTTTGCTAGTTTTTCAGCTGCTGCTTTTTCCTTTGCTAACTTCTCTTGAGCTGCTTTCTCTGCTGCTGCTTTTTCAGCTGCCAATCTTGCTTCTTCTGCTTTCTTTGCTGCTTCTTGTTCTTTTGCTAATTTTTCAGCTGCTGCTTTCTCTTGTGCTGCTTTTTCTTGTGCTAATTTTTCTTGTGCTAATTTTTCTTGAGCGGCTTTATCCGCTGCTGCTTTTTCTTGTGCTAACTTCTCTTGAGCGGCTTTATCTGCTGCTGCTTTCTCTGCTGCCAATCTTGCATCTTCTGCTTTCTTTGCCGCTTCTTGTTCTTTCGCTAATTTTTCAGCTGCTGCTTTTTCCTTTGCTGCCTTATCTGCTGCAGCCTTATCAGCCGCCGCTTTATCAGCCGCTGCTTTTGCCGCCGCTTCCGCCGCTGCCTTCTCTTGAGCTGCCTTATTAGTTTCGTTCTCTTTTTCTTTTACACATTTTTCTGCTGCCAATAATTTCTCTTTTGGTATTACTTCATCTGGCAATAAGCTATTTGCCGTTGCATAATTAGTCTTAGCTAACTCACAATTTTTTTTACTGAAAGCAGCGTCTCCATTTTTTAAGGCTGCTGCATATTTTGCCAATAAATCTGTTTCCTGTTGTCTAATATCTGAAAAAGAAGCTACCATTTGACTAGTGTAATAGGCATCATCTGCAAACACTTTTTTATTTGCCATGTACATAATACGCAATAATGGTTGATTGAATAAAGAGTAATTAATACCAGGTAAAGGTTTCGACATGGTTACTCCTCCACTAATTTCAACTTCATCCTTAATATTACCTTTTGTAGTCTCAGGTGGAACACCCATTGTTGAAACAGAAAACTTTTTTGTGTTACAACCAGCATAAGAAATAGCAATGATATAATCGCCATTGGGCGGAATATTTATTTGAAAATCACCATTCGCATCACTTTGCACTTGCGTAACTACTGCAGATCCTCTATATAAAATAACAGTAGCACCTGGAAGGGCTCGTCCGTCTTTCTCAACATTACTACTTACTTTTAATGACCAATCGGGAGCAGGCACTGGCGTCTGACCTTGTATAATTGCATAAAAAAGAACGCTAAATAGAATAGTAAAAAATTGTTTTTTCATATGTTGATTATAATTTCATTTTATTGTCTTGTGGTATAATCATGTTATCTGTATTGTTTATTGCTCTTTTTAAAACATGACTATTTCATAGTTAGTATTAGTGTCGCTTTTGTTTTAAAATTACCTAAAATTTACAAATATTTACCCATTGTTAAAAAAAGGCTTAGAACTTCTTTTTCAATAAATTACAAAGATTTTATTAGTTTTATTTATCATTATATTCATTGATTCCATTTATGTATAAATTACTAATCATTATCTTTTCCTTGACTTTATTTGCGTCTTGTTCCTCCAAGGACGAAAATCATAAGGACTCCATGATAAAAACTACTGATTTTTGCACTTCAATTCACAGAGATACAAGTGTGAGTTTAAGTCAAAAACTAAACCCCCTGGCTGATTCGATGATTCATAAAACAGGAGTTTATGTTTTAGAAGACGGAGATGGATCGATGGTTGCACGGGCTTGGCTAAGTGAATATGCTGAACATAGCATTGATATTCAGTATTTTATTTTTACAGCAGATAATGTAGGGTTAATAGCCGCAGATTATTTAGTAAGAGCTGCAGATCGGGGTGTGAAAGTTCGGATTTTGGTGGATGACATTATGGTGGAAGCTGATGAACAAAAATTACTGACACTAGATTCGCACGAAAATATCTCTATCAAAATTTATAATCCTGGAACTAATGTAGGTAAAACAATTGGTGATAAACTCGGTAATTTTGCAACTAACTTTAGAGGTGCTAACCAAAGAATGCACAATAAAACCTACACCGTTGATGGAAAAGTGGTAATAACAGGTGGTAGAAATATTGCTGATGAATATTTTGATTACGATCACGAATACAACTTTAGAGATAGAGATGTATTACTAATTGGTGGCGTCACTAAACAGATACAAGAATCATTTGAATTATTTTGGAATAGCAGTTATGTAGTTAATGTAAAATCATTAATCGACACCACTCAATATAATTATACAGAAACAAATCGTTTTGATAATTTACATCAGTATGCCTGCGACTCAAACAACTTTTGGCCTCAAGTGCGAGAAAAAATAAAACATATTCCTGAGACGTTTGATATGATTCAATCTACCGGAAAATTACAATGGGTAGATAATGTGGAATTTATATCTGATCTCCCTGGTAAAAATGACGGATCAAAAGGATTAGCTGGTGGAGGCATTAGCACGTTCCAATTAATTAAATTAGTGTCTCAAGCAAAAGATTCCATTATCATTCAATCACCTTATTTAATTACAACTGAAGTAGGCAAACAATTATTTAAAGAAGCCGTAAAACGTGGTGTGAAAATAAAAATTTTGACTAATAGTCTTGCTTCTACCGATAATCTTCAGGCATTTAGTGGTTACCAAAGAGACCGAGAAGCACTATTAAAAACTGGAGTAAGAATTTTTGAATTTAAACCAGATGTAGCAATTCGTTTTGAAATAATGACTGGTGCTTTGCAAAAGAAAATAAATCATACTCCCATATTTGGTTTACATGCAAAATCAATGGTGATTGATGGAAAAATAACTGTGATAGGAACATTTAACTTGGACCCGCGAAGCGCTAACTTAAATACAGAATGTTTTACCGTTATTCATTCCGAAAAAATTTCCTCGGAAGTTCAACAAGAAATGCTCGTTGAAATAAAGCCCGAAAATGCTTGGGAAACAACCTTAACATTTAATCCTGATTCAAAATCCACCTTAAAGAAAAACATCAAAGCAAAAGTAATGAGAGTTGTTCCAAAAGGAATCTTATAACCTTTCGACTCCGCTCAGGGTGACTATGAAAAGAATCATAAAAATAATTAAGTACAATGACACAATTACAAGATTTATCCTCGCAATTTCTAATTAATCCAAAAATTACCTATTTAAACTTTGGTTCTTTCGGAGCTTGTCCAAAACCTATTTTTGAGGATCTACAAAAATGGCAATTAGAAATGGAATCAGAGCCTGTGCAATTTATAACAGTAGACGGATTCAAATACTTAAAAAAATCCAGAGAAGCGCTTGCTAAATATATTCACTGTGATTCAGATGATTTGGTTTATACGCCAAATCCATCATATGCCATGAGCATCATTACTAAAAGCTTGAAATTAAACGCAGGTGATGAAATTTTAACGACTGATTTAGAATATGGCGCAATGGATAAATCATGGAATTACTATTGCAAACAAACAGGCGTTAAGTATATTCGTCAACCTATTAATTTACCTTTAACAACAAAAGAAGCATTTGTAGAAGATTTTTTTAAAGGCCTTACTAAAAACACCAAGGCTATTTTTATTAGTCAAATAACCAGTAGCACGGCATTAATATTACCTGTAAAAGAAATATGCGACATTGCCAAACAAAAAGGTTTATTAACTATTGTTGATGGAGCTCATGTGCCTGGACACATCCCTTTAAATCTTTCTGAACTAAAGGCGGATATTTATACAGGCGCTTGTCATAAATGGATGATGACACCTAAAGGTTGCGCTTTTTTATATGTGAGCAAACAACATCAACATTGGACAGATCCATTAGTTATCAGTTGGGGTTATGAAAGTGCCATGCCTTCACATTCACAATTTTTAGATTATCATCAATTACAAGGCACAAGAGACTTCACAGCTTTTTTAACAGTGCCTAAAGCTATTGAGTTTATGAATACTAATCATTGGGAAATGCAAGCCACTAATTGCAGAAAACTATTACAAGCTAATGCCCAACGTTTTTGCGACCTGCTAGGAACAAAACCTCTATGTCCAATAAACGATATATTTTTAGGGCAGATGTTCAGTATTCCTATTCATACAACAGAACCTGAAACTTTGCAACGCAATTTATTTGAGGCTTACAAAATAGAAATCCCTGTGATGCGACATGGTTCAGATGTATATTTACGATATAGTGTACAAGTATTTAATTCTCAAAAAGATTTAGATACATTGTATAATGCTTTGAAAGATATTATAGCAAATACTGAACTTATTCAAATAAAATAAATTGATATTAAAAAAGAGAAAAATAAAAAGTTGGGAACTAGTTTTGCAATTGATATTGTCTGTAACGGTGATGCTTATTTTACTATACCTATTATTCACTACTAAAAAATGGTATTGGTTTCCTTTTTCTCAATTACCAATTTTACTCATCATCAACTTTGGTATATTTGACAAAATTATCCTTACAGAAGAATCCATTTCTGAGAAAAGATTATTTAGCGCAAAAACATTTTTATTCAAAGACATTAAAGAAATAAGACTAAAGAGTTCGAATAAAAATATTGGTTTTATAAATGAATCAGATTTAGAGAATTCATTTTACGGAGCACAGATTTATATTTTACCTTACGAGAATTTAAATCATTTTGAAGATACAGGAAAACCCATCATATTTGATTTTAATAAAGATGCCTGGGATTATTTGAAAACCATAGGACATCCAAAAATAAAAGCATAGTAAACATCCTCACAATAATCTAAGAAAAAAGTAGTTAAATGACTATGAAAACTAAACTCACAAGACTTGTCATTATAGCTTTAATGATAGGATTTTTAACCAATTGTAAGAAAACAAAACTCACTGGTGAATATGAAAATTTAGCAGGAACCTGGCATTGGTCTGGTGGCTGGTCCGACCACGGTAGTAAAGATATAAAACTCGACCTTAAAGAACGCGGACGATATAAATTATACAAGGATGGCAAAAAAATTGAGCATGGTAGACTTTTAAAAGATGGTAAATACATTAAATTTATTAAGGATTTCCCAAGTAAATTTAACCTAAGTACATTTAAACTTCATGATAGAAAAATATTAAATCATACAGATACACAACTTAGTATTGGATTACCTGATGTTTGGGATGGTTCAAGTTCGGGTTTCGAAAAGAATTAAAGAATGAAAACGGCTATTTATTTTTATTTCCTAGGTTGGCTCCCTTTTTTAATATATTATTTTTATTGGTTGTATAAAAGAAAAACATATAAACGACCTATAGAATAAAATTTTCGACGCTGCAAATTCTCTATTTTTTTAAGAAGATGGTAATAAAGCTTAGGGCTTTTTCGAGTTAAGAGCTAGTGTTATCAAGGCTTTATGTAATATCTTAAGATTTATTTGTGTAAAAGGAAATAAAACCTATCTTTGCACCCGAAAATAACAATTGTTACTTTCTTAGATTAAAAAGTTCTTTAAAAACAAACATATTGCGGGATAGAGCAGGGGTAGCTCGTTGGGCTCATAACCCAAAGGTCGGGTGTTCGAATCACTCTCCCGCTACCATTGAAAAAGCCTCGGTATTACTGAGGCTTTTTCGTTTTTGTAACTTTTTAACTTCGACCTCAATCCGTTGGAGTAAGGAAATGGAGTAAGGAACTTAAGCATTTTCAAATATTTTAAACCCTTTTCTCATCTTTTTCTGAACATCACTTTTATCAATATAATGTTTATCCATTACTGATAAACCTCCATGAGATGTAATATAATGTGCATGGTCTCCATATTGCATTCTAACACTAGTTGAAAATGTCTTTCTAAGATTCTTAAATTCAAGTTTTACTTTAATATCCGTTTTCGAAAGAAATTGTGTAAATGCTTTACTAATCAAATCTATCATTGTTTCCCTTTTATAAGCCGTTTCTGGAGCTAATACGTAATTATCTGAATTCTTATACTTATCGTACCCTACCCTGTCTAAAAAAGCCTTAAAATCATCGTAAATCTGAAATTGTTTAATTTTCTTTTCTTCATTGCTGACGATATTGCTGTTTGAACGATTAAACTTATTATCACCTGAATTAAAATGCAAGGGTTGACCATTTTCATCATAAACTATATCCGACCATTTTAAATAGACAACTTCATCTCTTCTTCCACCAGTAAATAATCCAAGCCAAAAAGCATCAACTATCCAATCTCTGTAATAATTTTTACGTTCACCTGTTTTAAGAATTTTCGCCCCATTTTCTTTGTTTACTGCTCCAATTAGTTTATAAAACTCAACTCCTGAAACTGCTTTTGGGTCATAATTAACAAATCTTCTTGGTACACCTTGAAAATGATTTGAATAAATATTTTCGTACTTATGAGTTTTTATAATGTAAGAAGTAAATAATCTTAATGCACTGATAATATTATTATAATATCTATTTTTTGCATTAAGATTATTTAAAACATACTTATGTAAATAACCTACATGAATTGCATTTATATCGAGAAATTTTAGTGTTTGCACTACTTCTCCATTTTCAATTAAAGCATCTATATAATATTTAAAATTTCTTTCATAATCCTTTAAATGCCCTATAGTTCTAGTCTTCTTCATATGTTCTGGCACGCCTTCATTATTAAGGTAAGCCATATATTCTGCCATACACTCAGTTAGAAGCACAGGCTTATGAACAGCAATTAACTGACTATTTAGATTGAAGTTCGAATTAATTAGTGATTTTTTAAACTCTAAAAATTCTTTAATCGCATCTTCAAAATTTTCAGCAATTAGAGTTTTTACTTTTGATGATTTTTTTGTGCCAGTAATATGAATTTTGGCACGATATACCATTGAATTGCATTTACAATTTGTAATGGAATCACTACTGTAATATGCTTTGCATTTATTACAATACAAGTACAATCCAGTTATCCTAGATTTTTTAGGCAGCTTTTTTAGACTTTGCATATTCGTCAAATTGTTTTTTGTATGTGTCCGCTATTCCATTTTTAGGTATATAGGTTTTATATTTTACGTCTGGTAATCGTTGAAGTGTTGTTAATGCTGGTATATTTCCAGAAGCGTAAAGATTATATGCTGCTTGCCAATCATTTCCGAATTCAGATTTTAATTTTTCGATAAATGGTCTTTCACTTACTTCCTTAAAAGCAGACTCAAATACAAATCTTGCTTTCCCATCTTTTTGCAAAAGAACATTGTTTTTTAGGCACCATGACTTTACAGCTCTTTCATCAGTGTATCCTAGTGCTATATATAATTCCTCCATATATAATTTATTCATATTCATTACTTTCAGTTTTCTTGTTATTTTCCTCTAATTGGCCAGCCTTTTTTAATTTATAGTTAGCGTACCAATCAACTATAAATTGCCTTTTTTCCTCAATTTTAGCAAGCCTTTCTAGCTCTTTAGTTTCTATTTTATTAATTTGACTTCGAAAATCAATAAGATGTTTTTTTACTGTATTGATTCCCATTGGCAATAATTTTGAAATTTTTTCGGGAGTAGGTTTTCCATTTTTTTCATAATCCCAAGTATTTAATAGGCAACCGATTTTGCATTTAGATTTAGCTAATGCTCGTTGTCCTAATTCGTATTTTTCTATCATAATCTTTTTTGTTTAATGCTTTAATTTGGACAATAGTATTCCACTATTGGTATAACCAAATTTTTATTTTTTTTAATGAAGTTGACTTAAATGATTATAACATGAGTAATCAGAATAATTTAATACACATGAAGTTCATTAATTGAAAACTTAATTTTTAATAAAATGCTGACCCATTCTTTTACAGAATGGTTGAGAGGTTTTCCCGAATGAATTATACTACTTAATACTTTATTTGTATACCGCTGAGATTTTGCGTCATTGAAATTATCTGGACGAGTAATGCTCGTTTTTATCAGTAAAATCAATATAATACAAAGATACGATTTTAATGGCAGCCTGTCAAGAAAACGATAGCAGTTTATTTTTAATTTATTTTGCTTGGCAACTTGATTCATTAAAAAAAAAGTAGTAGGACGATTTATATTCAAAAATAATATTATAGGTTATCAACTCTATTAAAACCTCAAGCATCGGTGTCAGCAACTCCAAAATTTAATTAACCTCACGCATCGGGTCAGCTAGTCCAAAAATTAAGCAACTAAACCAATTGTGTTTTGTTGATTCTCATTTAAAAATCTTTGATATAATCTCATTACCGTTGTAGCTTTAAATTTTTTATCCATACTTGTTTTATAATTTAATTCATTAAGATATTCCGCTGAACTACTATAATTCATTCCCTTCGAAATACAAGTAACTATAATGGCTTGGGCTTGCCTATTCTGGTCATTGGTTCTGGCTTTTAACTTAATGCTTTCGACACCTTTCTTTTGAGCACTGCTAGTGAGATTCTGAGGGCTTCCAAGTTTAACACCCTGTTTTTTCTTTTCAGCTAGTGCCAAAACAGTGCGGGTCGAAATCGCCTCACGCTCTGCCTGTGCCATTGTAGCGTATATTCCGAGGCTTAAAGTATTAAAGCTAGGCATATCTAATGCTTTAATCTCTATATTGTTTTTTGATACACGGTCACGAAGTTGAAACAAAAAAGAAACTGACCTTGACATTCTATCTAGCTTGGCGATGATAAGGATACAATCATGTTGCTCACATAATTTAATTGCACGCTCTAAACCTTCACGTTTATCATTTTTGCCACTTTCTTGCTCAGCAACAGAATCTAATAGTAAACCACCGACACTATTGATATAGTTCTCGACCATTGTTTTCTGAGCTTCTAATCCAAGGTTCTGTTTATGAGTTGATGTGCGGTAATAGCTTATAAATTTTTTCATATTTTCTTGCTTTACAAATGTTAGATGAACGTTTAACGTCTGTAAAATTACCAGGCATATTTTTAATAACCTAGAAAAACCTTGGTTTTCCTGGTCTACAGAGCATTTAGCTAATTTTATGGTGCAAGTTTTACGGAGGGGGATTCGGAACGGGGTGGTGTTGGCGTAGCTACATATCAAAAAAAATTTGGTTGAGATGTGTTCTTTATATGGTAGTATACAAGATGCTACGCATAACTAAATTAGTTGAGATGTGTTTTATATATGGTTGCCTTCGGCTATGGTTGATATACTCTAATAACAATATATTATTAAAACTTAATTAGATTGATTGTACCGAAGGCACTTGTTGAGTGATGCGTTATTTTGATTAAAGCGATTTGCGTTAGCAAATCAAACTGTAATAGCTTAATGAAGGTAATAAATATATAATACAAATAACTTGTTTATATAGATAACCTACGGTAATACTTTGATATGCTGTATTTACACTATATCTATATATTATATAATACTATA
>CAITNS010000026.1 GCA_903893815.1 uncultured Bacteroidota bacterium
CCAGAAGCATAAACGGTAGCAGTCTCGCCAATATTAATAGTTGTGTCGCCATCAACAATTAATACAGGCAAATCAAATACATTAACAAAATTTGTTTTCACTAAAGAATCAAAACCACAAGTATTAGATGCCGTAGCTACAACCGAGAAACTACCAGCAGAAGGATAACAAGCCTCAGGAGCAATACCAACTGAAGAAGTACCAATGCCGCTTTCGTAGAACCATTGATAGAAAATAGGTTGGCTACCAGTTGCAGTAGCACTAAAAGTTACACAACCACCCGTACAAATAGTATCGTTGTTAAGTGTAATAAAATTAGTAATGTTTGGAGGTGTTTTTATTTGTAATTGTACAGTATTTGTTCCAATACATACTCCATTAGAAATTGTAACTGTATAAATAACAGTTGCCGTGCTAGGAGGCATTGCTACAACACTTGATGTATTATTTGCTCCAGAAATAGAATTTGTTGGTTGCCAAGTATATGTAAGTCCTGCAGCAGCAGGAGCAGAAATGCTAACAGTTTTAGTTAAACAAACCGTTGGACTGCTTATTGTAAGAACTGGGTTAATAGTAGGTAATACGCTAACTGTTACTACTGCAGGAACCATTATACAACCAGCTAATGTTTGTCCAGCTACGGTGTATGCTGTTGTTGTTAATGGGTTAACAGCAACTGTATCATTAGCCATTAATCCAGGAGACCAAGTGTAGGTGTTCGCTCCATTAGCAGTTAACGTTGTTCCTGTTGTTCCAATACAAATAACCGAGTTAGCAGTAGCTGCAGTGATAGTGCTTATTGGAGGAACCGTTAATGAAATAGTTTGTGTAGCAACACAACCACTTGTTTCTCCTACTACAGTATAAATACTAGTAGCACTTGGTGTAGCTGTTACTATTGCTCCAGTTGTTGAACTTAATCCTGAACCCGACCAAGTGTAAGTTGTTGCTCCGCTTCCTGTCAAAGATACAGCTGGAATTCCAATACAGTAATAAGGTAAACTTGAAGTGGCACTAACAGTTGGGGTGATAATATTTAGCGTTGTTGAAGTAGAATTAGTACAAATACCATTTGTACCAATTACGGTATAAGAAGTGTTAGTTGTTGGGTTTACTATTATTGATGACGTGCTTGCACCATTTGACCAAATATAGCTTGTTGTTCCACTGGCTGTTAAGGTAGCTGATGCTCCACTACAAATTGTTGTATTACTTGGTATGATAGAAATGGTTAAAGTTGGCGAAACACTCACGCTTGCAATAGCTTGAGCGGTGCAAGCTCCAGTACCCGCTAATACTGTATATGTTACAGTTGTTGTTGGGTTAACTGTTACTGCCCCTGTTGGAGAAGGATTTGCTCCACTACTAGCTGTCCACACAAAAGGTCCAGTACTTCCAGTTACTGATAAATTTGCTGATTGACCATTACAAATAATAGTACTAGCAGGAGTTATATTTATTGAAAGTGTAGGAGAAATGGATACGGTTGCAACAGCTGTTACTGTACAAGCGCCAGTTCCTGATAAAACAGTGTAGGTAGTATTTGAAGTAGGAGAAACAGTTACACTTGATGCACTAGCAGGGTTAGCACCTGCACTGGCTGTCCAAGTAAACGGACCTGTACCGGTTGACGTTAAGCTAACGCTTTCGCCTAAACAAATAGTTGTGTTTGATGGTGTAATATTAATTGGAGCAACTGGTGCAATAGATACGGTTGCTAAAGCTGTTGCTGTGCAAGCACCCGTGCCAGATAGCACGGTATAGGTAGTTGTTGTGGTTGGAGTAACTGTTACACTTGCAGCACTTGCTGGATTAGCACCACTACTTGCTGTCCAAGTAAACGGACCAGCTCCTGAAGAGGATAAGGTTACACTTTCTCCTAAGCAAATAGTTGTATTGGATGGGGTAATATTAATTGATGGTGTTGTAGAAATAGAAACCGTTGCGATAGCAGAGGCAGTGCAAGTTCCAGTTCCTGATAAAACAGTATAAGTAGTAGTTGCAGTTGGAGTTACAGTAACATTACCCGTAGCAGCTGGATTTGCGCCTGCACTTGCAGTCCAAACAAAAGGCCCAGCACCGCTCGCAGATAAAGCTTGACTTTGACCTAAACAAATAGTTGATAAGGATGGTGTAATTGAAACAGATAAAGATGGAGCTATGGATACAGTAGCAACAGCAGAAGAAGTACAAGTTCCAGTGCCTGATAAAACAGTATAAGTAGTTGTTGTGCCAGGAGTAACTGTTACATTTGCCACACTAGCAGGAGCAGCTCCTGAACTAGCAGTCCAAACAAAAGGCCCAGCGCCACTAGCAGATAAAGCTTGGCTTTGTCCGGCACAAATAGTAGATAAAGAAGGTGTAATGGCAATTGTAGGAGTTGCTGAGATAGAAACTGTTGCAACCGCTTGTGCTGTACAAGCTCCAGTACCAGATAGAACAGTATAAGTAGTAGTTGTAGTTGGCGTCACGGAAACATTACCTGTTGCAGGAGGATTAGCGCCAGCGCTAGCAGTCCAAACAAAAGGCCCAGCACCGCTAGCAGATAAAGGCTGACTTTGACCTAAACAGATAGTTGATATGGAGGGAGTAATTGCAACCGAGGATCCTCCAACGGTAACTGCAATAACGCTTGAGCTAACGCATGCTCCTAATGTATTTGTAACTGTGTAGGTTGTAGTTATTGAAGGAGAAGCAGTAGTAACAGAATTTGAGGGGGATGTTAATGAAGCGCTAGGAGACCAAGAATAAGTTCCTGCGCCACCTGAAGCGGTTAATGTAACACTTTGTCCAACACAAATAGATCCAGCAGGGCTTTGACTTACAGGTAAAGCTGGAGGAGGAGTAAATGCTATAGAAACAGTTTGTGTTACAGGAAAACCAGGACAAGTATTGATATCAGAATATTTAACTGTGTAAGTAGTTGCAGCTGTTGGATTGGCAGTAACTACAGAACCTGTTGTAGCTGCTAGGCCGCCAGATGCGGGTGCAGACCAGGTATAAGAACCAATGGCGAAGCCGCCAGTAACAGTTAATGTTACAGTTTGAGGACCACAGGTTGTTGTTGGATTAACAGTTGCTGTTAAGCTTGGCTGGTTTGCACAAGATAAACCATTTACATCCAAAAATACCCCAGAATCTAAAATACCGTCGGAATCATCCCACACACCAATCGTCATGGTATAAGTTTGACAAGGTATTACGTTTGCAGAGGCTGTCATCACCGGAGTACAAGCATCATAAGCTAATCCCGGTGGATTAGGTATATAGTAGGCACAATTTATACAAGGACCAGTATTATTGGTACCATTATTTACATTTTGAATAGAAACAACATTTGAAGTAGTTGTTGTTACTGGTAAAATTGCTAAATTTTGTTGGTTGTAGTTTCCTCCTAAAGGATTTGGCCCACTTAATACAAATCCAAATACATCATTAATTGAACCTACTGAATATTCAGGATATTCTTCAGATCCAAAAACATAATTAATGCTCAAAGTTGCACAGCTGGGCGTAATTAAGAAATTAATATAACATCCGTCAAAAGTACCATTAATACCACTACTAGCTAATGTGTTGCCCAGTGCAGATCCTGGAGCTAAATTATCTAAACTTAAGTTATTAGAACTTGTATTAGGACCAGCCACATTGGAGGCTGTTCCAGTTGTAAGTAAAATTCCTGAATTTAATGTTCCTCCCAACGCCCCAGCACCGTTAGCAAATGTTGCATAAGCACCTGAAGGGCAAGTAATGGTTAAGCCGCTAACAACAACACCATTTCCCTGCAAAAGAGATTGCATTTGCGCAATCGTAGGGTTGACAGCTGTTGTTATTTGCCCAAAAGAATTGAAGAATAAACTAGTAATTAAAACAAAAAGGAATAATTTTTTCATATATGATGCCGTTATTTTTTTAGTAAACTTATTAGCGGGTTAATCTTAAAGTATGATGTTTTGTATCTCTATAAAAATTACTATTTCTTAGATAATTTTAACGCGTTAATTAATCTTTAAATTTATGAAATTCAGACTGTTCGCACAAATACAACCTCTTTAAAACGAGTGAAACTACAGTTTGAGTTAGGGAATGAATTAGGAGAGTGATATTGGCCAAAAATTGGTCTAAAAAACGTATCTTTACGAAAATAAAAAATAATGATTCAGATAGGAAAAACAAACACTTTAACTATTTTACGACAAACGCCTCCAGGAATGTTTTTGGGTAATGATGAAAATGAAGTAGTATTGTTGCCAAATAAATGTATTGAACCCGATTTTAAAGTTGGAGATGAAATCGAGGTGTTTATTTATAAAGATTCTGAAGATCGATTAATTGCCACCCGATTAAAACCATATGTTGAAATTAATCAATTTGCTTTTTTAAATGTTTCGGAAGTTTCACGTGTAGGTGCTTTTTTAGATTGGGGTTTAGAAAAAGATTTATTTGTTCCTTTTAAAGAGCAAAAACAAAAAATGATTGAAGGTCATAATTATGTGGTGTTTATTTATTTAGATGAATTAACCGACCGTATTGTTGCTTCAAGTAAAATCAACAAATTTATTAGCAACGAAGTTTTAGAAGTAGAACAAGGTGAAGAAGTCGATTTATTAGTTTACAACGAAACAGACTTAGGATTTACCTGTGTTATCAATGGTATTCATAAAGGTTTAATTTATCATAACGATATATTTACAGATGTAGCAGTTGGCGATTCAGTAAAAGGTTATATAAAATTAATTAGAGAAGGAAATTTAATAGATTTAAGTTTACAAAAAGTAGGGTTTAAACATGTTTTATCTTCTACCGAAAAAATATTAGAATATTTAATTGCTCATGATGGTTATTTAGAGTTAACTGATAAAGCATCACCTGATTTAATTGAAAGACGTTTTGATATGAGTAAAGCCACTTATAAAAAGTCAATTGGTATTTTATATCGTCAACGCAAAATAACGTTACATCCTGATGGCGTGCGTTTAGTTGCAGCTGTTGAAGGAGAAGAGGTGAAGGGCGTTTAGTTTTATGTAACGCTGATAATGCAGATTCTTTATGATCAAATATGATTTTTATCCGTTTTTTTAAATTAAGAGTTATAGTATGTTTTATCAGTGCTTGTCATAATAATCAGCGTCATCAGCGTTCTATTTAATTGTACATCTATTGCGTAACAATTAATCATTTAAGTGAACTAAATCATTTTTTGTAAACACTCTTACTGGGTATAAAGCCGCCAAAAAGCCTATTGCCATTACAACTGCTAGTATCCAGATAAAATCTTTTAATTGTAAATCTATAGGATAATAGGCAATAACAGATTGATCATCAAAGGTTACTAAATGAAATTGTTGCTGCAAAATGCAAATAATCAATCCAATAATTAATCCTGTGAAGGCGCCAACAAACGTAATTAAAAAACCTTCTTGCATAAAAATGTTTCTGATAAATTTTTGATCTGCACCTAAATTATACAAGGTTTTAATGTCTTTTTTCTTTTCAATAATTAACATGGTTAATGCGCCAATGATATTAAATGTGGCAATCACCAAGATAAATGCTAAAATCAAAAAGGTCCATAATTTTTCTGTTTCTAATGTTTTAAATAATACATCATTTAATTGATATCTGTTTTTGATTTGATATTCATCACCTAATACTATCTGCAGTTTTGCTTGGATAGAGGCCAATTGATCCTTGTCTTCAATGC
Source organism: uncultured Bacteroidota bacterium (assembly GCA_903893815.1). Taxonomy (GTDB): domain Bacteria; phylum Bacteroidota; class Bacteroidia; order B-17B0; family Aurantibacillaceae; genus UBA4416. Next base: position 5,705 of record CAITNS010000026.1, read on the forward strand.
TTAATTCGATAGCGGAAAAAGCGTCTTTACAATCAAATAATTGTTGAGCAGCTTCTAAATCAATCAGTACATATTTAAAATCAAAATCATCATTTAAAGAAAATATCCCTGCAGGACTGATGGACAATTTATTGAACGCATCCTCAGGATTAATTCCTTCTGTTTTACCTCTGATAGGCGCATAAATTGAAATAGGAGACACAAAATCATTGACATTAATTCCTAATCTTCCCGCAACACCTCTTCCAAACACTCCGTAAAACTGATTGTCATATTTAAAACGGTAGGTTCCCTCAGTAACCACTGTATCGAAATGGGTTAAGTTTTTAAATTCTTCATCCACACCTTTTACGGTAATAATGGCTTGTCGTTCGTCTAATTTCATCAAGGCATTTTCTTCAATAGAGTAGGAGATTCCGTTGATTCCAGAAATTGATTTTATTTTTTTTGTCAATTCATCTTTGTTACTCATGTACTTTGAATTGACAGCCGTAATTTTTAAATCTGGTTCAATGGCATGATACAAATCAGCGACCACATTAGTTAAACCATTCATCGCTGATAAAACAATAATTAAGGCTGCCGTGGTTAAAGCTATAGCCACGATGCTAATCCAAGAAATAACATTGATGGCGTTATTGGTTTTTTTTGAAATTAAATACCGTTTGGCTATAAAAAATGAAAGATTCAAATTCAGTAAATAGTAAAGTTCTTGTACTGGTAAAAATACAAATTTTATGGCTCATTTAAGTATTGTTTGTAGATGATGAGGTAATTGCTTTACTCATTAGTGTGTATTTGTAATTTTATTTTACTTAAATTCGGTCAACTTTTAAAATACATCATATGAAAAAAACTTTACTTTTTGCCGCTTTATTAATAGGTGGTTTATCACAATTATCTGCACAGTGCGTTATTGGAGCTGCATGTACGCCTAGCGCTCAAGGTTATTGCACGGTGCCAGCTGAAAATACCAATTTGCCAAATGGCACAACTAATGTTGCTTATTCAACTGACATTCAATTTACACTTGGAACAAATGTGGGTGGATTTGCAACCATTACTGACGCAGCTATTAGCACAGTATTAGGATTGCCTTCTGGTTTTGCACCTGCTACTACAAACCCAACAAATGGAACATTTCTTGGTGGATCTAGTGCTTGTATGCAAATATCAGGTACAACATCTACACCTGGAACATATAGTATTGCTGCAACTTTTGCTGTAAATACAAGTTTTGGTCCAACTACTCAAACATTAACTTGGTTTTTAACTATTGATGCAACAACTGGTATTCAATCATATAACAAAGTTTCAAACGTGTTAGTGTCTCCTAATCCTGCAACTAATGAGTTATTTGTTGCTTCTCCATCTCATTTTGGAAAAGTGGTTATTATTGATGCTTTAGGTAAAACTGTTTTATCGCATGATGCTAACTATTCAGCTCAAACAACTATCAATATCAGTTCTTTAAGCAAAGGCGTTTACTTTTTACAAGTAAGCGATGGCGCAAATTTAACGACTAAGAAATTTATTAAAGATTAATTTTTATTACATAAAAAAATCCCCGTTCGCTAAAGTGAACGGGGATTTTTTATTTTATACCATTAAATTGGTTTATTGAAAATTGCATTTATTTTTTCAGCATAATCATACGAATCATCAATAAAGAAATTTAATTCAGGAACCACGCGTACTTGTTTGCCAATACTAAATCCTAATATTTTACGAATATGTTGTTTTTGATCATTGATCGATTTGAATAACGCATCCACATCTTGAGTTGCCATGATGCTTAAATATATTTTTGCTGAACTTAAGTCAGAACTCACACGCACAATTGTTACCGTGATAAAGCCATTATTAAACATGGTTTTAGCGTTAGCTCTAAAAATTTCGGCTAATTCTTTTTGTAATAATTTGGCAACTTTACTTTGTCTCACACTTTCCATGGCGTAAAGGTAATGATTTTTGGTTGTTATTTAACCACATAGGCACATAGAAAAAAAACATAATAAATTAGGATGATGAGTAATCGCCTAAATGGGCATTGGTTAATCCTAAAAAAGAATAACTAGCAGCTAGCCCCAATTCATCTTTTATTTCTTTTCTTAGTGCGATACTTTTTAATAATAAGTCTTTACTTTTTGCATAAAAGCCTCTGTCACTAGCGTTTGAATTTTGTAAATAATAGGAGCTAGCTAATCCATTTTTATCATCAATAGATTGAGCCATTTGAACAGTTTCGTTCAATATTTTTTCGGACGAATCAAACTCATTAATCGCACTTAAGGCTTTTGCTTTTATATTAAGAGCCTTTACAATGTAGCGGTTGTCTTTGTCTATTAATGATATAATAGAAATTGCTGAATCAGCTAAAGTAAAGGATTACTTTCGTTATAACAAATATTTGCTTCGTAACATAATAAGGCAGAGTAGGCAAGGCTTGATTTTTGAACAGTAGATTTTAATTGACTAATTTCTGTTTTAGCATCATTGTATTTACCTGCAATCGTTAAATCAAAAATTAATGAAAGGTTTTCTCTTAATTGTTTTTCTGATTTAAAATAATAACCAATCAGCCACGTTTTTTCACTATTATTTTCGATTTGCGAAAAGCAATAACTACTGATTAGTAAAAATATGACAATTAATTTTTTCACTTTTGCATATGCTATACTAAAGATTCAACTGGTGTGCACATATTGTTTTCGCACACATAACATTTTAGCTTGTCTTTAAAAATGTATGGCTTGTAAATAGATTTGTTTAACAACATACGTAAACACTCTTGCACACCTTCAATAATACTTGGATGGGGATGCATCATATCGGCTAATTCGCGAATACCCTGATTGGTATGTATTAAATACGCAACGGCTTGTATGGCAGAACTAGCATGTTCTCCAACAGCACGCATACCAAGTATTCTCATGCCATTATCATTAGTAACAATTATTTTAAAAAAGCCTTTTGTTTTACGCATAGCAATAGCACGAGCGTTAGTGCTATAATCTAATTTCACTACTTTGTGCGCTAATCCTTTTTTATTACAATCTTGTTCGCTCATTCCAACACTTGCCACCTCAGGATTTAAAAACATAATCGTAGAAATATTTTGATATGATAATGGTTTAATAGTTGGTCCAAACATTCTTACCACAGCGTGTCGTGCTTCTCGCTCACCTACGTTTACTAAAGCCATTTCTGTGGTTACATCCCCTGCTACGTATATATTGGAGATATTCGTTTGCGTATCATCGTCCCAAATACTGCCACGGTCGTTTAATTTTACGCCAGCATTTTCTAAGCCTAAATTTTCAACATTAGCAATTCTACCAACCGATACCAAGGCTTTATCAACATTGATAATTTCTGTCGAGCCATCTTTGTATTCTAGTTCATATTCTACTTTACCGTTTTTGATCTCCATTCGTTTTAATGATGAACCATGATGTATTGTTGAGCCATGATTTTCTAAACTTTCACTTATTAAAGCCGCAACATCATCATCTTCAAACGGTAAGATTCTATCGGCCTTATCAATTAAATATACTTTTGTTCTTCCCATGTTTGAGAAAATAGTGGCAAATTCACATCCAATAACACCAGCTCCAAGAACTACTAAACTTTTTGGAAGTTCGGTTAAGTTTTTTACGCCATCACTTGTCATTATAATTTGTTCATCAATTGGGATATGAGGTAAATAACGTGGACGACTTCCAGTTGCAATTAATATATTTTCAGCACTCACTGTTTTAATGGTCCCATCTTCTTTTTTTATAGAGATGGTATTTTTATTTACAAATGAAGCGGCTCCTTTTTCGTAAAAAAATAAATTACCAGTTTGTTTTTGTAATAAATTTAAATGCACGGTCATCTGAGTTTTTCGCTCAAACACAGCTTCTTTTAATGTGCTTACAATTTCTTGGAAGTTAACTTGGTAATCTGGAATCATTTCGCGAATAGAAGAAACCTTTTGTGATAATTCCCATAATGTTTTTGATGTTAAAACTCCATCATAAACACCTGCGCCACCAATTCGTTTTTTTTCAATCAGTAAAACTTTTTTCTTAAAGTCTAAAGCACGCATGGCACCGGCATATCCACTTGGGCCGCCGCCAATAACTATTAAATCATAATGTTCCATATTCAAAAATCTAGAAGGCTCTGTTAATACCAACCATCCAACGGAATTGGAAATAATCTTTTTCGGCAAACGGTAAGCGGTTTACAAAAAATGGCATATCAAAACGAATAGTTAATGGTTTTAGACCATAAAGCGGTCCCCATTTTTGTATACTTACTGCTACACCAACACCTGCATCAGCAATTAAACCCGACATAACGGTTGCTTTGGCAGGCGCATTTGTATTGATGGTTCCTGCATCACCAAATAAATAAGGATTAATTTTAATGGTATTGTTTAGTTTTTTAATATTCATAAAACTAAATAGTTCTCCAAATTCAATCTCAGCACTTGCCGATGCTCCAGTTGTTCCTTTGTAATTATAAACGATAAAGCCATTTGCATCTGTTGATGCTAATACATAACCAGAATATCCTCTTAAATTTAATCCTCCTCCAGAAGCAAAGTGATTAGTCATAGCTCCATATTTCCCCCACTCTGGTGGCACAAATCCATTGGATCGCGTGTATTTATTATCCATTAAATCCTCTGGATTAGAACCTGATGCAAATAACATGGATTCATCTGCCAAGAGCGTTCCAAAACCTAATTGCGCAAATACACGTGTATTAATATTGATTTTACCTAAATCATTTTTATTAATAGCTGTATATTGTAAATTAGAATAATCATAATCTCTTGTAAAAGCACTGGCTCTTGCATTTAAATTCATAGTTCCTGTTCCACGATTATAACTGTAATTGTGATCTATACCAACATTTAAGTAACTATTCATTTTTTGAATTTGCCATTCATTTTGATTTATCAAATACACTAAATCGTTTGGTAAATCTCTTACCATCGCTTTGTATTGAATGTAAATTCGATTTCTATCATTATTGCTTTTCTTTTCAAAACCAATCAATCCACTTTCTAAACCATCTAATGATTTTAAAGTCATGTAGATGTTTGATTTTTTAATAAACTTAGCGGTAGACGTTTTATAATTTAGTAAAAACGAAAAGGTATTGTATTTGTTTTTGTTTATTGTACTATCTAAATACGCTTGTCCAAATCCTGTGCTAAACCATGTGGTTACATCAAACACATGTTTTGTATTCATATAACCACCGTTTAAGTGAGCGCCTACTTTAATTCCGTCATAACCATTGTACCATAAACTAGGACGCGCTTTCATTTCATAATGTTTCCAATCTAATGGATTGTAAATTTTTGAATCGAAAGTTAAATTTACTTTATGATGTTTTACATTGTTCATCATATCTACATCGGCTAAACGACGAGAAGGATCAATGATGACATTTTGTATTTTACTGTTCAATTGAACTTTAGCTACATAGGTTGGCTTTACTTTTCCCCAACCAATCCAACGAGGTAAAACATTTGTTTTTACTGGTTTCTCAAACCAGGTGTTTGGAATATGATACAAGTAGGCGGAATCATTTTTATCGATTACAGCAAAGTCAATAGGCATTTGCATATCGCCTTTACGTTTAAATTTAATCAAATATTCGCCTTTGTTTTTTCCACGTTTGATGCGACCAATTTTGTAATCAATTTTTTTAGTAGTTTCTAACCATTGATCAAAAAACCAATTTAAATCAACGCCACTGTATTGAATGACTGAATTTCTAAAATCTTCTGGATAAGGATGAGCAAATTTCCATTGGTTGAAATAATGTTGCATACACTTATCAAATAACGAACGACCTAATACATACTCCATGTTTTTAAGCATAGCAGCTGTTTTAGTATAAACTGCTCCGTAACCGCCACCATGACGAATGCCGCCATTGTAATCATCGCTATGAGTATTTAAAGTCACTTCCTCTCCTCGCACGGTTACTGCATTCATATAACCATTATAAATTTGGTCATCTAAAATTCTGTTTTGTTCGGTAAAGCGTTGAACGTATTTGCTTTTTGGTTTTTGTTCAATTTTATTTGGTCCGTCAATAAACTGATAGGTATCAGCAGTATAAAACTGTGTGAAACCTTCATCCAAAAAAGCACGGTATGTTTCGTTACTGCCCACCATTCCAAAAAACCAATTGTGTGTCATTTCATGAACTAACAAGTCGCGGTAGTTAGGATCGTAGCCACCATCTAAAGTTAGCATTGGATATTCAACACCATCTTGTGCATCGGCACAAATCATTTTTGGGTAGTGGTAAGGACCAATATTATAAGAGTTTACGTCTAACACTTTTGCAATATATTGTGGACAAGTTTGCCAACCAGCTGCATGAGGCTCTTGAACTAATGCCACACACTTAATACCTTGCCACATTATTTCTCCAATACGGTAAGTTGGGTCGGCCGTTAATGCAAAATCGTGAACGTTAAGTGCAGAAAACTTCCAAGTTTTGGTTGTGCCATCACGTTTTATAATTGTGCTTGGTGCTGAGTTCCATGGCTTTTTTGCAAAGTTCGAAATGTCTAAACGTTGACGTAAAGAATCAGGTAACACTTCTTTTTCGTTTTGTAAAACACCTGTAGCATCTAATACGTAATTATTTGGCAATGTAAATTCTACATAAAAGGAACCGAAGTCGCCATAAAATTCATGATCCATGTGTTGATCTGTATCCCAGCCTTGTTTGCGATCGTAAACCGAAATACGAGGATACCAATGCACTACATCAAAATGTTTGTTGCCAAAAGCACCGTACATTTTCATTCGGTTACGAATAACCTCTTTGGCGTAATAGGTTTTAAAGTCTAAATCAAAAGTAATGGATTCGCCTGGTTTTAAAGGACGTTCTAAATACACTTTCATTACCGTATTATCTAATTCAGTTTTTAATTCGGTATTACCATTTTTTATACTTACTACTTCCGTTCCTTTACCGTCTTTACGGTACTTGTTAAACTTTAAATGGTAATTGTTATTCTTGTATAAATCAGCTAGATACGAATCTTTTGTTTGAGCATTATTGTATAAATGAAAATACACAAAGTATAAATCTTTAGGAGAGTTATTCCAGTAGGTTAATTCTTCGTGCCCCGAGATAATGTCAGTTGTATCATTCAACGTAGCTTTGATGGTGTAATGCACATCTTGCTGCCAATAGTCGGCAAATGGTTTACGATTTTTCCAATACAAAGGATTGGTTGTAGAACGGTAGTCGATATATTCGTTTTGAGACGTGATTTCTGAAACAGAAATGACAGCCAAAAATAGGATTAGAAATAATTTCTTCATAGTGATTAAATAACCCTTAAAGATAGGGATTTTATAGAAGAAAAAAATGTTTTTTTAGCTAATCAAGCAGCATAAAAAGAGTATTGATATACTTAAATTTAAGAGCCCATCAATTCCAAAAACTTCTCCAATGCTTTCTTTTTATCAGCATCTAAATTGTATGAAATTTTATTTTTTAGATAATCTAAGGCCTTATCTCCTAAAGCATGGTTTGGTTTTTCTATCACCGCTTCTTCAATATGATTAACGCCAAAAGCTAACGTTTTATTGAATTCATTAATAAAACTTTCTTCTAAGGGCACATTACTAACCCAACAAGCAAACACAAAAGGTAAACCTGTAAATTTTTGCCATTCTTCAGCAAGGTCGTATTGATAAGGATATGAAGTCAAACCAAAAGTTCTGTCTCCAATAATAACCGCTCCAGTTGTTCCAGAAATGTGTTTTTCAAATCCCTGAGTAGCATTGATGAACTGAATGTCCTTTTTCCAAAAATGTTTATTTAAAACCTGAACTAAGTTTACTGATGTTTTAGATTGATAATCTAATAATACATGTGTCAATTCTTCTAAAGGTTTTTCGGAAAATAATTTCACGCTATCTACTTTTCCAACAGCTCCAATACAATAGTCGGTAATGATTTGGTAGCTTTCTAATTCAGGCAAAATAGCCACTGGTACTAAGCCAATTTCTACTTGTTTGTTTTTTAATTTTTGAGCACACACACTAGGGATATCTGATTCTAATGTTATCCGGGATAAAAAATCAGAATGATGAATGCCATATAAAAACGGCGTGGTGTTATAATAGTTAACGATGGATACAGTGTGTTTCATGTTTTATATAACAGTTTCTTTTTGTTTTAGTTCTAAAAAACTAATAGTTGCTCCAACCACTGCTAAAGCTGGACCAAACATTAAACCAATAAAAAAAGGTAACCACATAAATACGGTGTAAACTAAACCAATGCCACAAGCTAAGCCAATGTTTTTGCGAGTAAATTTTACACTTTCTGAAATAGTCATTTTATGTCTTTCAAAATTATAGTCCAACATTGTAAAACCTATAAAGTACCAAGAAATAATCATTAATAAAGGGCCTGTAACAATAACTAATGGTGGAAAAAGTAGGGTAATTGTAAATCCTGTGATAATGAAAAAATATTCTAAGAACATGTTTCTTAAACTAATCACAATACCTCTTCCAATGTCTTTTATTAATTGAGGAAAAGTGAAAGGATAATTTTTGCCATTTGTTTTTTCTTCAACCGATTCGGATAGTAGTGCAAATAGAGGGGAGAGGGCTATTAAAACTAAGTATTTAGTAAAGGTGCTGGATAAAAACCAAAAGATAATTTTAAATACCCAGGTCATAATGAAACTAAAATAACCTGTTAGAAAAGGTTTAGTAAAAGATAAAATAGCACCAGAATCGGGAATTTCTTCAAAATTTAATTGTTGGTTTAGGTAGTTGGCTAATTGCGAAGCTATTTCGGCAAATACCCAAATACTGCCTATCCACATTAATAACCATAAACCCACCGAATAGAATAAATAAGGCCATAAACCTTTTTCAAAAAGTAAACTAAACCCTTTGAAACAATTACCGATAGCTTTAAAAAATTCTGTAAAGAAGTTCATAGATTATTGTGCATTTGCATACAAATTTAGAAGATTTAACAACAATCGAAAAGCTTACCTTCAAAAGAATAGGTTTTACCTCATTAATGAGTAATGAAATACTATCACGAAACCTGAACCGTTTCTAAGTATAATCAAAAAATAAATAAAATGAAAAATTTGAAAATCATTATAGTAATTTCATTATGTATTGCAGCTATCAGTTTGTCGTCTTGCGGAAAAAAAGGTTGTCACCGTCCAATGGATATGAAACCTAAACCACATTGCCATCCTCATCCTACAGATAGCACAGCTGCTGAATAAATTTAAATCAAAAAGCCCGATAATTTTATCGGGCTTTTGTTTTTTGTAACTATTTATTTGTTAAGCCAAAGCTTGTTTCAAATCTTCAATTAAATCTTCAACATCTTCCACACCTACACTTAAGCGTAATAAGTTATCAACTACCCCAGCTTTATCACGTTCTACTTTTGGTATTGATGCATGCGTCATGGTAACAGGATGATTGATTAATGATTCCACACCACCTAAAGATTCTGCTAATGAGAACACTTTAAAGGATGAAGCAATTTTAAAAGTATCTTCTAATGAAGCGCCTTTTAATACGATTGAAATCATACCACCAAAATCACGCATTTGTTTTTTTGCAATCTCGTGGTTAGGATGATCTGTAAAACCAGGCCAGTAAATTTTTTCGATACGAGGATGTGTTTTTAAAAACTCCGCAATCTTACGTCCGTTAAAACAATGGCGTTCCATGCGTAAATGCAATGTTTTAATACCACGCATTACCAAAAAGCAATCCATAGGCCCTGGATTTGCACCACAACTATTTAGTACAAAATAAATTTGCTCGTGTAATTTGTCATCATTGGTAATTAAAGCACCCATAACAACATCGCTATGTCCACCTAAATATTTGGTAACTGAATGCATCACAATATCAGCACCTAAGGCTAATGGATTTTGTAAATACGGAGAAGCAAATGTATTATCAACCGCTAAAATCAACTTATTGGCTTTAGCAATTTTTGCGCAAGCTTCAATGTCAATAATTTGCATGGTTGGATTAGTAGGAGTTTCCGCCCATATTAATTTTGTGTTTGCATTAATATATTTAGTGATGTTATTTACATCTGTTAAATTAATGAAGTGGAATTTAATACCATAATTTTCATAAATTTTAGTAAACATACGGTATGAACCACCATATAAATCATCACCAGTAATCACTTCGTCGCCCGGACGTAACATACGCATGACTGCATCTGTAGCACCCATACCAGAACTAAAGCAAACGCAATGTTTACCACCTTCTAAGGCAGCAATGTTTTTTTGCAAAGCTTCACGAGTTGGGTTTTTGCCACGAGCATAACCATATCCTTTATTAGTTCCTGGTGATTCCTGAACATAAGTAGATGTTTGAAAAATAGGTGTCATAATTGCACCGGTAGATGGATCTGGATCAGCTCCAGCATGTATCGCTTTTGTACCGAATTTGTGTTTTGAGAAATCTGCCATAAGATTGAGAAACTGGGTTAAATTTATCTAATAATTTTATTTCGTGTTTTTATTGGCTGCAAATTCGTTAAATTTTTCGAGATAGTAAAAACTATCTCTCCAAAATTTGCCTCTTTTCGCTCAAAAAAACAACGAAACAAATTTTATGATATAAATCTAATCCAGCTTCTTAATTTTGGACGAATTTATAATAATTTACGATTGTTTTAGAGATAATTTATTAGTACTTTTAACTATCATAAATATGAAAAATCTATTACTTTTTGGGCTATTAGTTTTTGTGGCTTTTGCGTGCAAAAAAAAGACAGAAGATCCACCAGACGTTGGATATGCTTATGCACCCGAAAATATAGGAAAGTATATCATTTATGATGTTGATTCAACTATTTATGATGATTTTTTTGATGATACCACTTATTATAAATACCGAATTAAAGAGAAGCTGGAAGAGGTGTTTATGGATAATCAAGGCAGAAAGGCTATAAAATTGGTGCGCTATATCAAAAAGTATAACGATACTGTTAGTTATGATAACATAGCATGGACAGTAAAAGATGTTTGGAATTATACTCGAACAGCAACTACCCTTGAAGTGGTGGAAGAAGATATTCGCTTCACTAAAATTATTTTTCCAATAAAGGAAGACGCCACTTGGAATGGAAATGCAAATAATACACTTGGTGAATGGGAATATGAATATACTTATTCAGATAGAGCAGAAACTATTAATGGAACTGCTTTTGATAATGTTTTGATGGTTACCCAAAAGGATGATGAAAATAAAAATGCCATTCATCGAGAATATTATGTTGAAAAATATGCAAAAGACGTAGGCTTAGTTTATCGTGAAATAAAAGATTTACGAGCTAGTGTTGTGATATCTGGTATTCCTGTTGAACAAAGAATCACTAGCGGTGTTATATACAAGCTAACTTATATTACTCACGGATATGAATAAAATTAAAACTATCATTTTTGCTTGTTTGTTATTATCAATAACCAATGAATTACTAGCCCAATTTCCAGGAAAATATTGGGTAAAGTTTACAGATAAAAATGGTTCTCCATACACTATTGGAAATCCCAGCGCCTATTTAACAGCTCGTTCTATTGCCAGAAGAACTGCTCAAGGAATAGCAATTGATATAACTGATATTCCAGTTAATCAAACTTATATTAATCAGATAAACGCAACAGGAGCTCAGGTATTTCAGCGTTCAAAATGGATGAATGCTGCTATTGTTATCATTAATAATGCTACGCAATTATCTGCTATTAATAGTTTAACTTGTGTGTCTAGTTCTGCACCCGTTGGTAAATACATTAAAACAAAATCATCAGAAGAGTTATCTGTAAATGCAATTGAACCTTCTTACAAAAAGCAATCTCAAGTAACTGCTTATAATTATGGACCATCCTTTACTCAAGTAAATCAAATTGGTGCTGATTGCATGCATAACGAAGGTTATAGAGGACAAAATATGGTAATTGCAGTAATTGATGCAGGATTTGAAAACGTAAACACAAATCCAGTATTTGATTCTTTAAGAAATGAAGGAAGGTTGCTAGGTACGAGAGATTATGTTCAAGGAAATACATCTGTAAACGAAGATTATTTACATGGAGCAAATTGTTTATCCTTAATAGCTGGTAATACACCAGGTCAATTGATTGGTACAGCTCCTAAAGCAGGGTATTGGTTAATTCGTTCGGAAGATGCAGCTACTGAAAAAATTATTGAAGAAAATAATTGGGTGGTAGCAGCAGAATTTGCGGATAGCGTTGGTGCTGATATTACAACAACCTCTTTAGGATATACTACTTTTGATAACCCGTCTCAAAATCATGTGTATGCTGATTTAAATGGAAGAACAGCTGTTGCCTCTATTGCAGCAACGATGGCAGCTCGTAAAGGGATATTTGTTTTAAATGCAGCTGGTAATGAAGGTGGAGGGGCTTGGAATTATATTGGTGTTCCAGCCGATGCGGATAGTATTTGCGCAGTTGGTGCTGTTAATGGAAGCGGGGTTCATGCTAACTTTAGTTCAGTTGGTCCAACATCAGATGGTCGTATCAAGCCTGATTTAAGTTCGATGGGGCAGGGGTCATATGTTTGTAATGCAAATGGTTTATTTAGTTCAGGAAATGGAACCTCTTACGCAACCCCAATTTTAGCTGGTGCAGTAGCTTGTTTATGGCAAGCAAATCCTACTAAAACAAATATGCAAATTTTACAAGCTTTAAGAGCAACAGCTTCTCAAGCTACTAACCCTGATAATGTTTATGGTTGGGGAATTCCAAGCATGTGTGCCGCTCATAACTTATTAAATGGAACAAATGTAAGTGTGAACGAAATCATAAAAGCAACTCATTTTAAATTATTTCCAAATCCTGCAAAACAACAGATTAGTTTTTCGTTAAATCAAAAACCTGAATTAATTACGTTATACGATGTTCTTGGAAATGCTATTGCTTTTTCAGTAATTGAAAAACAAACTAATACATTTGAATTAGTGTTTAGTAGTGAGATGGCAAATGGGGTTTACTTTATTTCTATTAAAACTACCGAAGGAGTTATTAATAGCAAGTTTGTTAAGGAATAAACCAAGTTAATTGGTTGTTAGCTTTTAAAGCTAAACACAAAACAAAGGTCATTAATTAGTTTTGAAAGGTTTGATTGAAGGAACTGTTTCATGATTTTATAGTACAAATTTATGGTATAATGGCCAAAAATAGTTGGTAATAACGTCTGTAACCTAATACAGCAAAGGGTTTGATTAAAGGATATTGAAAGTCGTTTCAATATCTTTTTTTTGTACATGGAAAAGTCAAAAAAAAGAGCTGCTGGGGC
>CAITNS010000027.1 GCA_903893815.1 uncultured Bacteroidota bacterium
ACTTTTGCCCGAACGAAATTGCTCAAGGGTCTTTTTCTTTAAAGCTTCATAATCGAAGCTGTCTTTTTTATTTTCCATTTCTTAAACCGTGTGTTAAAGTTCTATTATTTTTGAACTTGACACAGTTTAATTTACATCCTCCCTTGCTTTAAAAAGCAATTCAATATCCCATTTCTTTTTTATACAAGTCTGCTATGGTTCGTGCCTTACATTCAGTTTGATTACTAATGATGTGTATCACCATATTTTCATAAGCCTTAAATACACTTACCAATTTAAATTTAATTTGGTTAATTCCTTTCTCTTCAGCTTTAGTGCTTTTAAGATAAATTAGCTCATCTTTTAAAATATCTTGGTCTACATCGTCAGGTAAATCTAATTCTTCTATACTTTTGTAAACGGTGTTTTCTTTAATCCTTGTAACAAATCGTTTCTAGCCGCACAGCGCTGTTTTATTAAGTCAAAATAAAAATAAGCTCTATCTTCGACTATAATAGTTCCTTTAGAGAATACTTGTGTTAAAAGCCCTTTGCTATCGTGTAGCTTTGCCTCGGTTATATTCATTATATCTGGCAAACCCAACGCATCGTCAAAAACGGTGTGTATTTTCAAATCTCCTTTAGCTGTCAGATATTTTGCCCAATCAAACATTGCTAAACATAAGCTAATAGTAGTGCTATCAATTAATTTTATCGTTTGGTTTTTAATCGCTTCAATAATATGGCTTTGGTAATTACTTTTTAATGCATATTTATGGTAGCTCAATGGGCTGTAATAAAGACTCTCTAAAATTTTATAAGTACGATTTTTGTTGCCATCACTCATCTTAGATTTTGATGGGCTCTGACTCAATTCTAAGTCAGAAATAAACGTCTTACTAATTGATAATCATTAATTTATATAAGATAAGGTGTAACACTTTTCAAGCTGTCCGAACATTAAAGCTACTATTTGGTTGTAGGTCTAGTATTTATGGCATCCTTTATCAGTTTGATGGGTGCGTAAACTGCGAGTAAGTAAATGGTTAGGAATTAAATCTAAAATTTGGCGAATAACAGGGTTACTGTTATTTTTGGTGCGTCTGTGAAGTGAGCGCATATTGAGAAACTTTTGAAACTTTTTTTAAAAATATGCTTTTCATAGGCATTTATTTTTAGCTAAATTTCGGATAGTTTTGAGAATAATAAATTAAAAGGTGGTTTATCCGCCTTTTGCTTTGGTGCTAATGAGTGAAGATATTTGTATATCTCTTTAATTATTATATATTTGGGTTGCGATTAAAGCAATTTGTTACATATCGTTTTTTGTCTTTTTATCCTTTTGGGGATATGCAAGATTTGACAAAGATTCTTTGAAAGTTCCTGTATTGCCTCAATCTTCCTATGTGCTTTTTACTCAAAACAAGGGACAGTGGCATGATAAGGTGTTATTTGAAGGGAAATTTAAAGGTGGCAAAGTGTTTTTAGAGCAACAAGGCTTGTCTTATGTGTTTTTTCCTAAAGATGGATTAGAGGAAATGCATCACCATGGATCCAAAGCTACAATTACCTATCATGCTATTAAAATGGGTTTTGTAAATAGTCATGCAAACGCTACTATTCAACAAAGAGATTCAAATTCGTTTTATGAGAATTATTTTATTGGCAAAGATCCTTTAAAATGGGCGTCACACGTTAAATCATTCAACCAAATCACTTACAAAAATTTATATCAAGGTATTGATGTAAACTATTGTAGTGAAAAAAATAATTTTCGTTTTGATTTTATAGTTAATCCTGGTGCAGACGTTAATCAGTTAGTGATGAACTTTACTGGACAAAATCATTTGAAAGTTATAGATGGCAATTTGATTTTAGAAACCGAAGTAGGAGATATTACACAAAAGGCACCTTATGCTTATCAGATTATTAATGGTAAGCAAGAAGAGATAAAGTGTAACTATGTTTTAGAAAATAATCAAGTAAAATTTAAAATTACACAATACAATAAAAATCTTCCATTAGTTATTGACCCAACTTTAGTGTTTGCTACTTACACGGGTTCTTTATCCGATAATTTTGGAATGACCGCTACTTATGATATTCAAGGAAATGCATATACAGCAGGTATGTGTTTTGGCCCATCTTATCCTTTATCTGCTGGGGCTTTTCAAATAAATTATATGGGTGGTTCAGGCTACGGTGGCGACATCTCTGTTTCTAAATTTAATCCTTCTGGCTCTGGTTTATTGTATTCAACATATTTAGGCGGAACAGGAAATGAATCGCCTCAAAGTATCATCGTAGATAATTTAGGAGAATTAGTTGTTTTCGGTAGAACCTATTCACCTAATTTTCCTATTACAACTGGTGTTGTGCAAACAGCAAATGCTGGAGGTTCTGATTTGATTATTACAAAATTTAATACCAATGGAACATCTTTAGTGGCTAGTACGTATTTAGGAGGAAGTTTGGATGAAGGTGTGAATGGCGGTGTTTTTTTAGGAGGCCTACATTATAATTATTCAGACGATTTGCGAGGTAGCGTTATCGTTGATGATTCTAATAATGTGTATATCGCATCCAATACAATTTCATCTAATTTTCCAGTAACACCCTCATGCTTTCAAACTTCATTAAATGGAACACAAGATGCATGTATCGTAAAATTAAATCCGAGTTTAAGCACGCTTATATTCAGTACCTATTTTGGCGGCTCTGGTAATGATGGAGCATATAACATTGAGTTAAATTCTAACGATCAATTATATGTTACCGGTGGAACAAATAGTCCAGATTTTCATACAACAACAGGAAGCATACATCCAACAGCAAGAGGAGGCGTGGATGGTTTTTTAAGCTTATTTTCTTTTAATGGCAACGCTATTCAGGCTTCTACATATATAGGCACAAGCATGTACGATCAGTCTTATTTTGTGCAAATGGATAAGCAAAATAGAGTTTATGTGTTTGGTCAAACTGAAGGTGCATATCCAGTTTCAACAGGCGTATATAGTAACCCAAATAGCGGCCAGTTTATTCATTGTTTAAATGCCAACTTAACAAGTTCGTTTTTTTCTACCATAGTTGGTTCTGGTGATGGATTTCCGGATATTTCTCCAGCAGCTTTTTTAGTAGATGTTTGTGGCAGTATTTATATATCTGGATGGGGAGGTGTATTATATAACCAAAACCAACCTAATAGTTCAACAGCTAATTTACCTGTTACTCCAAATGCTTTTATGAGTTCAACTGATAGCAGTGATTTTTATTTTATGGTGTTAAATCCTAATGCCGCTTCATTGCAGTATGCTACTTTTTTTGGTGGAAATGTTAGTAATGAACATGTGGATGGAGGAACAAGCCGATTTGATAAATCAGGAATTATATACCAATCCATTTGCGAAAGTTGTGGTGGCAATGATGATATGCCTGCCACACCAACGGCATGGTCAACACAAAACGGCTCTACAAATTGTAATAATGCTGTAGTGAAATTCACCTTTAATTCTAATTTAACCATAGCTCAGTTAGCAACAAATCCAACCAATCCAGTAGGATGCGCGCCATTATCAGTAAGTTTCGTTAATCATAGTGTTAATGGCATTGATTATTTTTGGAATTTCGGAGATGGCGCGACTTCTTCTTCTTTTCAACCTACACATACTTACACGGCAGTTGGGGTATATACAGTACAATTAATTTCGCATAATGTGAATACTTGTAATATTTGGGATACGACGTATACCAATGTAACTGTTACTTCGCCAACAGCATTAACGCCTATTCAGTATAATATTAGTGGTTGCGTACCTGCTGTAAATGTTAACTTTGTAAATAATAATAATCCTACTATAAATTATGCTTGGAGTTTTGGCGATGGTTCAACATCCACCGCAATTGCACCTGTACATACTTATACAACAGTTGGAACGTATTCAGTTCAGTTAATTTCTAATAATACCATTTGTAATGTTATTGATACAGTTGATCTTTCAATTAATGTAACCGCACCATTTATTTTGCCAGCTATACCTGACATTAATTTATGTTTGGGCGATTCTGCAAGATTAGAATTATCATCACCAACAGGATGTACGTTTACTTGGACGCCAAGCACTTTTCTCACCAATCCTAATGTTCAACGCCCATATACAACTTCGCTAAATGACATCGTATATCATGTAACAGTTGAACAAAGTGGATGTATAGCATTTGATTCGGTAAGAGTATTTGTATTTAAAAACGATACTAAAATTTTATTAGATCCTGCAAATGCTTGTATTGATGACACCGTTAAATTATATGCGAATCAAAATTGTACGTCTTATTTTTGGAGTAACGGAGAAAGTACACCTCAAATTAATGCCTTTACTCCTGGATGGTATTATTTAACGACTATCTCAAATAATTGTTTGTATAAAGATAGTATTCGTGTTGATTCGTTTACACATGTTCCTATGAATACTTATTCTATTTCAATGTGTATTAACGAAAGTAAACAAATATTAGGTCCGCAAGGAAATTATAATTATGAATGGATTCCTGCTGATCACATAGATTACACAGATGTTTTTAATCCTTTTGTAAATCCACAACAAACGATGACTTATACCTTAAATGTATACAATGGTCCATGCCTAACTTCTGGAAATTATGACGTTGTGGTATACGCATTACCCACCTTAACAGTTACTCCAAAAGTTGTTGAGGTTTTTTTGGGAGAAGTCGTACAAATGTTTAGTGCATCTGACACCATAAGCACATGGGAACCAGATTATATGTTATCATGTACATTTTGTAACAATAGTGCCGCAATAGTGCCATCAAGTATTACATATTATGCTACCATTGCAAATCAATATGGTTGTGTGGCTAAAGATTCGGTTGAGATAAAAGTGACGCCAACGCTTTATATTCCTAATAGTTTTTCGCCCAATGGTAGTGGTATTAATGATGTTTTTAAACCGGAGTATAGCGGTTATGTTGAAATTGAATTATTGATATTTAATAGATGGGGCGAAAATATTTTTAGAACAAATGAGTTAGGCGTTGGATGGAATGGAACGTATAAAAATGTAAATTGCGAGTTAGGTGTTTATACCTATAAGTTAATAGCAACAGACATTAATAGTAAAACCATAGAAAAAGTTGGGCATGTTACCCTTCTTCGTTAAAAAAATCTTTATATGAATATAAAAAAGCCAAGTCTTAATTTATTTGATACCACCTTGCTAGTTGCAGGTTCTATGATTGGTTCAGGAATTTTTATTGTGAGTGCCGATATTGCGCGTGTAGTTGGTTCAGCAGGATGGTTATTAGTAGTTTGGATTCTTTCTGGTGTTATCACTTTATTTGCTGCCTTAAGTTATGGAGAGTTAGCTGGCATGATGCCCCAAGCAGGTGGACAATTTGTTTACATTAAAAAAGCTTTTGGCGATTTAGTAGCCTTTGTTTATGGTTGGACAGTTTTTCTAGTAATTCAAACAGGAGTTATTGCAGCGGTGGCTGTTGCTTTTGCAAAATTTACGGGTGTATTTATTCCTTTTTTCGAAGAAGGAAATGTCATGTTTCAAATAGTGGGTCTTAAAATTACAAGCGCGCAATTGTTGGCTATTTTTATTATTGCACTCCTCACTTTCATTAATACACGTGGCATCGAAAACGGAAAAGCTATTCAACGAATTTTTACGTCGGCTAAATTAATCGCTTTATTTGCTTTAATCATTGTGGGAATTTACTACGGATTTCATAGTGATGTGTTTTCTAATAATATGACAAATGCTTGGGATGCAAAAGGAATTGATGATATAGGCAATGGAGTTTTCAAAGGTTTTAATTCTTTGTCAGGAATGTCATTAGCAACTGCTTTAGGCTTGGCTATGATAGGTTCCTTATTTAGTAGTGATGCTTGGAACAATGTTACCTTCATTGCAGGTGAAGTAGAAAATCCTAAACGTAATATCCCTCTAGGATTATTTTTTGGAGTGTGCATTGTGACTTTAATTTATGTTTTAGCTAATGTAGCGTATTTGTGTTTGTTGCCTTTAGAAGGAAGTGCGAATGCTCAAACAGTTGCCGAGCAAGGAATCATGTTTGCACAAAAAGATAGAGTAGGTACAGCTGCTTTGTTTTTAGTATTTGGGGATATCGCGAAATATTTAATGGCGGCTTTAATTATGATTTCAACTTTTGGTTGTAACAACGGATTGATATTGGCTGGTTCACGTTTATTTCAGTCGATGGCAAAAGACGGTTTGTTTTTTAAGAAAGCCGCTACTTTAAATAAATTTAATGTACCTTCTAATGCGATGGTATTCCAAGGAACATGGGCTTCTTTATTATGTTTAAGTGGTTCTTATGGTGATTTATTAGATTACTGTACGTTCTCTTCTTTAATATTTTATATCATTACTATTGCTGGTTTATTTGTATTACGAAAAAAAATGCCAGATGCTGATCGCCCTTATAAAGCCTTTGGTTATCCTGTAATTCCAGCATTGTATATTATATTAACGACCTTAATTTGTGTAGACTTACTAGTATATAAAACCTTTAATTGTGGTATGGGTTTATTGATAATTGCTTTAGGAGTTCCAGTGTATTTTATGTTTAAACGAAGTAAAAATGCCAGTTCAGAAGTTTAAATCATTTTTATTTAATTTCTTTCATTTTAATAAGCAGGAGCGTAATGGCGTTTTTGTGCTTTGTGTCATTATTGTTGTTTTGTTTGCTGTTCGACTGTTACTGCCCTATTTTGGGAACAATTCCAGTAATGTTCAATTAATGACAATTAATATTCAATCGTCAACTCATGGGATGGAAGAAAATAAATCAGTTATTAAAGATTCCAATAAATCCGACAAAAATAAAGAATGGTCTGATCATAAAACAAATAATCAATTATTTGTATTTAATCCAAACACTATTACCGAAGTAGATGCTCAAAAATTAGGATTCTCTAAAAAATTAAGTAGCACATTAATTAATTTTAGAAATAAAGGCGGCAAATTTTTTAAGCCCGAAGATCTTAAAAAATTATATGGGATGTCTCCAAAATTATTTGAAGAGTTAGAGAGTTATATTTTAATTCCTAATACTAAGAAAGAGTATAAGCGTGATTCTTCCTATGCCAATAAACAGAACACTTACGAAAAGAAAATTTTTACGAAAGAATTAGTAGAATTAAATACAGCTGATAGTTTATCGATTGTGTTTTTAAAAGGAATTGGCCCAGGTTTCACCAAACGTATTATTAAATATAGATCCATGCTTGGCGGCTTTCATTCAGTCAATCAACTTAAAGATGTTTATGGTATGAATGATAGTTTATTTTTATTGCTCTCTTCTCAAATTAAACTAGATGCAAATGCTTTGACTAAAATCCCTATCAATGCCATAGATTTTAATTCCTTGCGCAAGCATCCCTATTTTAATTTTCAATCGGCGCAAGCAGTAGTAAATTTTAGATTAAAACACGGAAAATTGACAGAAGCCGATATGAAAGGCTTAGGTGTTTTTAGTGAGGAAAAGTTGAGGTTAATTCTGCCTTATTTGAGTTATTAATGCGAAAATCTATTTTGTCCATTGGAGCTAAAAATGTATTTTTACAGAGATGCACAAGATACTCGAATATTTTTGGAAGTATAATTTACCGCGCTGGTCAATTTTAATTATTGATTTAATTATTTGTGCATTTTCGTTAACTCTTGCCTTTTTTTTACGATTTAATTTTAAGCAAATTCCTCCCGAAGATTTAAAGAATTTACCGTACGATTATATATTGTTATTTGGAATAAGGTCAGTTTCTTTTTTTATCTCAAAAACCTACAAAGGAGTTGTAAGATATACTGGCTCCAATGATGCCATGCGTATTTTCAAAGTAGTTATTTTGGGAAGTGGACTATTAGTTATTGTTAATGTTATTACTCTTTATGCATTAGGATATTTTATTATTCCCACTGCCATTATTATTATAGATGCATTAGTAACGTTATTTTTAATGATTAGCTCACGTTTAGCAGTAAAGGCAATATATTTTGAATCGAAAAACCCTGAAAAACAACGTATTCAGGTAATTATATACGGCGCTGGCGAAAGTGGAATTATCACGAAACGCACGTTAGATAGAGATGCTGCGGTTCGTTATAAAGTAGTAGGATTTATTGATGATGATGATAAGAAAGTAGGGAGAAGTTTAGAAGGTGTGTTTATATATCCAACATCAAAATTAGCTGAATTGATTAAAGATAATGAAGTTGAATCAGTGATTATTAGTATTCAAAATTTACCGCCTCACAAAAAAAATAATATTATTGATGAGTGTTTACAATTTGGAGTTCGTGTTTTAAATGTACCTCCAGTTGCAAAATGGATTAATGGAGAATTAAGCTTTAATCAAATTAAGAGTATTAACATTGAAGAGTTATTAGAACGTGAGCCAATTAAATTGGATAATGCTTTAATTAATGAACAGCTAAATTTCAAAACCATTTTAATTACTGGAGCTGCTGGTTCTATTGGTGCTGAGTTAGCTAGGCAGTGTGCTAAGTTTAATCCAAGTTTATTAGTATTATTAGATCAAGCAGAAAGTCCTTTACATGAATTAGAATTGGAGTTTAACGAAAACGGAGTGACTTGTAAACACGAAGTTGTTATTGGCGATGTTCGAAATAAAGATCGAATGCGTAATGTGTTTAATACGTTTAAACCACATATTGTATTTCATGCCGCTGCTTATAAGCATGTGCCCATGATGGAAAACAATCCATCAGAATCTATCTTAACAAATATCTTAGGAACTAAAACAGTAGCCGATTTAGCAGTTGAATTTAAGGTAGAAAAATTTGTTATGATTTCAACCGACAAAGCAGTAAATCCAACAAATGTGATGGGAGCGTCTAAACGCATTGCAGAAATTTACACGCAAAGTTTAGGGAAAACTGCACAAACAAAATTCATCACTACTCGCTTTGGAAACGTATTGGGTTCTAATGGCTCGGTCATTCCTCGCTTTAAAAAACAAATAGAAGAAGGTGGACCAATTACTATCACACATCCTGATATTACTCGTTTCTTTATGACGATTCCTGAAGCTTGTCAGTTAGTTTTAGAGGCAGGTTGTATGGGTAAGGGTGGAGAAATTTTTGTGTTCGACATGGGACAATCTGTTAAGATTGTTGATTTAGCGAGAAAAATGATTAAGCTTTCTGGTTTAAAGGAAGATAGAGATATTAAAATTATTTATACAGGCTTGCGTCCTGGAGAAAAATTATTTGAGGAATTATTAGCGAGTTCAGAAAACACATTGCCAACTCATCATCAACAAATATTGGTTGGCAAGGTGCGCGAATACGAATTTGCTGAGGTTACACAATTTATTAACGAGCTCATTTTATTATTCAATACGCAAGATAATACGCGCATTGTTTCTAAAATGAAAGATATAGTGCCAGAATTTGTGAGTAATAATTCTGTGTTTCAAACTTTAGATAAGAACTAAAATAATTGAACGCAGATGACGCGGATTAAAAAGATTGGCACGGATTTTTTTTTAATTAATAATATTTTCATAACAATTAGTGTCATCATTATATAATAACAATCAGCTTTATTTATACTCTAAAAATATCTTAATTTATCATTATCATCAGCGTTATCTGCGTTCTATAAATAAAACAATATGAAATAGCCATGTGCCTGAACGCACAAACATAAATGAAGATACATGGCGTATACCATATGACAATTAAAAAAAATAAATATCTACATATGAAATAGCCATTTGCCTGAACGCACAAACACAAATGAAGATACATGGCGTATACCATATGACAATTAAAAAAATAAATATCTACATATGAAAAAAATAATAGTCGGAATTTTAGTTATAACAAATTCAGTAATAGCACAAACAAAAACAGTAGCCGCTACAGAACTTAAACAACCTAAACTAGTAGTTGGCGTTGTGGTTGATCAAATGCGTCAAGATTATATTTATCGATACTGGAATAAATTTGGGAACGGTGGATTTAAAAAGCTAATTAACGAAGGTTATTTTTATAAAAACACACATTATAATTATGTTCCAACTTATACAGGGCCCGGTCATGCTTCTATTTATACTGGCACAAGCCCTGCAACACACGGCATTATTTCAAACGATTGGTTTGTAAAAGAAACTGGTAAGCAAACCTATTGTACAGAAGATCCAAATGTGAAATCAGTTGGTACAGAAAGTAAAGCTGGATTAATGTCGCCAAAAAATTTATTAGTAACGACTATTGGAGATGAGTTAAAATTAAATACTAACCAAAAAGCAAAAGTGTTTGCAATATCTTTAAAGGATAGAAGTTCGATTTTACCTGCTGGCCATAGCGCAAATGGTGCTTTTTGGTTTGACGGTAGTAATGGTAAATTTATTTCGAGTACACATTATATGACTCAGTTGCCAACATGGGTAAGTGATTTTAATAGTAAAGAGCTAGCAAAACAATATTTATCCAAAGGTTGGAATACTTTGTATCCTATTGCTGGTTATACTGAAAGTCTTGCTGATAAAAATAATTACGAAGCGGCACCGAATAAAAAAGATACTGCTATTTTTCCTTACGATTATAAAGTTCAATTAGATAAAAATAATTTTGAAATCATAAAAGCAACACCTTATGGCAATACAATTACTAAGGATTTAGCTTTAGCATGTTTAAAAGCCGAACAATTAGGAAAAGGAAAACAAACTGATATGCTATGTATTAGTTTTTCATCAACTGATTATGTGGGTCATTCATACGGACCAAGAAGTGTAGAAGTAGAAGATGTGTATTTGCGTTTAGATAAAGATTTAGAAGAATTGATTAGTACATTAAATGCTACAGTTGGTAAAGATAATTACGTCTTGTTTTTAACTGCTGATCATGGCGCTTGCGATGTGCCTGCGCATTTAATGGACGTGAAAATTCCAGGTGGTTATGTTAGCGAAGATGAATTAACTAAAAATATTAAAACACATTGCATGAATCAGTTTGGAGATAGTTTGGTATTATCGGTTATAAACCAACAAGTGTTTTTGAATGAAGCAAAGATTATGGCAATGAACTTAAATAAATTAGTTGTTGAACATGTATTAGTAAATTTTTTATTAACTGTAAAAGGCGTTGCTGAGGCTTATACTTCCGAGGTTTTAAGGAATAATGATTTTATTGAAGGAACTTTTAAACATTTAATTCAAAAAGGCTACAATCATGTAAGAAGTGGTAATGTCGCTTTTTCATACAATCCAGCTTGGATGGAATATCATAACAAAGGAACAACACATGGAGCGTCTTATAGTTATGATACACATGTCCCTTTATTGTTTTTTGGTTCAGGAATCCCTAAAGGAAGCACTGTGAAAAAAGTAAATATTGTTGACATTGCTCCAACTATTTCAATGATGCTGCACATGTCCTTTCCTAATGGTACAACTGGAAAGCCGTTAGAAGAGGTAATAGGGAAATAATTCAGTAGCTTTGCATTATGCTTCTTCGCTTAAATTATGATAATCCTCATCCAAAAGACATTCAATTTATTGTTGATTGTCTGAAAAATGATGGTCTTATTATTTATCCAACCGATACGGTTTATTCTATTGGCTGTGATATAACGAGACCAAAAGCCATTGAAAAATTATGTCGTCTAAAAAATATTAAGCCCGAAAAAGCTAATTTTTCTTTTGTTTGCAGCGATTTAAGTCATTTGTCAAATTTTTCTCGTCCTATTTCAAATTCGTTATTTAGAATTATGAAAAAGGCATTGCCAGGACCGTATACCTTTATTTTAGAAGCAAATAATAATGTGCCAAAGCTTTTAAAGCAAAATAAAAAAACAGTGGGTATTCGTGTTCCTGATAATACTATTTGTAATACAATAATTAGGGAATTAGGAAACCCCATTATTACCACAAGCTTGCATAATACAGAAGATGATATTATGGACTATTTTACTGATCCAGAAGTTATTCATCGAGAATACGAAAAACGAGTTGATTTAGTTATTGACGGTGGCTTCGGGAATTTATACGCTTCAACCGTTATTGATTGTTCTCAAGATGAACTTGTGGTTTTAAGAGAAGGCTTGGGCAGTTTAGATATCTTATACTAGCTTGTTTTGTTATAAAATTGTTGATTACGAAGGTATATTTTATTGTATATTAGGATCAACTATTATATTAAGTGTATGCTATCTAAAAATTTCAGCCTTCTTATTTTGTTACTTACCTTTAGTATAAATATTTTTTCTCAAAATACCAATACTAAAAAGTGGAGAAAAACAGAAAAAGACACCATGGCTAAGGCTGTGTTGATGTATAATGATGCTAATTATTTATTGGCACTTCCTTTATTCGAAAATTTATATAATGCGCGTCCTAAAGAAGAGTTTTTGAAATATTGTTATGGAAAATGTGCTTTATATAGAAGTGATAAACATGAAATAGCTTTAAAATTATTAAGCGAGGTTTATGAGAAAAATAAAAAAGTAGATAATATTGAATATGATTTTGCAAGGGCTAATCATTTCAATTACAAGTTTGACGAAGCCTTGGCTTTACTTGATAAATATTTATCGAAAAAAGGCTTGAGTCCTGAGTTTAAAAATAACGCCAACCAATTGAAACAATATTGCATTAATGGTAAAGAGTTATATGCTAATCCGAAAAGTGCAAAGATTACCAATTTTGGAAACGGTATTAATACGAAAAATGATGAGTATGTGCCCGTAATTTCAGCTGATGAATCGATTATGATTTATACATATAGAGGTCCAGAAAGTATTGGTGGATTGCAAAATGAATTTAAAGTGGCTGATAAATATGGTTCTTATTTTGAAGATGTTTTTCAAGCAGTTCAAATTGATGGTCAGTGGACAAAACCATTGCCTATTAACAATGTTAATACCAATTCACATGATGGTGCAATTGCCTTAAGTGCGGATGGTTTTTATTTATTTGTGTATAGAGATAGTGGCGATGATCATGGCGATATTTACATGAGTAATTCATTGAGCGGTGAGTGGTCTTTTCCTCAAAAATTAAGAGGTGAAGTTAATTCATATTCATGGGAAGGAAGCTGTTCAATGACTGCTAATGGAAAATACTTATATTTTAGTAGTGAGCGTGGCGGAGGTTTTGGAGGCAAAGATATTTATCGTGCAACGTTACTACCAGATAGTACTTGGGGTAATGTTGTTAATTTAGGAGATAGTATTAACACGGCTTTAGATGACGACGCGCCATTTATTCATCCCGATGGAATAACTTTATTTTATAGTTCTAAAGGTAAAAATAGTATGGGTGGTTATGATATTTTTCAATCTCGTTTAAACTGGAAAGATTCTACTTTTAGTAAACCTATTAATTTAGGTTATCCTATTAATACAACAGATGATGATATTTATTATGTTTTATCTGCTAATGGCGATCGAGGTTATTATGCGTCAGGTAAGAGTGGAGGCGAAGGATTGAAAGATATTTATACGGTTTATCCTGGATACGTTGGTAAAAAGCCTTCTATTTATATTGTAAAAGGTAAAATTAAGGCAGAAGGGATGCCTATTGCAGCCTCAGTTTTAGTAGAGATTGTAGATCAAAATAATAAAAAACTTGGAGAGTATGTAAGTAGTTCTTCAACTGGTAATTATTTAGTGTGTTTGCCATCTGGTGGTATGTTTAAATTAACATATAAGTATACAAATTATCCACATAAAACTTTGGATATTAATACAACTATCTTAGAAGGTTATAATGAGAAGTTGTTTGATATTAACTTTAATTTTGCAGACACATTAAAACCAGTGGCAATTTTAGTGCCTGCTAAAGATACAGTGGTTGCCGTTGTAGGTCCTGTTAAGCCTTTGAAAGAGCCATTAGTTAAGGAACCAGTTGTGAAAAACGATAATTTTAAACCAAATACCATCTTGCAACAAAAAATTATGGATTATAGTACAAAGTATGGTAGTATTAGTGCTGAAGGATTATTATTTAGAGTACAAATTGCAGCCTATAAATTCCCTAAAAACCTTACTTATAAAAGTTTAAATGGTTTAGGTAAAGTTGAAAATTTTTTATTAGATGATGGTATTACACGTATTACCAGTGGAGGCGAATTTAAAACACTCAAGCAAGCATACGAACACAATAAAAAGGTTGTGTTAAAAGGTCAAAAAGAGGCTTTTGTAATTATTTTATATAATGGTAAAAGGATTTATCTGGAAGACTTGGAAAAAATGGGAATCTTTGTGGTGAAGTAATAGGTACCTAAAAAGTGATTACAGAATGAATAGAAATTTTTTAAAAGGAGTAATAGGAGATGAAATGAATGTATTATTATCAGCAGCTGCTATGAATTTTATACGAGTCATGAATCTATGGAAACCGAGACTCATTAACTTCGGATTAAATCTTTTTTTGAAACTTTGTTTTATAATAAAGGTTTGAAATTGACTTTTTGAGGGGCGACTATTTATTCTTTATATCCTTAATTAAAACACCTTCTTTAATTACACGGAAAGCCGTTCTTCTGTTCTTTTGGTGAGCCGCTTCAAACTCTTCGCTTTTCGGAACCATTATTGCAATTTCTTTATCACTAATTAATGGCTTTGTTTCTCCATAACCTAAATTCTCAAAAGTCTATAATATTATTGGATTGTTTAAAAATTAACAATTATTGGGCGAAAAAAAATAATTTAACGGAAACTTGCAGAACAAAAATAGTTTCTTTAGTTTTGTACTCGAATTTAAAAAATGGAACCGCAAGAAAAAATATTAAAAATATCTTTAGAGCTTTTTTTTAAATATGGAATAAAGCGCGTAACAATGGATGATATTGCCAAAGAACTTGGAATGTCTAAAAAAACCATTTATCAATTTTATAAAGAAAAGGATGATTTGGTTAATCAGTTGTGCATTGTAGAAATGCAAAAACAAGAATGTATTTTCAAAAACATTGAAGAACAATCTCAAGATCCCATTCATGAAATTATTTTGATTTCTAATACCATGAGCGAGATGATGCAGCATATTAATCCAATTTTCTTTTTAGATCTTCAAAAATTTCATCATAACGCTTTTATTCAATTTCAAAAATTTAAAGAGGAATGTGCCTATAAAGATTTATTAAGAAATATTAAAGCTGGTAAAGATTCGGGAGTTTATAAGGCTGATTTAGACGAAGAGTTTGCTGCTAAATATAGATTGGCACAAATTGATATGTTAATGTTTGGAAATTATTTTTCATTCGATAAAATAAGTTTTAGCCAAGCAAATCAACTATTGCTAGATATGTTTGTTTATGGTATTTGTACGATAAAAGGACATAAATTAATTAATGATTATAAAAAAATAAAAGAACAAGAATAAAATAATATATATGCTAAAACGAAAATCATACACTTTACTGCTGGCTTTATCAGTAATAGCGTTTCATGCAAAAGCACAAGATGCAAAATCAAATTCATTTAGTTTACAACAATCTATTGATTATGCTTACAAAAACAGTCCAAATTACTTAAATGCACAAAGCGATGTATTAATGGCTAAATACAAGCGAAAGGAAGTTTTAGGAATGGCAATGCCGCAAATAGGCGCTAGCGTGGATATGAAAAATTTCATGAAAATTCCTACAAGTGTATTGCCTAATTTTGTTTCGCCAGCAGTTTATGGTGGTTTGGTTCAAGCTGGTGTAGCACCATACGATCCTCAAAAACTTTCTCCAGATGGTTATGAACCAATTGCTGCAAATTTTGGAACAACTTTTCAAGCACAAGCTGGTGCATCTGCCTCATTACTAGTTTTTAGCGCTGATTATTTGATTGGTTTAAAAGCAACTAAGGAATATATTAGTTTGATGAATATAAATGTAAATAGAAGCAAAGCTGATTTAGTAAGCCAAGTTTCAAAGGCATATTATAGTGTGCTCGTTAATAAACAAAGAATTGCACTTCTAGATGCTAATATTACTAAACTTGAAAAATTATTAAGTGATACCAAAGCTTTTAATAAGCAAGGATTTGTTGAACAAATAGATGTAGACAGATTGGAAGTAGCGTTTAATAACTTAACTACTGAAAAACAAAAAATTGAGAGATTGATTTCTTTAAGTGAAAACGTGTTAAAATTTCAAATGGGTTACACTGGCAGCGAAAATTTAACATTAACAGACTCTCTAAGTATTTCGGATAAGGAAGATTTAAGCATTTCTAAAATTGATATTACTAGAAGGTCGGAATATCAAATGTTAGAAGTTCAGCAAAGATTAAATAACATTAATGTTAAGCGGTTGAAATATGGATATTTACCTTCATTAGTTGCGTATAGCAGTTTTAATTATTCCGGACAAAGAAATGATTTAAAATTTTTCACTAAAGAACATATTTGGTATCCAACTGCATTATTAGGTGGAACTTTGTCGCTAAGTATTTTCGATGGCTTTCAACGACACTATCAAATACAACAAGCTAAATTAGATTTTAAAAAAGGAGAAAATAATTTAAAAAATTTGCAATTAGCAATTGAGTTAGAAGGCGCTTCTGCAGCAGTTAATTACAGTAATGCTTCCTCATCGTTGCAAGTTCAAAAACGTAATTTGGATTTAGCTCAAAATATTTACACAGTTTCTCAAAAAAAATATGAGCAAGGTGTTGGAAGTAACATCGAAGTAATTAATGCACAACAATCTTTAAAAGAATCGCAAGCAAATTATTTCAATGCTGTTTACGATTTGTTGGTTTATAAAATCGATTATTTGAAAGCAACAGGAAGTCTAATAAAATAAATTTCACATTAAATATTTAAAAATAAAAATATATACACAATGCAACATCAAAAACTTAAAAATTTCATCATCCCTGTCATATCAGCTTCATTGTTATTAGCATCATGTGCAGGTGACACAGAAAGCTTAACTGCTTTAAAAGCAAAACAAGCCGAATTGAAAACACAATTGGCTGATATTTCTTCTAAAATTTCTAAGTTAGAAGGCGATTCAGCTAAGAAGTTTGTATTAGTTGAAGCCAGTGCTATTATTCCAACTATTTTCAAAACATATATTAATGTTCAAGGAAGAGTAGATGCAGAAGAAAGTGTTTCTATTTCATCTGAAATGCCAGGAACTATTACAAAAATTAATGTAAAACCAGGCGACGAAGTCTCTAAAGGACAAGTATTAGCTGAAACTGATGCACGAGCGTTACAACAAAGTATTTCTGATTTACAAACTAATGCTGAATTAATAAATCAATTATTTGAAAAACAAAAAGCATTATGGGATCAAAAAATTGGAACAGAAGTTCAATTTCTTCAAGCTAAAACTCAAAAAGAAAGTATGGAGAAAAAATTGGCAACATTTCAAGAGCAAGTTCGAATGACCAAAATTATTTCACCAATTAATGGAACTATTGATGCGGTGGATATTAAGTTAGGTCAATTAACAGCACCTGGTATGCCTGCCATTAGAGTTATTAATTTTAATAACTTAAAAGTGAAAGCTGATTTAGCAGAAAGTTATGCAGCTAAAGTTCACAGAGGTGATGAGGTAATGATTAAATTCCCAGATTCAAATGATACATTGACTGCAAAAATTAACTATTCTTCTCGTGCCATTAGTGCCATGAATAGAACATTTGGAGTGGAAATTTTGTTAGATAATAAAAAAGAATATCACCCAAATCAAGTAGCTATTTTAAATATCAATGATTACAAATCTGTAAAACCTGTATTAACGGTTCCTATTAGTTATGTGCAAAAAGATTTAAAAGGAACACACTTTGTTTTAGTTGCTGACGGAAATAAAGCGGCGAAACGTAATGTTATTTTAGGTAAAGATTATAATGGTGTAGCTGAAATTAAAGAAGGCTTAACAGAAACAGATTTGTTAATCACATCAGGTTACGATGGGTTAAACGAAGGAGATGCTATAAAAGTAAAATAATTTTGAATTTTAAGTGTTTAGTTTTTAATAGCAGTATGTATTGGAAAACTAAACACTAGAACGGTGTATTAAAAACTTATAACTAATAATTAAAAATTAAATAAAGTGGATTTCAAACAATTCAAACCCAGTTCGTGGGCTATAGATAATAAAACAGCTATTTATATAGTGGTAATTATTATCACCTTAATGGGCATCAGTTCCTACAATAGTTTACCAAAAGAAAGTTTTCCGGACATTGTAGTGCCTAAGTTTTTTATTAGCACTGTTTATGCAGGTAACTCGCCAAGTAATATCGAAAATACAATTACTAAACCTTTAGAGAAAAAATTAAAATCTATACCGGGTGTAAAAAAATTAACAAGTAATTCTATGCAGGATGTCTCGTTAATTACTGTAGAGTTTAATACAAGTGTTACTATTGATAAAGCTCGTCAGCAAATTAAAGATAAAGTAGACGAAGCTAAATCTGATTTACCAACTGGATTAACTCGTCAGCCTTTTGTAAAAGAATTAGCATTCTCAGAATTGCCAATTATGTATATCAATATCGCAGGTGATATGGATTTACAAAAACTAAAAAAATATGCGGATGATTTAAAAGATAAAATTGAAGGCTTAAAAGAAATTACTGAAGTTAAAATGGTTGGTGCACCTGATCGTGAAATTCAAGTAAACTTAGATATGTATAAAATGCAAAGCTTGCAATTAGGTATGCAAGATTTAGAACGTGCTATCGGAAGTGAAAACGTAACCATTAGTGGTGGCCAAATTCCGATGGATGGAACTAAAAGAACCATTAGTATTAAGAACGAATTTAAAACAATAGATGAGTTAAGTAATTTAATTATTTCTTCTCAATCGGGTGCTCGTGTCTATTTAAAAGATTTTGCTCAAATTGTTGATACCGTTGCTGAAACTCAGAGTTACGCTCGTTTAGGTGGAAAAAATGTAATTACTTTAAATGTTATTAAAAGAGCAGGGGAGAATTTGATTTCTGCTTCAGATAAAATTAAAGAAGCGATTGATGAATTAAAAGAAACTCAATTTCCTAAAAACATCGATATTAAAATCACTGCTGATCAATCGGATAAAACAAAATTAACCTTACATGATTTAATTAATACAATCATCATCGGGTTTATTTTGGTAACCTTAATTTTAATGTTCTTTATGGGTGTAACTAACGCCTTGTTCGTTGCCTTATCCGTTCCTTTATCCATGTTTATTGCGTTTATCTTTATGCCAACGATGGGCTTTAGTTTAAACATGATTGTATTGTTTGCCTTTTTATTAGCTCTGGGTATTGTAGTAGATGATGCCATTGTGGTAATCGAAAATACGCATCGTATTTTTGATAATGGAAAAATGGATATAAAAATTGCTGCTAAAAAAGCAGCGGGAGAAGTGTTTTTACCTGTATTAAGTGGAACGATTACTACCTTAGCACCTTTTATTCCTTTAGCGTTTTGGCCAGGTATTATTGGTAAATTCATGTTCTTTTTACCAGTAACATTAATTGTTACATTATTAGCTTCTTTATTTGTGGCTTATATTATCAATCCAGTTTTTGCAGTTGATTTCATGAAACCACATCATGAAGAATTTAAGAGCTATGGTAAAATTACTCGCAAAGCTTGGTTACGTTTATTATTATATGCGGTTGTTGCCATTGTTTTCTACATCGGTGGAAGTATCGCTTACGGTAACTTAATGATTTTCTTTGCTGTGTTCATGATTGTTCATCGTTTGTTTTTATACAAGGTGATTGAAAATTTTCAAACAAAAGCTTGGCCTTCATTTCAACGAGGATACACAAATTTATTAATATGGGGATTAAAACGTCCTTATGCTCTGCTAGGCTACACCGTTCTATTATTTGGTTTCTCAATATTTTTAATGGCTGTGCGTTCTCCTAATGTGGTATTTTTTCCAGAAGGAGATCCAAATAACGTGTTTGTTTATGTGAAGTTGCCTGAAGGAACAGATCCTTCTAAAACTAATGAAGTGATGAAGTTAGTGGAGAAAAAAGTAAATACGATTGTAGGCGAAAATAATCCAGTAGTTTCTTCTATCATTACTAATGTAACTATTGGTGTTACCGATCCTCAAGACGAAGATCAAAGTTCTTACTCTAATCGTGGAAAAATTGCTATTAATTTTGTTGAGTTTAGTGAGCGTAATGGGCAAAGTACCATGAAGTACTTAAAAGAACTTCAAACTACTAAATGGAATATTGCTGGTGCGGAAATAACAGCAAACAAAGAACAATCTGGACCACCAGTTGCTAAGCCTATTAATATTGAAATTAAAGGTGATAAGTTTGAAGAATTGGTAGAAAACGCGAAAAATTTAAAACGTTTTTTACAAGAGTCGGATGTACCGGGTGTAGCTGATTTAAAAACAGATTTCGTAGATAACAAACCAGAAATTGTTTTTGATATTGATAGAGAGCGCGCAAACAGAGAAGGGATTTCGACTGTGCAGTTAGCTATGGAAATTCGTAAAGCGGTATTTGGTATTGATAACCCAAGCAAGTTTAGAGATGCGAACGATGAGTACCCAATTCAATTGCGTTATAATTATGATCAACGTACAAATGTTGAGCAAATTAAAAACTTAAATATTACTTTCCGTGATATGAATATGGGAGGTATTTTACGTTCGGTTCCTTTATCTGCATTTTGTGATATTCGTTACGAAAATACTTATGGTGGTATTAAGCGTAAACAAAACAAACGTGTAATTACTTTATCATCGGATGTTTTAGAAGGATTTAATGCTAATAATGTGGTTGCTAAATTAGAACAAGTAGCTAAAGAATATAAACCAACCGGAGCTGTAGAAGTTAAATTTACTGGTCAGCAAGAAGAGCAAGCAGAAACAGGCGCCTTCTTAGGAGGGGCTATGATGAGTGCTATTGGTATTATCTTATTAGTATTAGTTATTCAATTTAACTCTATTGGTAAACCAATTATTATTCTTTCTGAAATTGTATTAAGTGTAATAGGGGTTTTATTAGGAACTGCTATTTTTAAAATGGATATGAGTATTGTAATGACCGGTATTGGTATTGTAGCTTTAGCTGGTATTGTGGTACGAAACGGTATTTTATTGGTGGAATTTGCCGAAGAAGAACGATTAAAAGGGATCAGTTTATACGAGGCAATTGTTGATGCAGGTAGAACACGTATGACGCCAGTTATATTAACTGCTTTTGCTGCTATTTTGGGTTTAATTCCTTTAGCGGTTGGTTTAAACATCGATTTTGAAGGCTTATTAGCCCAAGGTTCCCCGCACATTCACTTTGGTGGAGATAATGTGGTGTTTTGGGGACCTTTAAGCTGGACTATGATTTTTGGTTTAGCCTTCGCAACGTTTTTAACTTTATTATTAGTGCCTGCTATGTATTTAATAGCAGAGCGTTTAAAGCGCAAAGCGGAAGTTATTTTAGTTCATTTCGATTTACCTAAAGTTATCATGTACGTCCCGTTTTTTGTTTTGGTTTGTCAAATCATCTTATTGATACAGGGTAAAAAATTGGATTATGGGAATTTAGATAGGTAAAAAAATATTTAGGCTATCAATAAAGAGATGATTTCTTTTTTTAATACTTGGTTGGTTCGAAGTAAGGAAATTAAAGATGGTATAATGGCCAAAAATAGTTGGTAATAACGTCTGTAACCTAATACAGCAAAGGGTTTGATTAAAGGATATTGAAAGTCGTTTCAATATCTTTTTTTTGTACATGGAAAAGTCAAAAAAAAGAGCTGCTGGGGCTGTAA
>CAITNS010000028.1 GCA_903893815.1 uncultured Bacteroidota bacterium
ACTTTTGCCCGAACGAAATTGCTCAAGGGTCTTTTTCTTTAAAGCTTCATAATCGAAGCTGTCTTTTTTATTTTCCATTTCTTAAACCGTGTGTTAAAGTTCTATTATTTTTGAACTTGACACAGTTTAATTTACATCCTCATTTGAAATACTGTGATTTTCCATTATAACGCTTTCTTGTTGAGCAATTGCTGCTTGTGTAACCAGGCTGTTAAACACAACTTCTCTTTTTTTGCAAGCTAGTGCGATTTCTTCATCTGTTTCTAGACCCCGCAGGCAACCGATTGTTTTAAAAAAAGTATATACATTAGTTCCAAAGTAGGCTGAAAGTCCTTTAGTACGGTCAATAATATATTTACCTCCTTCTCCGTTTGCTTTTAAAACAAACATAATTGATTCATCTGTTTTGTCGTATTGTTTATAATTACCATAAATTGTTACTTCATCATTTTCAATTTTTGAATCTGTTATTTTGAATTGATATAAAATCCAAAATCTCCCTTTAATTTTTGAAAAGGACGGGTAAGTATTTTTAATTGTTTGAAAATTTTCCAATTCAAGGTCTTTTACAAATGTTTCAACAACTTGTTTGGCTTCTTCTATTTTTTGTTTGTCTGATTTGCAGGAAAAAAATAGCGAAGTAAGAATAAAAAATAATAATATTTGTTTCGGTTTCATATTTAGTAAGTTTATAAAAATCAAAATGTAATTCCGTTCTGTGAATCTAATATTTTTCTGTAGTTTTTAGTAAGGTTATGTCGATATTCCGTCCCACGACAACTTTCTTGTGGTTCGTTTCGCACGTCTATTTCAAAGAAAAAAAGAGTAGATACTTGTATTCGATAATTAAGTGCTTTTACAAAAAAGTCCATGTTTTTAATTATATTTTTAAATAATTCTTCAAGTTGTTCGGCAGTCAAGTTATATTTACCAACTTGCGGGAATAATACGTCAATGTCTACCCTTACTTCAAGACCGCTAAAATATTTGTCGGCTAGTTCTTTTATTTCGTTTTCACTGTCTTTATTCATTCTTGGTCTGGCTTTAAGCATTGACACTAAATACTTGCTAAGAGTTCATTTACTATTTGCAGTTATTTACAAACGACAATAAACACTTTCAAGTCTATTTCAAATATAATAAAAAAAGCTGCATTTAAAATATGCAGCTTTAAATTAAAATTATTTATTGATGAGATGCTGAAACAAGTTCAGCATGAGTTTACTTTGCGTAAGCAGTTGCTCTTACTTCTCTTATCACCGTTACTTTTACTTGTCCCGGGTACGTCATTTCAGTTTGTATTTTTTGAGAGATATCAAAGGCTAATTGTTCCGATTGTTTATCATCTACTTTATCAGCTGAAACTAATACACGCACTTCTCGTCCCGCTTGAATAGCGTATGTTTTTTCTACGCCTTCATATGATAAAGCTAAAGCTTCTAAATCTTTTAAACGCTTCATGTATTGCTCAGCAACTTCGCGGCGAGCACCTGGTCGCGCACCGCTAATGGCATCACATACTTGTACAATTGGAGAATATAAAGTCGTCATCTCAATTTCATCGTGATGTGCCCCAATAGCATTACATACTTCTGGTTTCTCTTTATATTTTTCTGCCAACTTCATACCCAAAATAGCATGTGGTAATTCTGGTTCTTCATCAGGCACTTTTCCAATGTCATGTAATAAACCTGCACGTTTAGCAATCTTAGGATTTAAGCCCATTTCGCTAGCCATAATCGCACAAAGGTTTGCAACTTCTCTACTGTGTTGTAATAAGTTTTGTCCGTATGATGAACGGTATTTCATACGGCCTACCATTCTTATTAATTCTGGGTGTAAACCATGAATTCCTAAGTCGATACAAGTACGTTTACCAGTTTCTACAATCTCTTCATCAATCATCTTTTTAGTTTTCTCCACAATCTCTTCAATACGAGCTGGGTGAATACGACCATCAGTAACTAATTGATGCAAGGATAAACGACAAATTTCTCTTCTAATAGAATCAAAGCAAGATAAAGTAATAGCATCTGGTGTATCATCTACAATGACCTCTACACCTGTTGCAGCTTCTAAAGCACGGATATTACGACCTTCACGACCAATAATACGTCCTTTAATTTCATCACTTTCAATATGGAAAACGGTTACTGAGTTTTCAATAGCTGTCTCTGTTGCTAAACGTTGAATAGACTGGATGATGATTTTCTTTGCTTCTTTATTCGCATTGATTTTTGCTTCATCCATTGTGTCTTTAATAAACGCCATGGCTTCCGTTTTAGCTTCTGCTTTTACGCTTTCAATTAATTGCGCTTTAGCTTCATCGGCACTTAAACCCGATACTTTCTCTAATAATTCAACTTGTTTACGGTGAGATTTTTCTATCTCTTCGCTTTTCTTTTTATACAAATCAACCTGAGAATTCAATTGAGTTTTTTGCGACTCAAGTTCTTTGTCTTTTTTAGAAGCTTCTTCTACTTTTTTAGCTAAATCGCCTTCGCGTTGTTTGGCTTTGTTTTCTAAAACAACTAATTGTTGGTTGCGATCGTTTACCGATTTATCATGCTCGGATTTCAATTGTAAAAATTTTTCTTTGGCTTGTAAAATTTTCTCCTGCTTAAAAGATTCTGCTTTTACTTCGGCCTCTTTAATTAAGTTTTGTTTTTCCTGAACACTGCTTTTGTTTAAGCGAGAGTTGGCAATCACAAAACCTGCTACTACACCGGCAATTAATGCTACGGCAATAAATATAATGGCTAATACACTCATAATTTTTGTTTGTTGCACATTGTTTATACTATTTAGCTAATGTATAGGGCAACTATCCAAACAGTAACTAACAAAAAACGCACAAACCTTTGAATTGCTTCAATGTTTGTGCGTTAAAAAGGGTCTTAATAAAAGACGTTATATGTTTATTCTTCTGTTTTTTGTATGTTGTCTCTATGTTGAACTAACATTTGTTCTACATCTTCTAACACCAATTTTAGAGTGCTTAACTCTTGTTCGGCTTGGTTTTTTTCCTTTGCTAATTGGCTTACCAACTGTAAAGTAACCATTGCCATCACATCTTTTTTATCTTTTACCCCGTAATTTCTTTCAAATTCCGAGATTTTCTGATTTATTAATTTAACCGCTTGTTTAACGTTCCTTTCGTCTTCACTATTAATTTTCAGCGTGTAAATACCGCCTGCAATTTCTACTTTTACACTTACATCGCTCATTAAACTAAGCTAATTTTCTTTTTTAAGCACTCAACAGAGCTATACATTTATCAATTTCACGCACCAACTCATTTATTTGTTTCTTCATAATGGTCTTTTCAGAACCCGCATTATTAGAAATTCCTGCTAAAATAACATTTTTTCTGTGATTATCCAATTCTGTTGTATCAATACTATGAGAATCAATGTGTTGCGATATTGAAGCAACCGTTTCATTCATCTTTAATAATTGATTTGACATTTCTTCTTTTTCATTCAACAAACTTAAGCGCTCATCAGTTAATAAATCAATTTGTTTAAATAAGCGATCTATAAACGCGTCTTGCTCCTCTGCTTTTGTTGAAGATTTAAATTCAGAAATTTCTGTTTCGTATTTTGAAATGCTAGTATTTAATTCAGAAACCTGAGCATTTAACAATAAGATGTTTGATTGATAAGAAGCTAACTGATTTTCTAATTCAGCTTTAGCCGACAATAAGTTGTTATAGTCTTCTTGTAAAGATGAACTTCCCTCGTTTAATGTAACAGCTGATTTTAATTCTGCACGCACATTATCTAATTCAGCTTTTAACAAATCCAACTCCGTTTGCAGAGCCATATTATTTGCACTCAAAGCTGTAATTTCAAAGTTTTTGCTTTCTAAAGCTTCTTTTAGATCAAATGCTTTACCTTCTGTGATTGATTTCAACTCATTTAATTCGGTTTGAACTAAAGTTAATTCAGATTCAGTAGCTTCTAATTTATCAGAAGTGGCATCAATTTCAGAAATCAGTGATGTATTTTCTACTAATAACTTATTAAACTCAACATCTTTGCTTTGTAATAATTGAGAGTTAGAAACTTCTAATTCATTTTTAAACGTTTCAAAGTTTTCTTTTTCTTGATTAAAAGAAACAGATAATACTTTAAATTGCTCTTCTAATTCAGAGTTTGAATTGGTTAAGTTCGAAATTAGATTACCTTTTTCTTCAACTAAATAAGTTAATTCAGAAATACTATTGTCTTTTTCAGAAATCAATACTTCTAAATCAGAGATTTTAGAATTTAAAACGCTTACTTGTTCGTCAATACTTGATAATTGAGATCTTTTGTAAGCTTCAAAATCTGATGATAAGGTATTGTAGTTATTAATTTGACTTGTAATTTCTTCAGATTTTACATTTGCGCTCAATGTTAAATCTTCAATTTGAGTATTTTGTGCATCGATATGATACACCATTTCTCTAATTTTTTGTTTAAAGTGTTCGTTCTCCACAACCACTTTGCTCATGTCTTCTGATAATTTAGAATTTTGAGCTGTAGAATGTAGAACTGTATTGGCTAATTTCTCTTCGTACTCCGCTTTTAATGTATCTAATAAAGAACCCGAAGAGCTAGAAGTATTTAATAATTCGTTTTCGTAAAATGCTTTTAACTCATTTTCTTTTTGAGAATAAGATTGATTTAAAGATTCAATCGTAGAATTTAATTCAGTTTCAAACTCTGTTTGTTTGTTTGACAACTCTGTATTTAAATCAGAAATTTTTGATTCATAAGAATTCGTTAACTCTTCTTTTTCGCTAGCGTATGCTCCAGATAAAGAAGAAATTTGGTTTTCGTAAGAAGACGTAATTTCTGTTTTCTCAATATTCCATTGGTGAGTTAAACCACTAATTTTTAATTCGTATTCAGAAGATAAGTTAGAGATGGTTTCAGAACTTGAACCAGATAAGGAAGCGACATGGTTTTCAGATTCTCGTTTCACAGATTCTAACTGAGCGCTGAAATCAGATTTCAATTGTTCAATTTGAGATTCGTATGAAGTAACCGTTTCCTGGTAAGTGGTATTGTAAGTATTTGTTAGATCATTAATCTTTGTTTCTAACTCTGTGCGAATACCACTTTGTTGGTAAGTTGTGTTTGATTTTAATTCGTTTAATTGAGTTTCGTAAGACGATTTTAAATTAGAAATTTCTTCTTGGGAAGAAGCTTGTAATTCTTCAATTTTAGCTTCATACTCAGATGAAATAGATGCTAACTGACCGTTTAACTCTTCAATTTTGCTCAACAAACCGTTAATTTCATCTTGCTTTTCCTGCAATTGCTCACGGATGTTGTTACGCAATTCTTTAAAAGAGCTTACTTCGCTTTTGTAGTTGGTGTTATCACGTTCCATAACCACCAATTTGGTGTTTAAAACGTCGATAGATACCTGCAAACGTTTGTAATCCTCATCACGTTGGATGAGTTGGTTACGGTAGTCGCTTAATGAACGTTTAATTTCATTATACTCCTTACGCAGCGCCACGTCGCTATCTAACACTTGTTGTAATTCCGATTTGATGTTTTCTACATTCATGCTCAATAAACAGTTTGTTGTTTGTTAAAAATAGACTTTAGACGAACCCATTTTACTTAACGGTTTAACTTTGCATCAACAACGCGTTGTTAATTAACTTCGTACAATTTAACCTTACCGTAATGATAAATTTCACAACCCTATTTTTTCTTTTTTTTGTATGTTTCTCTTCAGATTTTTATGCGCAGTATAACGGTTTGGGGTTTATTTATCCTTTGGACAGAGAGGTTGTAGTTACTGGTAATTATGGGGAAATCAGACCAAATCATTTTCATGCTGGATTAGATTTTAGCACAGACCCAAGCCTTAATTTACCAATCAAAAGTGTAGCAGATGGATATGTGAGTCGTATAAAAATTGGAAGTGGAGGTTATGGAAGAGTGCTTTATATTACACATACTAACGGATATGTATCAGTGTATGCACATCAAAAAAAGTATGCACAAAAAATTGATGAGTACATTAAAAAAATACAAATAGAAAAGAAACAAAATGAAATTGAAGTCTATCCAAAAGCTAATGAGTTACTAGTAAAAAAAGATGAAATAGTTGGTTATACTGGTAATTCTGGAAGTTCAACTGGTCCGCATTTACATTTTGAAATCAGAGAAGAAAAATCCGAAATCCCTATTAACCCTTTATTACTATATGATGTGAAGGATGATGTAAAGCCAGAGCTAACACATTTAGCCATTTATAGTATGACTGATACAAACAATATAAAACGTATTTCCTCAATTCCAGTTAAATATATAGGAGATAAATTATCCTTACCAAAATATACGCAGGTCTTAACAGAAAATACGTTTGCCATTGGTTTTGCTGGATTTGATAGAGCTAATGGCAATACAAATAAAAATAATATTTACGAAGCTAAAGTGTTATTAGACGATAAAATCATCTATCATCATCAACTCAATAACATTAGTTTTGATAACGGACGTTATGTAAATGTGTTTAGTGAAAAAGAAGGTGGAGTTAAATTTCAAAAATGTTTTTCACCAACCTGTTATGATATTGCTATTTATAAAAGCTTGATAAATGGCGGTAAAATACTATTGAACGATACACTGCCTCACAAAATATCTTTACAAATAAATGACGAAAAAGGAAATAAAAATGCACTAACCTTTTTTGTGAAGACTAGAAACTTAAAAGGCTATACTGTTAATACAATAAAGCATAATGTGTTTTGTAACCAAGATGTTAATATTAAAAAAGAAGATGTAGAAGTATTAATTAAATCGGGCACATTGAGTAAACATGCTTCGGTTAGTGTTTACATCAATAAATTGGGTAAAGCTTTTGTTGGTAATAAAGACGAGGATTTGTTGAAAGCATTTACTCTATGTATAAAAATACCAAAAGCAATACCAGGAAAAGAAAATAAGATGGTATTGATAAATGAAACTCACTGCATGGTGGGAACGTATGAAAATGGATGGTTAAAGGCCGAAAGTAAATCCTTTGGTATATTTAGTTATGGTTATGATACCGTTGCGCCAACAATTGTTTTACCATCTTCAAAAAAGAAGGCTTCGATAAACTCCGTAAGGTTTAAAGTTGCTGATAATTTAAGTGGTATCGCCGATTATCATATATATGTAAATGGTGTTTGGCAAATAGCAGAATACGATGCTAAATCAGCAACTATTAGCTGTAATTTTAGTGAAGCCACTCCTAAAACTTTAAAAATTGAGGTAATTGATAGAGTAGGGAATAAAGCTGTATTAGAAAAAGTTATTGGTTTTTAGAAATAAGTTGTTGGATGTTTGATATAAGTTGTTTGATTTATATTCTCTAACAACTAAAAACTAAGCTCCAACAACTTCTTCAATCCTCCAACATCCAAATAGCCTCATTCAATTCGCCTAAGGCCTTCGTATTATTTTGTGATTTTGCTAGATCAACGCCTTGTTTATAATAGGATAAGGCCAGATCCGTATTACCTAATTTTTCGTTAAGCTGACCTAATTGATAGTAACAAGGAAGATAATCAGCTTTGATATCTAAAACTTTTTTTAATTGAGCATCTGCTTCTTTAAATTCTTCAGCAGATAAATGTTCCATAGCCAAGGCATAATTTAAAAACACATCGTTGGGTTCTTTTACCAACATGTCAAAAATTAATTCTTTTCTTGGAAGTTTTTCCATATTATTTTTCTTTTACATAGAGAGTAGTATATCTACTGCTTGCCAAATCAGATTTAGTTAAGTTAAAACTAGTATGTATATCTGTATCAAAAGCACTTACAGAATACCTGTTTGAACTTGCGGCTATTGCATCAATTTTAAAATAGCCTTCACTATTAGTTACACATGAACCAACGTCGTAATTTGTGCATTGAGTTTTTGCGGATTTTGAAGAACATGCACTTAATCTAATATTAACATCTTTTGCAGGATTACCTCCAAT
The DNA here is from genome assembly GCA_903893815.1 of uncultured Bacteroidota bacterium. Lineage (GTDB taxonomy): Bacteria > Bacteroidota > Bacteroidia > B-17B0 > Aurantibacillaceae > UBA4416. The sequence goes on from CAITNS010000028.1 coordinate 7,982, forward strand.
AGAGTCAAAAACGTAACCTTCATATTTTATTTTAGAAAATATATTTTTCTTACAAGTTGTATTTGTAATGCATACAATAACAATCATTAGTATGAAAAATATTTTCAAAATGAATTTCATTATTCTCTAGCAAACTGTTTTAAAAATCTGACATCATTTTCAAAAAATAAACGCAAATCTTTAACGCGATATTTTAACATGGTAATACGTTCAATTCCCATTCCGAAAGCAAAGCCGCTATATTTTTTGCTATCAATACCACAATTGTCTAATACTTGCGGGTCAACCATGCCACAGCCCAATATTTCTACCCAGCCAGTGTGTTTACAAACATTACATCCTTCTCCTTTACACAACGTACAGCTTATATCTACTTCAGCACTTGGTTCGGTAAACGGAAAATAACTTGGACGCATTCTTATTTTTGTTTCTGTACCAAATAATTCTTTAGCAAAGAAATTTAAGGTTTGTTTTAAATCAGCAAAAGAAACTTTTTCATCAATATACAATCCTTCTATTTGATGAAACTGACAATGTGCACGAGCACTGATAGCTTCGTTACGATACACACGTCCCGGAGAAATAGTACGAATAGGAGGTTTTTGATTCTCCATGATATGCACTTGCACCGATGAGGTTTGTGTACGTAATACCATTTCAGGATTTAGTTCCACGTAAAATGTATCCTGCATATCACGCGCTGGATGATTTTCAGGTGTATTTAAAGCCGTAAAATTATGCCAATCATCTTCAATTTCTCTACCATCACTTACTGTAAAACCAATACGAGCAAATACATCAATAATTTGATTTTTAACCAATGATAAGGGGTGACGAGAGCCAACCTGAATGGTTGGATCAGCAGGTAATGTTAAGTCAATTTGTTTATCTGTTGCTGAGCTACTTGAAGCCTCATGCTTTTCTTTTAATTCATTAATCTTATCTTGAGCTTTTATCTTGAGCTCATTTAACTTCTGTCCAACTTCACGTTTAATCTCAGGAGCCACCGCTTTAAAATCATCAAACAAAGAAGTGATTTCACCTTTTTTACTTAACCATTTAATACGGTATTCTTCTACCTGCTCTTTACTTTGAGTAGCAAACTCTTCAACTTCTTGTAACAGAATGTTTATTCTTTCTAGCATAATAATTTGATAATGATGGCAAATTTAAGCAATTTTAGCTAGTGAAAAGTCATCTTTTTATACATATCCTTTTTATTTATGCTTTGTTTATGGGCACCTTTTCTTATGCTCAAAAATTATTGAGCTATAAGGTTTATCAAAACGATACTATTAACATCATTGATAAGGATAGCTTGAAGCAAGGTATTTGGAAGGAGTTTTGGAGCAATGGCGATTTGAAAAGTGAAGTTTTTTATAAAAACAATAAAAAGCAAGGGCTCGAAATTAATTGGTATGACGAGCCGGATTGTTTAGAATTAGAAGCTTATTATAAAGATGGCATGTTAGATGGCCCATCAATTTATTATACCAAAAAGTGTAAAAAAAATATATTTCAAACTTTTAAAAATGGCTTAAAAGAAGGATTGGAACTGGAGTATTATCCTAACGGTCATATAAAAGCAGAAGGCAAATATAAAAAAGGAAATTTGGACGGCTATTATAGAGTGTATGATAAAAATGGCGTTTTTGCATTTGAGAGCCGAAGCAGTGAAAATGAAACTAATTTACAACCTAATATTGCCGATACAGCCAATAGTGTAGTGTTTAATGTTTTGAAACGCAATAAAAAATGGAATAACAAATTAATTGTGGCGGATTTAACGGGCAGTATGTATCCTTATGCACAACAAGTAAGTACCTGGATGAAATTGCATTTCATGAAAGATACCACGAGTCAGAATTTCGCATTTTTTAATGATGGAGATAAAAAACGAGACGAAGATAAAAAGATTGGAGCAACAGGAGGTATTTATCATTGTAAAGCAAAGACAGTTGAGGAGTTAGTTGCAACCATGGAAATGACTATTAAAAAAGGGCAGGGTGGAGATGCTCCAGAAAACCCAATTGAAGCCATTATATATGGTTTAAACAGAAGCGGAAAGGTAGAAGAGGTGATTTTAATTGCAGATAATTGGGCTAAAGCCAGGGATATTAAAATTTTGGCACGAATTAAAGTTCCTGTAAGAGTTATTTTATGCGGAGTTTTTGATGGTATGGAAATTAATGAAGATTATTTAAATATTGCTTATAAAACAAAGGGTTCTGTGCATACGATTGAACAGGATATTACCGATTTGATGAAACAGGGTAAGGATAAGAAGTTCAACATTAATGGCGTAGATTATATTATTAAAAACGGAAGCATTAAAGTGTTTTAATTCTGTTATCTTTATACTCTATTTTTGTGCTCATCTATCATCATATATCTGAATTATCTAATTTAACAAATTCGATTGTTACCATTGGTACATTTGATGGCGTTCACTTAGGACATCAACAAATTATTAAGCGTTTGGTGGAACTAAAAAAGAAGCAAGGTGGTGAAATTGTATTATTTACATTTGCACCGCATCCTCGTAAGGTTTTATTTCCAGAGCAATTAGATCTAAAATTAATAACCACCACTCAAGAAAAGTGTGAGTTGCTGCAACAGTTTGGGGTTGATCATGTATTAGTTTATCCTTTTACTAAGGTATTTTCACAAATGCAAGCCCAAGATTACATTTCAGATATTATCGCTAAAGGCTTAAAAACAAAAACCTTAGTAATTGGATACGATCATCGTTTTGGAAGCAACCGCGAAGGAAATATTGAAACCTTAAAGCAATTTGCATCTTCACATCATTTTAATGTAGAGGAAATTCCTGCTCAAGAAATTAACCAATTAAATGTAAGTAGCACGCGCATCAGAAAAGCAATTGATGAAGGTGATGTGAAAACAGCGAACGAATTTTTAGGCTATTCTTTTTTTGTTACAGGAACGGTTATAAAAGGAAAACAATTAGGAAGGACTATCGGCTATCCAACCGCAAATATTTTTATTGAAGATACTGATAAGTTAATTCCTAAAATTGGTGTGTATGCCGTAAATGTGATTTTAAATGGAATTACTTATATAGGCATGTTGAATGTAGGCAGTAATCCTACAACGGATGTAGATCATAAAATTAAAATTGAAGTAAATATTTTTGATTTTGATAAAGATATTTATGGCGAGACTTTAAAGGTAGAGTTTGTTAAATGGATACGAAATGAAGAAAAATTTGCTAATTTAGATGAACTAAAACAAGCTTTAGCAAATGATAAAATTGCCTGTGCTCATGTGTAGATTTTTATCGAAAATAACTTTAGTTGTACTTTTCACTGTTTCAGTGTATTTTGTTAATGCTCAAGTTCCTTTGATGGATTCATTAACGTTAGATACTTTAACGGGATTTACTAATTTGCAAGAAGCGCTTAAAAATCCAGATGCAGTTACTAAATTGGTTTTAAGAAAACAACACCTAAAATCTTTCCCAAAAGAAATACTACAATTTAAAAATTTACAATACTTAGATATTAGTAAAAACTCTATTGCTGAACTGCCTGATAGCATCGATAAATTAATCAACCTACAATATTTTGCTTGTAGTAAAACAGGTTTACAACGTTTGCCTAAAGAAATAGGGCGTTTAACAAATTTAGTTTTTCTTAATTTTAATCAAAATGATTTGGAGTTGCTTCCACCACAAATTGGTAATTTAGAAAAACTAGAAATCCTCGATTTATGGAGTAATAATTTTAGTGAATATCCTTCAACGCTTGGCGGTTTAAAAGCTTTAAAAGTAATTGACCTTCGTAATATTTTAATTAGTGATGAAGTGCAAACTTCTATTACTAATATGCTTCCAAATGCTAAGGTTTACATGTCGCCTAGCTGTAAATGTAAGTGGTAGCTTCGACTCCGCTCAGCTACCAATAATCACTACCGATTAAACTCCCGTTGCTTTCAATTGCTCTTCCAAAAATTTGATACCTTCTACAAAGCTGTGAGGATTGTATCCTAAATCGCGTTTGGCTTTATCAATAATAAAACCAGTAATGGGAGGACGTTTGGCAGGTTGTTTAATGTCGGCTGATTTGGATGGTTTGATTAATGACTTATCTAATTTATAATAATCAGCAACTAAGTGCGCGACTTCTAAAATATTTAAAAAATCTTTCCCCGAAATATTATAAATACCGCTTGCTTTTTTCTCAGCAATTAAAATACAACCATCCGCTAAATCTTCGGCTAAGGTTGGTGTACGGTATTGATCGTCAACTACATTTATTGTTTTACCTTGCTCTAAATTTTGCTTAACCCATAATACAATGTTACTTCTGCTCATATTATCTACAATTCCATAAACTAAAACTGTGCGAGCCATGGCCCAATGTAAGCTTGAAGCTTGAACAATTTTTTCAGCCTCTAATTTTGTTTCGGCATAATAGCTTAAAGGATTTGGTTTTTCAGTTTCATCTAAGGGGCCGTGAGTCCCATCAAAAATAAAATCGGTTGACAGATGAATGAAATGTGGTTTATAGTTTGGATTTTCTTTTTGTAATTTTTCTAAAACAGTTACTTGATTTTTAACAGAGGTTGTATTTAAAAGTAAAGCACCTTCTTTATCGGTTTCACAAGCATCTACATTAGTCATGGCCGCTGTATTGATAATTACATCAGGCATAAACTTGCTAAAAACAGACTCAACATTATCGTAATTAGTAATATCTAAAGCAGCATACTCGTATCCTGTTTTATTTACTAATCTGTTTTCGCCACGAGCAGTAGCAATGCACTGAATGTTAGTTTTATCTTTTAGTTTATAAACTAATTTTTGGCCTAATAAGCCATTAGATCCTGTGATTAAGATTTTTTGCATAGGGTAAATATACAAAAACAATAAAATGTGGTTACTTTGTATTTTATTAAAATATTTATTTTATTTTTATTTATTCTTTTTTCTTGGCAAAAAAGAATCAAAAACCCAAGGCGAAAGACCAACTCCAATCTTTTTCTCACTCAAAATGCCTGCGCAATGCCGCCGAAAAAATTGTAGTTCGCACTCTTTCGCCAAAAACAGCCGCACTATTACCAACGTATGATAAATGTGCTAAAAATGGTGATAAGCTTATGTTGATAATTTTATATTACTTTGAGTTACCTTTTATTTGCAATAAAATATCAAATAATTTAGAGGTGGCTACGGCATCTCCTTCGGCTCTATGCCTTGCATCATTGCTAATGCCAAGGCTTTGACAAAGTGGACCTAAACTATATGTTTTTTTGCCAGGAATTAATTTGCGACTTAATCTTACTGTACATAGTTTTTCTCTTTCATACTCATAACCTAAAGCCGCAAATTCTCCTTTTATAAAATTGTAATCGAAGCTTACATTATGAGCGACAAAAGTTCTGTTTTGAGTTAATTTCAGAATTGTATTTGCTACTTCATGAAATTTTGGTGCAGTGGCAACCATTTGATTAGTAATACCTGTAATGTTAGTATAGATTGGAGCAATGTAACATTCGGGATTAATGAGTGTTGAAAATTTTTCGTTGACTTGCAAGCCATCATGAATCAAAATACATATTTCAGTAATACGTCCTCGTTGAGGTTCAAATTTTCCTCCGCAGGTTTCAATATCAATAATGGCAAACATGAATGTAAAAATAGTTTTATTTATTATTCTTCACTCAAAAAGTTAATTTTATTGTTCTTTTTTCTTGAAAAAAAAGAACCAAAAATTCAAGGCGAAAGACCAACTCCAATCTTTTTCTCGCTCGAAAAGTCTTCGCAATGCCACCGAAAAAATTGTAGTTCGCTCTCTTTCGCCAAAGCCAGCCGCACTATTACCAACGTATGATAAATGTGATAAAACCTAAATTGTCTATTTAACTTAATAGGTTATAAATATAAAAGCCTGAGCATTTGCTCAGGCTTAAGTTTTTAAAGTGTAATTTTTATTAGTTGAACATTACTTTTTGAGTAGTAGATTCACCGTTTTTAGTAGTTACTTTTAAGAAATAAAGACCGCTAGCTAAATTATTTTTTTTGATGTTGAATGTTGCTTGCTCTGTGCTTTCAGATGACATTAGTTTTCCAGCAATGTCAAATAATTCAACCTTATGAGAAGTATTTGAATTTGCAAATTCAATAACCATTTCATTATCTGAAGGATTAGGAAATACGCTTCCAATAATAGCGGTATTTGTTAACTCGTTTATTCCTACAACACCAGGTGTTGCACAAGTCATTGCAACGTTAGTTGTACAAGTTGTATAAGAGTATAAATTTGCTGTTTGTGCAGGAGTGTTTTGTAGCAATAAAGCTGGATCAGTACAACCTAATCGAGTTATTAAGAAATCTCTAACAAAATTGACTGTAGTATCCATGTATGCTGCATTAGAAGCATAAGGCACGTGATCTTTTCCGTACCAAGTATAAAACGGATTATTTAAACCGATAGCATTTGCTTGCTCTTTAAGCATTCGACTTCCATCTAGAAGTATTAATTGAATTCCTAAAGGCGCAGCAAAACCTCTATTATATTTAACAGTAGCATCGATTGTTCCATGTAATGAGCAGAAAGGAACATCTCCTGGTTGTATCCATCCATATCTTCCAAGAGCGCCACATAAATTGATAACACCTTTAATTTTTGTAGAATAGCATTGATTTCCACTATATCCTTCCATGCCTCCTAATGTAACTAAACTTGAAGGGTTGATATAATAATTTACTTCACAAGATTTATCTAAGTAAGCAGTGTGTAATGCTGTAATAGCACCTGCTGAACTTCCCCCTATGAAAATATTATTGGTATCAATTTTATATGTATCTGTCGTTAGTTTGTCTTTATAAAAGAAACGGATAGAAGCTTTCATATCTTGAACCGCTCTTAAAACCGCTCTAACAGCACCTACAGAATCAAATGGTGTTAAACCTAAACGGTAATTGATAGAAGCACATACATATCCTTTTTTAGCAAATCTTTGAGAAAGTGCTACAACATCCCCATCTGTTTTTGAACCTCCAATAAAACTTCCACCATGTGCCCAAATAATTAATGGTCGGTTAGTTTCTACATCACCAGTTGGTTGGTAAATATCCATGGTTAATGTATAATTAGAACCACTTGCAGTGATGTTAGAACCAAAGGTAATGTTGCTAGTGGTTGTATAAGCCGTAAATGTATCTGCGGCGTATCTACCCGTAGCACATGGACTTTGCGCTTTTACAGAAAGTGCAGTAATTAATGTTGAAAAAGCCAATAAGTAGATTTTTTTCATAAGTGAGTTTTTAATTGTTTTTAAATTGTCTTATGGTTTATTTATCATTTGTTCAGAGCTTAGCTCGCAACATGATGAATATTTCATACGATGTATAGTTTAGGTTATATTAAATTTAATAAATTAAATTAAATCTATTTAGCTATTCGTCTAAATTTAACAATCTAAATACTAAAAGGTTTAGTTATGGAAAGGTTACCGCAGGATATTTCATGGCATCCACTTCGGGAATGCTTGATTGGTAGGTTGAGTTGATAGCTTTTATAAATTCGTTAGCTAATAAAGCATTTCCTCTTGCTGTTAAATTTAATCCATCTAATGAATAAGCGCCACCAGATACAAAGGCTGCGTTAACTGTAACGCCATTATAGATGAAGCCAGATTTTACTTTTGAGAAAAACGCATTCACGTCTACAAATGCTAAACCTTTACTAGAAGCAATGTTTCTTAAAATGTTATTGTAATTAGTAATGGCAGTTTCAATGGCATTAATTTCTGATAAGGTTAACGAATATCTATCTGGTATTGGAATTAATGACCCCCATTTATGGCATTTAACAGAGTCTAAAGGAACATTTAATAAAATATATTCGCCAGCAACCGCTTGGCGGAAACCTAAAAAGGGATTATTACTATCCATAATAATAAAGCCATTATCGCCTTCATAAAATTTTGTTGAATCTAAATTGGCATAAAAGTTTGATAAGTTGGTGGCAGTTGCTGCGTCTAGTTTTAAAGCGTTCCATGCAATAGTATTAAAATAAGCCATGGTTTTAATACTTGGAATATTAGTCACAACTCCTTTAGCCCCATTTGCCATTAATTTATCAATCACATTATTGATACTAGCTTCAAATCCAACGCCAATTGTTCCTGCTATTGGAGTAATGCTATCTGAGGCACCTCCTTTTAAGGTGTATTTTAATACATCCTGTAAACCTAAATTAACCGAAAAAAATGTGGGGTTTTTAGCAATCGCATCTGATAAAATAGAAGATGAAGCGCTGGATGACATTCGCTGATAAAAAGGATTAGCATAACCATTTACTTCCATATCAATTACTTTTGCATCAGGTACTGCCATACTATTAAACGAACCTTGACTAGAGTAGATGTTTGTAAATACAGATGCATCACCTTGCGTCGCAATTTTTACAGGACCCAATGAAACAACCCCTTGACAATCGGTTCTATTTCCTAAAATGGATGGGGCATTGTTAGCATTGCCCATACCTATTGAACTTTGAGAAACGTTTGGAATTTTAAACTCACCACCGCCAATTAATTTAAATTGCTCTGCTAAAATATTAGCATAAGAATTTTGTTGTGCATCATAATACAATGCTCCGTTACTGTATCCAGCCGTCATGGAGCTTCCTAGTGCAACGTAGTTAGATACATCAATGTTTCCATTATCAGGATCTGGAACATCAAACTTTGGTTTACAACTTACAACTACAGTTGTGGTAATTGCTAATGTTATTATTTTATATAATGTTGTATTCATTGTCGTTGAATTAAAATTTATATCCTATAGAAATGCCAGGGGCGATAACGTTAGTTTTAAACGTGCCGCTTAAATTAGTTTCTGTATTGGTATCAGTTCGTTTTAAATGCGTAAATAAAAAAGACGCATCTAATTTTAAATGTTTGGTTTCGTAACCAATGCCTGCTGTATAGTTTACACGATTAGCATCAGGTGTTTCAGGTGTTACATAACCATTTTGTACAGGAGTAATTCCATAAGCTAAACCAAGGCGAGCTGCAAAATGCGAATCAATTTTATATTGTGCACCTGCTCTAAAAGCAAAGGTGTTTTTATACATACGCGCAGATTTGGTATCAATTAAGGAAGTGGTGTTATTCTCATAATCGAATGATAATGTATCATACGCTTTCCAACCAACATAATTAATATCTAAGGCAAAATTTAATTTATCAGTAGCTTTAAATCCAAAACCTAAAGTAGTAACGCTTGGTAATGGCAATTTCGATTTAAATTTTCCATTAGGGAAATTAGCAGCGACAGATTCGGGAACTGTGAAGGTTGCATCTCCATCATTTACCGCCATTTCAACCTTTGAACGATAGGTTAAGCCAATGCTTAACTTTTCTATCGGATTAAAATAAACACCTGCATTAAAACCAAAACCTTGCGCTTTACCATTTAATTCGGCACGTGCATAGTCTCCATCTGCATTTATAATTGGAATGTCTTTTTGCAAATTAACTTTACCAGTAGCGTAAACAAAACCTGCACCAATTCCTAATTTATCGGTAATGCGGTAACTTACGGTTGGTTGTATAAAGATGGCTCTTAATTCTAAACGGGTTAATGCAAAACGTCCTGTCCAACCATCTTCCCATTGCACGGTACTACCAAAAGGGGTATAAACCGCTAATCCTAATTTTAATTTAGAACTATCTTTAATTTCAAATAAACCATAGGCAGCAAAAGGCGTACTTACTGGAGAGTTGGTACGAGATACCTCTTTTGTATTGGCATCCATAAATGCTCCACGAGCAAAGGTTGGAGTTACACCTGCAATAATAGAATTGCCATGCACAAAACTAGCACCTCCAGGGTTAAAGAATAAACTGCTGGCATCTTGCATATAAGCAGTACCTGCACCGCCCATACCTTGTTGTTTTTGCCCTTGTAAGTTTACCTGAAAGCCTTGTGCAAAATGCAATGCTGGAGCTGTTAGAAAAACTAATAATAGTAATTTGTATAAATAGTTCATATAATGTGTTTACAATTTAATAAGGATAAATTTACTAAAATAGTTTAATTAAAAAAGTCTCCTGTTATTTCTAATAAAGGACTTTATTTTGTTCAATTAGTGATGTGTGACATTTGATTGTTTCTAAAGAATAATAAGCAAACAAGATTTAATAAACGTACACCCGATAGCTAATGCTTTTTTCGTATCTTTAAAATATGAAACGTTTTGGATTAATATGTTTTATTTTATTTTGCTCTACTAAAAGTGTAAATGCTCAAATAAATGCAGGTAATTTTACAGGAACATATAATTGCATGTTAATTCAATGGTATGGAGGAGTCCCAACAATTATTCCAAATAGAACTATAGTTATTGGTACTGGTAGTATTAATGATTATTTTTTATTTGATGATGGAAACTTCATTACTTCTAGTGGTTACTATAAGTTAAATAATGACTCAACATATTTTGATACTCTAGGGGCTAGTGGTTCATGTCGATATGGAAAGTTTTATAAAATAGACAGTATTTATTTTTACATGTGTGCTACAAGTGGGCATTGGAGTAAATATTACGGAAAAAAAATGAATAGTGTTGGAATTAATGAATTAAATGAAAGACTCTCATTTAATATCTATCCAAACCCTTCGAGTTCAATAATAACTATTGATGTTTCTGATATTTTGTTTACAAATGAAAAAAACTACATTAGTTTAATAAATGCTTTAGGGCAAGTAGTTCTAGAAACATCACTTAATTCTAAACAAATAGAAATTGATGTAAGTGATTTGCCTGAAGGCATTTATTTTGCTAAAGTTGTTTATCCTAACGGTTTAAGCGTAGCGAAAAAAATAATTAAGCAATAACATCCCCCGTCCTGCGGACACCCCCTTCAAAGGGGGAAATATTGCAGCACGAAAGCATACGTAAATACGGAGTTTTATTGTTCCAGGTAAATTGTATTTTGTTTATAGGTAATGAATTACCGTAAAACAATAATAATAAAATACTTTAAAAAATACTAATGCAGAAATTAGCTTGGCTGCTATACCGAAGAACTAAATATAGCGGCTTCTGGTTTTTTGGCCCAATAACGTGTATCAAAGCACAAGCAGATATTTCTTAAAAATGCTTTGCCTGTTTCAGTAACAATCAATTTTTTGTTAATTACTGTTGCTAAGCCATCTTTTTCTAGATCTTTTAACTGCTCTAATGCTTCTGGCAAGCTGCTAAATTTTTGTCCATCATCAAGCCAACTCGTTTCATTTTTGCACATCATATTTAAAATATGCTGACGAATAATTAAATCCTC
>CAITNS010000029.1 GCA_903893815.1 uncultured Bacteroidota bacterium
ACAGCAACTCTACGACTGTAGCAGCTCATACAACACCAGCTACGGTTCCACCTTCCAGAAATGGCACTGAAGGTGAAGATGAATCGGTAATCTATTGAAAGTGTTATGAATGCAATCACCCCTGCAGAATGTCAAGATCTTTACTATCCAGGTGAAAGAAACACCGATTTACAATGTTTCCCAACTCTTACAGACAATCGTTTTTATGTTTCCCTTCAATCAACTAATCAAGGCTCCACCTCTACCGTCGTATTTAATCCAGACCAAGGGTTGAGTCATATGATTCTCACCGTAACTTTACCTCCTCCTTCCGGATCTGTAAATTATAACGGATTCGCTTTTCCCCAAAATTGGCTCGCTTCTATGATTTCTACCACCGCTTTACGTATCGGCGGGAGCAGTTTATTTTATTTCGATGGTCTTCAGACCTTCGTAGATACTCTTACCGATTGTGAAGACTCCGATAAGAAGCTCGCCGTGTCTCAACTTTCCGGTGGTGCTATTTTAAGCCCCGCCGATTATGTATCAGCATCAAATAGAACTGCCAGCTTATACATCAAACTCCCATTTAATTCTATTTCCGCACTCCAAGCTACGCTTCCACTTCCAAGTGATTTATTAACCTCACCTATTCAGGTGTTGATTACTTTCAATCGTTTCTTCGATGTGGCCTATTGGTATGGATCAAATACTCCATCAGACGCATTATTAAATATTGCAAATCTCCCTACAGCATTCGAAAGTGCACAAGTAAATTTTAAAAAAACTACCATGCAAAACTCTGAAAATTTACTTTCTAGACGTGAAAACATGCTTACAAATGCCATTACCTACCCTTTACGTTATTTTGCCCAAACTGCATTTAGATCAGTAATTAATCAAGCCGGCGGACAAGGTCAACAAATAAATGTATCAGGGTTTCGCGCCGGATCTATTAAATATTTAGATGTATACTGCCGTCGCCTTGTTGGTGGTTCCGTTGTTCCTGGTGCAAATTGCGTTTTTGCCCCTGTTAAAAGTGCTAGATTATTAATTAATGGTCTCGTAATGTATGATTCTCAATCAAACACTGCTATGTGGTCTCTTTGTGAAAGAAAAACTCCCGCTCGTTTCTCAACTGTTGCTTTATCTGCTTCTGCCGGTAATACTTCCGCAGATGCTACCGCCTACAGCTCTCCTTGGTTAGTAATTCCTTTCGCTCAAGTTTGTGAAGATGTAGCATATAAAAACGTTGTAGCATATGGTTATGCAATCCAAAATTCCATTATTAATTTACAATTAACTATGGAAACCGACGGTGAATATGAAGTAAACGTTGCACCCCATTATACAGCGTCATTAATGTTTACACGCAATTCTGCCGAATATGTTTTTGGTTAACCATATTATCGTATAAAAATTTAATTATTTTAAAATTAATAATTAAATTTGACTTTTATAAATCTCCCATGCTTCCTTTAATGTAACGCCTTTTTCTTTTTTAATAGCTTGAACAGCTGATAAACTTATAGATTTTGGTTTTTTTGGTTCTTCTTTTACTTTTTCTTTTATTACTTCCTTTTTTTTACTAAGTATTAAAGGGGGTACTATAGGAACTTTAAATTTAGATGGTACTTCTTCTTTTTTTGTAGCTTTTTTAACCTCTTCTACGTATGTAGTTTCAACTGGTTTTTCAATCTTTATTTTTTTAACCTTTTCTATCTTTTCTCTTTTTCGTTCTGCTTGTGGTTCAGCGGGTTTTTCTTCAAGAGAAATTAGACCTTTATCAACTGCAAATTTATAAAGTGCAGATTTTCCGGAAGATAATTTTGGAACAGAACGTTTATGTTCAGTAACTAAACTTTTTATTTCTGAGCGAGATGCGTCTTTTCACGCACGTAATTGAGCGAGTCGGTCACTGCCGAAGATGCGTCTTCATCC
>CAITNS010000030.1 GCA_903893815.1 uncultured Bacteroidota bacterium
CATTAAACGATTCTGGGATACCTGGAGCAGGAATGTTTTCACCTTTTACAATTGCTTCATAAGCTTTTGCGCGGCCCATTACATCATCTGATTTAATGGTTAACAATTCCTGTAAAACATTAGCTGCACCATATGCTTCTAATGCCCAAACCTCCATCTCACCAAAACGCTGACCACCAAATTGTGCTTTACCACCTAAAGGTTGTTGCGTAATTAATGAATATGGTCCAATTGAACGAGCATGCATCTTATCATCAACCATATGGCCTAATTTTAACATGTAGATAATACCTACAGTAGCCGGTTGATCAAATTTCTCACCGGTTCCACCATCAATTAAGAAAGTACGGCCGTATTGAGGAATTTTAGCTTTATTAGTATACTCATCAATTTGTTCAATAGATGCTCCATCGAAAATAGGTGTTGAAAATTTTAATCCTAATTCTTTACCAGCCCATGCTAAAACTGTTTCATAAATCTGACCGATGTTCATACGAGATGGCACACCTAATGGATTTAAAACGATATCAACTGGAGTTCCATCATCTAAGAAAGGCATGTCTTCATCTTTAACGATACGAGCAACAATACCTTTGTTACCGTGACGACCTGCCATCTTATCACCAACTTTTAACTTACGTTTTTGAGCGATGTAAACTTTTGCTAATTGCACAATACCATTTGGCAAATCATCGCCAACTGTAATTTGATACTTAGCTCGTTTATATTGACCTAAATAATCATTAAACTTAATCATGTAATTGTGCAACAAACGCTCTATTTGCTCATTCTTATCTTTATCAGTCGTCCAGTTACCTGGGTTAACTTCAGAGAAATCAATCTTCTCCAATAATTTTTGGGTAAACTTAGTCCCTTTAGAAATTACCTCTTCGCCTAATATGTTATGAACGCCTTGCGATGTGCGGCCATTTACTAGTTCAAATAATTTTTCAACTAATTGATACTTGATATTAGCATTTTCCTTGCTATGATCAGCATCTAATTTTTCAATTAGCGGCTTTTCATCTGCTTTTTGCTTTTTATCTTTAATAGCGCGAGAGAATAATTTTTTATCAACTATTACACCTTTAATAGATGGAGATACACGTAAAGAAGCATCTTTCACGTCACCAGCTTTATCACCAAAGATAGCACGTAATAATTTTTCTTCTGGCGAAGGATCAGTTTCACCTTTTGGAGTAATTTTTCCAATTAAGATGTCACCTTCTTTTACCTCAGCACCAACGCGAATAACTCCTTTTTCATCAAGATCTTTAGTAGCTTCTTCACTTACGTTAGGAATATCTGGAGTTAACTCTTCCATTCCACGTTTTGTGTCACGCACCTCTAAAGAATATTCATCAATATGTATAGATGTAAAAATATCATCACGAATAATACGTTCAGAAATTACAATCGCATCCTCAAAGTTATAACCTTTCCAGGGCATGAACGCTACTTTTAAGTTACGTCCTAATGCTAATTCACCTTTATCGGTTGCATAACCATCACATAATACTTGTCCTTTAACCACTTTATCACCTTTCTTAACGATAGGTTTTAAGTTCATACAAGTACTTTGGTTAGTTTTTTGGAATTTAGTTAACTTGTATGTTCTAACATCACCTTCAAACGATACTAATTTCTCGTCGTTAGTTCTGTTGTAACGAATAACAATTTCTCTTGCATCAACATATTCAACAATTCCTTCGCCTTCTGCATTAATTAATACACGGCTATCTTCAGCTACGCGAGCTTCAATACCAGTACCAACAATTGGGGCTTCTGGACGCATCAATGGAACTGCTTGACGCTGCATGTTTGATCCCATCAAAGCACGGTTAGCATCATCATGCTCCAAGAAAGGAATTAATGACGCTGCAATAGATGCAATTTGATTAGGCGCAACATCCATCAAGTTAACTTTAGCTGGATCAATTACAGGAAAATCTCCTTCGTAACGAGCAGTTACTTTGTCATTAACAAAGTTTCCTTTTTCATCTAATTCTGCTGATGTTTGTGCAATGTTTTTGGAATCTTCTTCTTCAGCAGTTAAATAAGTAATAGGTTTATTTACATCAACTTTACCGTTAGTTACTGAACGGAAAGGCGTTTCGATAAATCCTAATTTATTAACTTTTGCGAAAACGCAAAGTGAAGAAATCAATCCAATGTTTGGCCCTTCTGGAGTTTCAATTGTACATAAACGTCCGTAGTGAGTGTAGTGAACATCACGTACCTCAAAACCTGCACGCTCACGGGATAAACCTCCTGGCCCTAGTGCCGATAAACGACGCTTGTGCGTAATTTCGGATAAAGGATTGGTTTGATCCATAAACTGAGATAATTGATTTGTTCCGAAGAACGAATTAATTACAGAAGATAATGTTTTTGCATTAATTAAGTCGGTTGGCGTAAATACTTCGTTATCACGAACGTTCATACGTTCACGAATAGTACGGGCCATACGCGCTAAACCAACACCAAATTGAGAAAATAATTGCTCACCAACTGTACGTACACGACGGTTAGACAAGTGATCAATATCATCCACATCAGTTTTAGAGTTAATTAACTCTATTAGATATTTCATGATTAAGATAATATCTTCTCTAGTTAATACACGGATATTCATTGGAATATCAATGCCTAACTTTTTATTGATACGGAAACGACCTACTTCTCCTAAATCATAACGTTTGTCTGAGAAGAATAACTTATCGATTACTCCACGAGCTGTTTCTTCATCAGGTGGTTCAGCATTACGAAGTAAACGGTAGATATACTCGATTGCTTCTTTTTCTGAGTTTGTAGAATCTTTTTGTAAAGTGTTATAGATAATAGCAAAATCTGCTGTATTGACATCTTCTTTATGTAAGATGATAGATTTCACACCAGCGTCAACTATTAAGTCGATATGCAAATCATCTAAAATCGTTTCACGATCTAAGATAACTTCGTTACGCTCAATTGATACAACTTCTCCGGTATCCTCATCAACGAAATCTTCAATCCACGTTTTTAAAACACGAGCTGCTAGTCTGCGACCAACTTCACGTTTTAAACCGGCTTTCGAAACTTTTACTTCGTCAGCTAAACCAAAAATTTCTAAAATTTGTTTATCACTTTCAAAACCAATAGCACGTAATAACGTTGTTACTGGTAATTTTTTCTTACGATCAATGTATGCATACATCACATTATTAATATCTGTTGCAAACTCAATCCAAGAACCTTTAAAAGGGATAACACGAGCACTATATAATTTAGTACCATTTGCGTGACGGCTTTGGCCAAAGAACACGCCCGGAGAACGATGTAACTGAGAAACGATAACACGTTCAGCACCATTGATTACAAAAGAACCTTTTGGCGTCATGTACGGGATTGTTCCCAAATAAACGTCCTGCACGATGGTTTCAAAATCTTCATGTTCAGGATCAGTACAGTAAAGCTTTAATTTAGCTTTTAACGGCACTGAATAAGTTAAACCACGGCTGATACACTCTTCAAGAGCATAGCGTGGTGGATCTACGAAATAATCCAAAAATTCTAATACAAAATTATTTCTCGCATCAGAGATAGGAAAGTTTTCGGCAAATACGCGGAATAAACCTTCATTTTTACGGTTATCCGGTGTAGTTTCTAATTGAAAGAAATCTTGGAAAGATTTCACTTGTATATCCAAAAAATCTGGGTATTCAATTGGAAATTTGTTTGAAGAGAAATTAATTCTCTGTGATTTTTTTATTGCTGTAGCCAATGTAATGAAGTTTATTAGTTAGTATTCTAAAAGAGTTACGCCAATTACTAAAAGCAGAAAAAGGGTTAAGGTCTTTTGCCTGAGCATAGAAGACCTTAACGCCTAATTTTATAAGTAAAATTATTTTACTTCTACTTTTGCACCAGCTTCTTCTAAAGCCTTTTTAATAGACTCAGCTTCTTCTTTTGCAATACCTTCCTTAACTGCTTTTGGAGCGCCGTCAACTAAATCTTTAGCTTCTTTTAAGCCTAATCCAGTTAAGTCTTTTACAACTTTAACTACACCTAATTTAGCTGCACCTGCTTCTAACAAGATAACATCAAAAGATGTTTTTGCTGCTGCTTCTCCGCCGCCACCTGCTGCTACAACTACTGCTGCTGCTGCTGGTTCGATACCATATTCGTCTTTTAATACTGTTGCTAATTCTTGAACTTCTTTAACTGTCAAGTTTACTAATGTTTCAGCGATTGCTTTTACGTCTGCCATTTTATTATTAGTTTAATTTTTGTTTGTTATTAATTTAATTTGTTTTACTTACTTGTGTAAGCTTGTTTTTTACTCTTTGTTCAGTGCAATTAAGCTGCTGCTTCTTCGTCGCCACCTTTAAACTTGTTCTCTAAACCACCGATTACGCGTTGGATTGGAGATTGTAATAAGCCAATTACTTCGCCTATTAATTCGTTTTTCGATTTTAAATTTGCTAAAGAATCTAATTTATCGTCACCGATAAAGATCATTTCTTCAACATAAGCTGCTTTTAATTGAGGTTTATCACCACCTTTACGGAACTCTTTAATTAATTTAGCTGGTACATTAGATGTTTCAGTTAACATTAAAGCAGTTTGGCCTTTTAATGCTGGGATTAATTGAGCAAGATTGCTATCATTTGCACGCTCTAAAGCTTTCGCTAATAAAGTGTTTTTAACAACAGACATACTTACTTTTTTATCATAGCAAGAACGGCGTAATTGATTTACCTTTTCTACTGACAAAGAAGAACAATCAGCTAAATAGATTTTTGTGTTAGCATTAAGAATGCTAAGTAATCTATCTATTTCTTGTGTTTTTTCTTGTTTGTTCATAATAGAGTTTTTTTATTAATTAAATGTTTTTGGATCAATTTGAATACCTGCACTCATTGTGCTGCTCATGTACACAGATCTAACATATGTACCTCTTGCAGAAGATGGTTTTAATTTTACGATTGCGTTTAAAACTTCCATTGCGTTTTCAGTTAATTTTTGAGCGTCGAAAGATGCTCTACCAATTCCTGTGTGAACGATACCTGCTTTATCTACTTTAAAATCAATTTTACCACCTTTTGAATCAGTTACTGCTTTACCAATATCCATGGTAACAGTTCCTGTTTTAGGGTTAGGCATTAATCCACGAGGACCTAATACACGACCTAATGCACCTACTTTACCCATTACTGAAGGCATAGTGATGATTACGTCTACATCTGTCCATCCGTTTTTAATTTTTTCAATGTATTCGTCTAATCCAACGTAATCCGCACCTGCAGCTTTAGCTTCTGCTTCCTTATCAGGAGTAACAATTGCTAAAACACGCAACACTTTACCAGTACCGTGAGGTAAGGTAACAGTTCCACGAACCATTTGATTAGCTTTACGAGGATCAACTCCTAAACGGATCGCAAGATCCACGGATGCATCAAATTTAGTAGTGGTAATTTCTTTCACTACTTTTGAAGCTTCAGCCACAGTGTGTGCTTTGTTCACATCGAACTTAGCGTCTGCTGACTTTCTTTTTTTAGTTAACGTTGCCATTTTTTAAAAAGCTTGTTTTTGGTTAATATTAATTTAATTAAGGTTTTACAGGTGCCTCGCCTGTTGTTGTGATTCCCATGCTACGTGCAGTACCTGCTACCATTGACATTGCAGATTCAATTGTAAAACAGTTCATGTCTACAATTTTATCTGTTGCGATAGTACGAATTTGGTCCCATGAAATGGTACCAACTTTTTTACGGTTGCTCTCGCTAGAACCTTGCTTAACTTTAGTTACCTCTAAAATTTGAACTGCTACTGGTGTACGTTTGATAATGAAATCGAACGTTTTATCAACATAAACATTAATCAAAACTGGTAATACTTTACCTGCTTGTTCTTGAGTTCTAGCATTAAATTGCTTACAGAACTCCATAATGTTTACACCTTTTGCACCTAATGCAGGACCAATTGGAGGCGACGGGTTAGCAGCTCCACCTTTAATTTGAAGCTTTACAATTGCTGATAACTCTTTTGCCATTTTTTTGTTTTTATTTATTTGTTACATTGTTAGTATAAATCGAGAATTAAAGTTGACTTTGAGTTGGAAGCAGCAAAGCGGCTCATTTTAACCTGATTTATACCTTTCAATTTTTTATTATTCTACCTCTACTTCGCCGAAACTTAATTCAACTGGAGTTTTACGTCCAAAGATCTTAACCGTAACTTTGATTTTTTTCTTCTCCTCGTTAATTTCTTCAATAGTACCGCTGAAACCATTAAATGGTCCGTTAGTTACTTTAACCGATTCTCCAACAGTATAATTACTAGTAACTAAGCTATCAGCTTCTGTTAATTCATCTACTTTACCTAAAATACGATTTACTTCTGATAAACGCATTGGAACAGCTTCTCCACGTTTAGTTTCACCTAAAAAACCAATAACACCAGTGATGTTTTTGATAATGTGTGTGATTTCACCTACTAAAGCTGCTTCAATTAATACATAACCTGGGTAAAAAGAACGTTCTTTTTGAATTTTCTTTCCGTTACGAATTTGAATAAATTTTTCAGTAGGAATTAAAACTTGTGATACATAATCGTTTAATTTTAAACGATTAATTTCTACTTCAATATATTGTTTTACTTTTTTCTCTTGTCCGCTAATAGCACGTACTACATACCATTTTTTTACAATCGAAGAAGTTTCTTTATTTACTGTTTCAGCCATTTTGTAAGTATAAAAAATTATAAACTATTCACCATTTGATAAGCTAATTCCATTAACTTACTAAATGCTGCATCCATACCCCAAACTATAAGACCAATAATTATAGACGCTAACATTACTAATAAAGCACTGCTTTGAAGTTCAGGCCAAGTTGGCCAAGTTACTTTATTAAATAATTCGTCTTTAGTTTCCTCTATATATGTTCCAAACTTACTCATCTTTGTTAATTTTAGATTTAAAATTTTAGATTTAAGAAATTTCACTTTCTTATCTCTTCCTTCTAACTTTATTTAGCACGGGAGGAGGGATTCGAACCCCCATCAGCGGTTTTGGAGACCGATATTCTACCCTTGAACTACTCCCGTAAAATACATTTTATATTAAATAACAAAATGGCTAAGCCTTTCGGCAAGCCATTTTGCTAATAATATGCATTTATTAAGATAAAATCTCAGTTACTTGACCAGCACCTACAGTACGGCCACCTTCACGCATTGCGAAACGTAAACCTTTATCCATAGCTACAGCCGAGTGTAATTCAACTGTGATAGTAACGTTATCACCTGGCATAACCATTTCACGTCCTGCTTCTAAAGAAATCTCTCCAGTTACATCAGTTGTACGTAAATAGAACTGAGGACGGTATTTGTTATGGAATGGAGTGTGACGTCCACCTTCTTCTTTTTTCAAGATATAAACCTCAGCTTTGAATTTTTTGTGAGCTTTGATAGAACCTGGTTTAACGATAACCATACCACGACGGATATCAGCTTTGTCAATACCACGCAATAATAAACCTACGTTATCTCCAGCCTCACCGTAATCTAAAATTTTACGGAACATCTCAACACCAGTAACAGTAGAAGTTAATTTTTCATCACCCATACCTAAGATCTCAACTGGATCGTTAGAGTTGATTACACCTGTTTCGATACGACCTGTAGCAACAGTTCCACGACCAGTAATTGTAAACACATCTTCAACCGGCATTAAGAATGGTTTTTCTTTTTCACGCGGAGGTAATGGAATGTAAGAATCTACAGCATCCATTAATTCCATAATTTTGTCAACCCATTTTGGATCGTTATTTAATCCACCTAAAGCAGAACCTTGTATTATTGGAGTATTATCACCATCAAACTTATAGAATGATAATAATTCACGGATTTCCATTTCAACTAATTCTAATAACTCAGCATCTTCAACCATATCCACTTTATTCATGAATACAACGATTTGAGGAACACCAACTTGACGAGCTAAAAGGATATGCTCACGAGTTTGAGGCATAGGACCATCAGTAGAAGCAACTACTAAGATAGCTCCGTCCATTTGTGCAGCACCTGTAATCATGTTTTTTACATAATCCGCGTGACCTGGACAATCTACGTGAGCGTAGTGACGTGTAGCTGTTTGATACTCAACGTGTGAAGTATTAATAGTAATACCACGTTCTTTTTCTTCAGGAGCATTATCAATAGAAGAGAAATCTCTTACTTCTGATAAACCTTTAGATGCTAATACAGTAGTAATTGCAGCTGTTAATGTCGTTTTACCGTGATCTACGTGACCAATTGTTCCAATGTTTACGTGTGGTTTGGAACGGTCGAATTTTTCTTTAGCCATTGTTATTTTGTTTATTTGTTATTATTATTAATTATTTAATTTATTCGTTTTTACTCTTTGTTTGAGCTGTTGAGCGGGATTGAACCGCCGACCTCCTCCTTACCAAGGAGGTGCTCTACCACTGAGCTACAACAGCTTATTAAATATGATTTCTAAAAGTCATATTATTTTGACTCTGCTGTTTGCTGTATTTTAAAGAACTTTACTCTTGTATACACGAAAAGTCCCTCTTTTTGGGGACATTCAAAAGAATTGAGACCGCCTACGCAAGCCTTTTCTGTCTTTTGTCCGTTTATACGGTTATTCATCAACTTCACACAACCTCATTCTATTGGAGCGAAAGACGGGTCTCGAACCCGCAACCTCCAGCTTGGAAGGCTGGAGCTCTACCAATTGAGCTACTTTCGCTTAATCTCTTAACAATGCGACAACCATCGTTCAATGTGGGGACAGGAGGATTCGAACCTCCGAAGTCGAAACAACAGATTTACAGTCTGTCCCATTTGGCCACTCTGGTATATCCCCATTTTAAATTAAGAGCCGAAGAAGGGACTCGAACCCCCGACCTACTGATTACAAATCAGTGGCTCTACCAGCTGAGCTACTTCGGCTTAATTTTTTGCTTTTAAAGAACGTCCCTTTTAATTGGGGTTGCAAATTTAATAACAATTTCTGTTGTTGCAAAAAAATATATAACTTTTTTCGTTTTTTTTCGAAAATAATTATTTTTAGTTATATATGTAAACAAAAATGGAAGGAAAAATCCTTCCATTTTTGTTTAATTAAACTGCTATTTAGTGATTTCCTAAATAGTCTGCAACACCAGTGTGGTCAGCCTTCATACCATCTTTACCTTTGCTCCAGTTAGCAGGACAAACCTCACCTTTTTCTTCAAAAAACTGTAAAGCGTCAACCATACGTAAAGCTTCATCAACATTACGTCCTAATGGCAAATCGTTGATTAATTGATGACGAACAACCCCAGCTTTGTCAATTAAGAACAATCCGCGGAATGCAATCATCTCGCCAGTAGCAATTAAATCGCCGTTTTCGTTTACATCATAATCTCCTAATAATGTATCGAAATTGATAGATATAATTTTAGTTGTATCTGCTACAATTGGGTAAGTAACACCTTTAATGCCACCTGCTTTTTTATCTAGTTGTAACCATCCCCAGTGGCTTTGCTCTGTATCTGTACTGCAACCTACTACAGCACAATTACGAGCTTCAAATTCGTTTAATTTCTCTTGAAATGCGTGCAATTCTGTTGGGCACACAAACGTGAAATCTTTTGGGTAAAAGAAAAACACCACGTGCTTTTTGCCAATGTAGTGTTCTAACGAAAAATTATCTACGATTTCTTCTCCGTTAATTACCGCTGATGCCTTGAATAAAGGCGCTTTTTTACCTACTAATGCCATATAATTTTATTTTTTTAGTTTATTAAATTTTTGTGCAAAATTATCATTTACTTTGTTTAAACAGTTCTAAATTAAGATTGTTTAACTAACAATTAATAACCAGTTTACCACAGGTAAGCACAAAAACAAAATATATGGCAATTACAGTAGGACAAGCAGCTCCAGATTTTAAACTATTTAATACCGAAAAAAAAGAGATTTCTTTGTCAGATTACAAAGGAAAAAATTTAGTTATTTTATTTTTCCCTCTAGCATTTACAGGTGTGTGTACAGCTGAGTTATGTAACATTAGAGATAATTATAACATTTACACATCCTTAAATGCTGAAGTAGTAGGCATTTCGATTGACTCATTATTTAGCTTAGGTAAATTTAAAGCTGAACAAAGCTATAACTTCGATTTACTATCGGATTTTAATAAAACAACCGCTGAAGCCTATGATTCGTTATACAAAACATTTGGTTTTGGAATGATTGGCGTTACTATGCGTTCTGCTTTTGTTATTGATAAAAACGGTACTATTCAATATGCTGAAATTTTAGAAGATGCTGGTAAGCAGCCAAATTATGATGCGATTAAGGCTTGTTTGGAAGGATTGAATTAAAATCATAGAACGCTGATGACGCTGATTTAATATGATCAGATATGATTTTTATGATTTCGCTTAAAATAAACCTTTTAAAATAATATCTTACAATATCATAACCATCTGCGTTTATCTGCGTGCCATTAATTAAAAAGATGCTCAAATCTTACTTTGATAAAAATTTAATTGAAGCAGGTTGCGACGAAGCAGGTCGTGGTTGTTTGGCTGGCCCTGTTTATGCTGCTTCTGTTATCTTGCCTAAGAATTATAAAAATAAATGGTTAGATGATAGCAAAAAATTAAGTGATAAAGATAGGTATGAACTCCGTCCTGAAATAGAGGAAAAAGCGCTCACTTGGGCTGTTGGTGTAGTTGATAATGTAGAAATTGATAAGATTAATATTTTAAAAGCTTCTTTTTTGGCCATGCACCGAGCTATTGATCTGTTAAAACAAAAACCTGAGTTGCTATTGATTGACGGAAACCGATTTACACCTTACAAAAACATCAATCATCAATGTATTATTAAAGGAGATGCAAAATTTTTAAGTATTGCCGCGGCAAGTATTTTAGCTAAAACCTATCGAGATGATTTTATGAAAGAAGCAGATTTAAAACATCCTGAATATAGTTGGGCTCAAAATATGGGCTATCCTACTAAAAAACATCGTGAAGCAATAAGACAATTTGGAACAACCTCTTTACATAGACTAACGTTTCAATTATTGCCTAAACAATTAACTTTAGAATTATAATTTAAAAACATTTGCTTCTATATTTGGGTAAGAATTTATCTTGGCGGTATTTCGTCTTGGCTATATTGATATCCATCTTGATCTTGTCCAATTGGAGTGTGACGATCGGTTAAGCCCTTACATGGAGCGCATCGATCATACTTAGCGTCGTGCCATTGCCCACATTCGTAACATCTTTTGTATCCTTGTGGTGAAACGTAATCTTTTTTATTGCTATCTTTTTGGTAACCCATAACTTATTCTATTGCAATTATTTTTTGACTCACAGCATGGTTCTTCTCTTTTCCAATTAGAGTGTAAAGACCTTGAGGCAATTCATTAATAGTTGTTGTGAAATTATTCTCAGAGTTCAGTTGAAAAATTTTAATAGTTTGCCCTAAGCTATTTATCAATTGATAAGAACCTTCACTCGATGTTTTAATAGTTACAACGCCATTATTAGGGTTAGGAAAAACTATTAAAGAATTGTTTTTTGAAAGTTCTTCAACCCCTATTACTGTATTCCCAAGTTTTAAAATAAATGCGTCTGTATTACCTGGTTGAGGAGCCATAGTAAAAGTGCTTGTACCCATATCAAAATCACATAGGCCAGAATAAGCTCCCACAATATAAATGTTACCCGTTGCATCATTAACCATTTCACATTTCGAGTCAAAATATATGAAACCGTTACCAAAGCTACCAGCCCAAACACAATTGCCAATATTATCATATTTTGAAATAAAAATATCACTTACACTACTATTACTACCAGCTGTTGAAATCAATACATTAATCCAACCGACAGAAATTGTTCCATTAAACTGCCCCATTACGTAGGTATTACCAGCGGCATCAATATTTACAGAGACCCCCGAAGTATGAGAACCATTAACATATCCTCCCATTTGCCGGCCACCGATATAATTGCCATTTATATCATATTTTACCAAAAAAGCTGAGATTGAAAAAAGAGGTGTAGATAAGCCATTGGTTGCAGATACTCCATCAAAACCTACTGTACCCTCAAAACTACCAGTGATGTATATAGTATTATTATCAATAATCATTGAATGTACATCATAAACAGTCCCACCTATTGAATTCTTTGCCCAAACAAAATTACCTGAAGCGTCTAAATTTAAAAGAAACAATCTTTTGTCGCTAGAAAACACATCTCCCAATGTATAAGTTGTAGAACTAGGATTAAAATCTACCACGTTTCCAAATTCACCTGTAACAAAAACATTACCTGTTGGGCCAACCGCTATAGATGTAGCATTGCAATGCTTGTTGCTACCAACGGATACTGAATATATATTTACACTACCAATACTTTTTACCCAGATAAAATCGCCATTATTGTCCAATTTTAAAATAAAAGCATCACTTATAGAAATACCTTTTGCTCTAATTGTATCTATACCTGAACCTGAGTTAAAATCAACTAAACCACTAAATTGTCCACATAATAAAATATTACCTATTACATCTATTGTGAAATGTGGATTAAAACCTAAAGGGCCAATATATTTCGCCCAAACTATGCTCCCTGAAGACGATAATTTTGTAATAGAATCACGATATGCTAAATAAACATTACCAGATGCATCTGTTTTTATTGAGGGTAGATTATTATAGAAATAGCCTGGATATAATTTTTTTGCCCACAAAAACCCACCTGATGCATTTAATTTAGAAACGTAGACATGCCCATACGGACTTGATAAATTATAAGTACCAACTCCAGGGTCAAAGTCTGTTACCCCAGAAAAATGACCCGTGGTATAAATATTACCGGAATTATCAACGGCAATTGAATTTCCACTAGTACTTGAGGTGTTTATATTTGGGCTACCCAAATTTTTTGCCCAATCAAATGTAGGGTTTTGCGCATTGATGAAAATCGAAAAAAATAAAATAATTGAAAAGTAAAATAATTTCATGTTGCTATTCAAATTTTGGTTCAAACAAATATACTGGAATTTAATAAACTCTTCGCTAAATATTTTTTCCGTTCTTTGTCTTAAATAAAACCAAATGGAATTCATCACTAAAGAACTCAGTGATTATTGTGAGAGCAATACATCTCCTGAAACAGATATATTAGCGCAGCTAAATAGAGAAACGCATTTAAAAGCGGTTTCTCCGCGTATGCTAAGCGGGCATTTGCAGGGGCGTTTTTTAAGTTTTATCTCTAAATTAATACAACCTAAATTAATTATTGAGATTGGTACTTACACCGGCTATTCGGCATTATGTTTAGCAGAAGGATTAGCAGAGAATGGAAAACTAATCAGTATTGATGTGAATGAGGAAACGTCTGCTTTCGCCAAATTGTTTATCGAAAAAACAGAATACGCAAACAAAATAGATTTGGTACTAGCTGATGCTAAAAATTACATTCCAACCATTAAAGAGTCAATAGATTTAGTATTTATTGATGCCGACAAAAAAAATTACCTCAACTATTATCATTTAGTGATTGATAAATTAAATAAAGGTGGATTAATTATTGCCGACAATGTTTTATGGAGCGGCAAAATAACCATGCCCGAAAGTACTATGGACAAAGAAACTATAGCACTTCATCAGTTCAATCAATTTGTGCAACAAGATAATAGAGTTGAAAATATGTTGTTGCCGATAAGAGATGGATTAATGGTGGTTAGGAAGAAATGAGTGTCCCGCAGATCTCGCAGATTTTCGCTGACAAAAAACAAAAAAATAATCGCCAAATTTGTTTTACATTAGTTTTCTATTAAAAAAACAATCATTTAGATATATGAAATCATTTTTTTCTTTTTTATTACTCTTTATCTTTTCTCTGTCTTTAAAGGCCCAAACCAACGAAGAACTATCTGTTTCATTTATTCAAAAACTAGAGCGTCAGCAGTTTGATAGTTGTTTTGCTATGTTTGACACAAGCATGGCCAATAAATTTAATGCAGGCATGTTAGAAGGTATGTGGGGGCAAATACCAAAATATATGGGCGAATACAAGGGTTATTCTACCATTGAATCTAGTAAAAAAGATTCTATGGATATAGTGGCCGTTAGATGTGAATTTGCAAAAACAAAAATGGATTTGCAATTTGCATACAACGACGCTCAAAAAATAATGGGCATGTACTTTGTGCCGCCAAAAAGTAAAAATGCTTATGTAACTCCTGAGTATGCTCAGCAAAATAAATATTACGAAACTAAAATTGCTGTAAAAACAGGAACTATGTCGTTACCAGGAGCATTATGTGTTCCAAACAATACTAAAAATCCGCCAGTGGTAATTTTGTTAGCTGGCTCTGGACCAAATGATAAAGATGAATCTCTTGGTCCAAATAAAGCATTAAAGGATTTAGCCATTGGATTAGCTTCAAACGGCGTAGCAACCTACAGATACGACAAACGCACCTTGGTGTATGGTAAGGACATGAAAAATGTTGATTTGAATTCGGAAGTAATTGAAGATGCTATTAGTGCGGCTGCGATGCTAAAAAAGAATCCCGATTTTAAAAATTCTAAAGTTTATATTGTTGGGCATAGCCTTGGCGCTATGTGCGCACCATTAATTGCAAGTAAATCAAAACAAATAAACGGTATTATATTATTAGCCGGAAATGCCAGGCCATTAGAAGATGTTGTATTAGATCAGTATAATTACATATTTGGTCTTGATAGTTTGGATGCGGAAGAAAAAAAAGAAATTGCTGACTACACTATTAAAATGAAAACAGTAAAAAATCCGAAGGCATTAAAAACAGCTAAGGCCGACGATTTACCGCTAAATTTAGAATCGCATTACTGGCAATCCTTAGTTAAATACAATCAGGTGCAAGTAGCTAAAAAAATAAAACAACCCATTTTAGTTTTACAAGGCGAAAGAGATTATCAAGTAACTATGACTGATTATAATTTATGGAAACAACATTTAAGTAGCAATCCAAAAAATCAATTCATCTCCTACCCTAACTTAAATCATCTGTTTATAAACGGTGCAGGAAAATCGATGCCAAGCGAATATGATAAGCAAGGCAATGTGGAGGAAAAGGTGATTTTAGATATTGCCACTTGGATTAAGGAAAAAACCTCTTCAAAATAAATTATTGTATTTTATTGATTTTCATTATGTTAAAATTATTTTTAGAATAATTATTGTTCTACTGTAACTTTTAAAAGATCTGGTGCGTCCTACGTATAAAATCTGCAGAAAAGATTATTTATAATTAAACACCATAAAAAATGAACTATCCATTTTTCAAAACAGCAAAATTTAAAAATGATAAAATGGATAAAACATGTTACAATTTAAAAATCAATAAAACGCTCAACATGAAACCCATATTACTATCCTCTCTGTTTTTAATTAGTTCGTTAACTATTAAAGCACAAACCTCTCAAGTAAGAGAAACATCTCCCTTCAAAAAAATAGAAGTATCAGGCGCAGCCAATGTTGTATTTACACAAAGTGATACGTTAAACTTAAAAGTGGTTGCTGATGAAAAAGAAATCAATAACATCTTTACTACTTTCGAAAACGAAACTTTAGTGATAAAAGCAAAAGGGAGTTTTACTCATTCATATAAAATATATGTTAGTGGCAATAGCTTAAATCAAATCACTAGCAGTGGCGCTTCCAAATTTAATTCTACTAACCCTATCACATCTGATAGTTTATCCATTGATGTGTCTGGCGCTAGTGATGTGATTTTAAAAGTTAACACAAAAGTGATTGATGTGATGTTAAGTGGCGCGTCTGGTGTTAATTTAGAAGGAAACACACAAACTTTATATAGTACTGTGAGCGGTGCTTCAGCCTTAAAAGCCTATAAACTCAGTACAGCAATAACCAATGTTACAGCATCTGGTGCTTCATCAGCCAAAGTGTTTGCTAACAATAAAATAAATGCCAATGCCACGGGTTCAAGTACTATTAAATTTAAAGGTGAGCCTAAAGAAGTAAGTGCCGAAGCATCAAGCTCTTCATCTATTGCCAAAGTTGTGGGCGATGATGTTGCTAAAAAAGCGGGCGATAAAAAAGATTCGACCACTATTAATTTTAGAAATAAAAAATATGTGATTATTAATAAAGACAAAAATTCTGATACTAATGTTCCTTCAAAAGATAATGATGATGATTTTCACCATTGGTCGGGATTTGGCATCGGTGTTAATGGATGGCTGTCTAATGGCAATACCTCAATACCAAAAGGGCAAGAATATATGAAATTGAACTATGGCAAGTCATTAAACTTTCAATTAAATCCTTTCGAAAAAGATTTTCACCTTTATAAAAATTACATCAATTTGGTTGTGGGTTTAGGATTTGAATGGAATCAATATGAATTTAGCAACAAAACAAAATTAAATCCAGATAGTAGTTATACATACGGCGTGATTGATTCTACAAATACTTTCAGCTACAAAAAAAATAGACTAAAAAGTACTTTTATAAATGTGCCCGTATTATTAGAATTAAACACTAACAAAGATCCAGACAAATCATTTCATTTAGCTTTTGGTGTCATTGGAGGATATAAATTAGGCTCTCGTACTCGCCAAATTATTGAGCAAAACGGAGAGACTATAAAATCAATTAAAAAAGATGATTATAACTTAAATCCATTTCGTGTAAATGCCCACGCTAGTGTTGGATACCGAGGAGTTACCATATTTGCAGATTACGCATTAACCCCTTTGTTTGAAAGCGGAAAAGGTCCGGAATTATACCCTTTTACCATCGGTGTAAAATTAATTTCATTTTAAAAGACCAATCATTACGAGCATTTTGATTAAACAACAATAAGCCGTTTCTCAAACAACCAAAACCCTTCTGATTGATAGCAGAAGGGTTTTTTACTTTTCAGTTAAATCGATTTTTGTCAAAAACGCTACACTTATCAGTTAGATGCGAGCACTTATTTATTTGCCATAAAAATGGATATCTATTGAGTTACTTTTACTCAGATTTTAGTTCAATTTGCAAAACGAGCGATTTTTAATTATAGACAAACAAACCCGAGAAACGAAAAAGCCCTTCTGATTGATAGCGGAAGGGCTTTTTAAATTTACACTAATCCCAAAAAACCTACCACTTATCAAATGAAACCTACCACTTATTAGTTAGTGGTTTTTTATGGCAGGTTTAGGTATTAATTTTACACTACGTTCTTTTTCATAGGTTTTGTTTAGTTTAAACCAAAAAAATCAGGCTGCGGTGCTTTAAACGGGGATGGGCACAGCAGCCTTTTTTATGCCCAAAAATTTGGGATTTTTAAACTAGTTTAGCCTCTACCAGATATTCTGCTATCTGAACCGCGTTAGTAGCTGCTCCTTTACGTAAATTATCTGATACAATCCAGATATTTAAAGTTTTTGGCTGAGTTTCGTCACGACGAATACGCCCTACAAACACTTCATCTTTATTATGAGCATTCATAGGCATTGGATAAATTTGATTCGCTATATCATCTTGTAAAACAACACCTTTTGTGTTATTCATCATCTCAAAAATATCTTTTACTTCAAATTCGTTCTCAAATTCAATGTTCACACTCTCGCTATGTCCGCCCATTACAGGAATACGAACCGTAGTGGCTGTTAAACGGATCGAATCATCGCCCATAATTTTCTTGGTTTCGTTTACCATTTTCATTTCTTCTTTGGTATAGCCATTATCTGTAAACACATCGATTTGAGGAATGACATTTAAATCAATTTTGTATTTATACGCCATTTCTCCTTCTCTTCCAGCACGCTCATTCATTAGTTGATCAACTGCCTTCACACCAGTACCAGTTACCGATTGGTAGGTAGAAACCACCACGCGTTTGATTTTATATTTTTTGTGTAATGGATTTAACACTACTACCATTTGGATAGTAGAACAATTTGGATTTGCAATAATTTTATCGGTTGCTTTCAATTCGTGTGCATTAATCTCAGGCACTACTAATTTTTTTGTAGCGTCCATACGCCAAGCACTAGAGTTATCAATAACAGTAATTCCAGCCTCTGCAAATTTCGGAGCCCACTCTAAAGAAGTGCTTCCTCCCGCTGAAAATAAAGCAATTTCAGGTTTTGCCGCAATAGCATCTGTCATAGAGTGTACCTTATATTGCTTGCCCTTAAATGTAATTTCCTTTCCTACTGATCTTTCTGAAGCTACTGGAATTAAGTCTGTTAAAGGAAAGTTTCTTTCTGCTAATACTTCTAACATTTTTGTGCCTACTAAGCCAGTTGCTCCTACTACTGCAATTTTCATTTCTTTGGTATATTATATTAAAGTTAAATATTAGGGCTTAAAGTTGTTAAATTATTTGCTATCAAAAAAATTTCTTATTTTAGATTTCATTAATTTTTTCAGCATGTTTAGAACACTCTATATACTTTTAGCTTTTTTTATATTTAATACCGCTTACTCTCAAGTTTTTGATAATTTTAGTGATGGAGACTTTACAGCTAATCCAACATGGACATTAAGTTCGGCATCAGATTTTTCTGTAGGAACAGGTCAGTTAAAGTCTGCCAATACAACTACTAATTCGAGCTTTTACATCAGTACGACGAATACATTAACATCAAATTGCACTTGGGAATTTTGGGTAAATCTACAATTTGCTTCTTCGGGCTCTAACTATGTTGATGCCTATTTAATGTCAGATAACAGCAATTTATTAGCAACAAACATTAATGGCTATTTTGTAAGAATTGGAAATACAAGTGATGATATTTCATTATACAAAAGTACAGCTGGAATTCAAACTATCATCATAGATGGCGTAAACACTAGTGTAGCAAGTAGTAGTAATAATTTGATTAAAATAAAAGTCACGCGAACAAGTGCTAATCTATTTACATTGGAACGTGATATGACTGGAACAGGTAGTAGCTACTTTGCTGAAGGAAGCGTTACAGATGCAAGTTTTAGTTCTTCGAACGCATTTGGTTTTGCTATTAAACAATCAACAGCTAGTTTTTTTGGTAAGCATTTGTTTGATGACATTAATGTAGCTCCGATAGTAGTGGATGTTACAGCCCCAACTATAGTAAGCAATACCGTTATCTCTAATACACAATTAGATGTATTGTTTAACGAACCTTTGGAAATAGCTTCTGCGCAAAATACATCAAATTATTTAGCAAATAATAGTATAGGGAATCCTAATTCAACAACAAGAGACGCATCAAATTTTTCTTTAGTTCACTTGTCGTTTACAACACCTTTTACAAATGCTGCTCTTAATACATTAACCGTTTCTAACGTTCAAGATATTGCCTTAAATACGATTACTTCCGCTACAACAAATTTTACCTATTTGGCGCCTGTTACAGTTGGATATAAAGATATTGTAATTAACGAGTTATTTGCAGATCCATCGCCACTGATTAATTTAACCAATGCCGAGTTTGTTGAATTATACAACAGAAGTTCAAATACATTTAATTTAAATGGATTACGATTAGCCGACAGTTACACCGCAACAGGAGCAACATTAGGGAATTATGTCATGGCTCCAAATAGCTATGTTATCATTTGTCCGATTGCCGATACGGCACAATTTACATCCTTGGGTTACATGAATAAATTAGGCGTAAGTTCTTTTCCAACATTAAACAATAGTGGAGATAATATTTATTTGAAAACAAATGCAGGCGTATTTATTGACAGCGTTAATTACAAAGACACTTGGTACAAAGACGCTGTAAAAAAAGACGGTGGTTATACCTTAGAACAAATTAATCCAAATTTAAATGCTAGTTGTTCTCAAATAAATAATTGGATAGCCTCTACTGATGCAGACGGCGGAACACCAGGATTTGTAAATTCAGTTTACTCTTTAGCACCCGATGTTATTCCGCCAACAATTAACTCAGTAACTGTTTTGGATTCTTTGCACGTTTCGGTTTGTTTTGATGATGCGATTTCTACGTCCCAATTATCTCTTGCTTCAAATTATAGCATTACTGGAGTTGGTTCTCCTACATTAGCGACTGCCACATCGGGCAATATGTGTGTTACATTATCGCTGTCAAGTAAGTTAATTAATGCAACAAATTATACCATTACAGTTACTGGAATTAACGATTGTAGCGGAAATATATTATCTCCAAACATAAAAGCTTTTTCATATTATAAAGCAAAGCCTTATGATGTGGTAATTAACGAACTAATGCCTGATCCCGATCCTTCTATTGCATTGCCAACAGAAGAATATGTTGAATTAAAAAATAGAACTAATTTCAGTATCAATTTAAAAAACTGGAGCTTTTCCTCTTCAAGTTCAATCAAACAATTACCAGATGTTACTATTGCACCTAACGGATATATGGTTTTAGGTGGCACTGGTGCTGACAATTTGTATTTTAATAACTTTGGAATTCACATTGCAGAGGTTGTCAGTTTTCCATCCTTATTAAACGATGGCACTACACTGACATTGCGCGATACAAATAATATTGTTGTTAGTTCGATAACCTATTCTTCGTCTTGGTATAATGATGCCAATAAAAGTGATGGCGGCTGGAGTTTAGAACAAATAGATGCCAACAATCCTTGTGGTGGACAAAACAACTGGCGAGCAAGTACGCATCCTAACGGCGGTACTCCTGCTTATGCAAATTCGGTTGCTGGAACAAATCCTGATAATTCATCTCCAACATTAGATAGAGTAATAGTGATAACAGCTGACACGATTGCCCTTTTATTTACAGAACCTTTAGATAGTATCACTTTATCTAATCCTTTGAATTATTTATTTGATAATGGATTAACCTCTCCTACTTATGTAAAAGCCATTGCACCTCAATTTAAAAAAGTAATTTTAAAATTATCCTCGTCCATTCAATTAGGAACTATTTACAATGTAAGTGTTTTAAACGGCATTACCGATTGTGTTGGCAATGCATTAATAAATGGCTCTTTACCATTTGCTTTGCCCGAAGCGCCTGTTGCAAACGATGTAGTGATTAATGAAATTTTATTTGACCCCAATACAGGCGGTGTTGATTTTGTAGAATTATATAACCGTAGTAGTAAAACTATTAATTTAAAAGATTTACGACTTGGTTCAATGGACACCCTCACTTCTATTTTAAAAGACACTGAAATACTTACTGATGAAGGTTATTTATTGTTTCCTGAAAGTTATGTAGCAATTAGCGAAAACGGCGCCTCTGTAAAACAACAGTACTTAACTCCTAATCCAAAAGGATTTTTAGATGTGGTGGATTTACCAAGTATGAATACAGATGACGACGTAGTTACATTAAGCGATGCTAATTTTAATGTGATTGATAATTTTAAATACACAGCAAAAATGCACTTTCCGTTGTTAGTTACAACTAAAGGCGTGTCGCTAGAAAGAATTGATTATAATAGGCCGACCAACGACAAAACAAACTGGAATAGTGCTGCCGAAGCATTTGGTTTTGCTACTCCTGCTTATCGCAATTCCCAATATTTGCAAGCAGATGGTGGTAGTGGTGTTACAATTCCTAATCAATTGTTTTCTCCTGATAATGACGGCTACAATGATGTGTTAAACATTAGTTACAAATTAGATGAGCCGGGAAAAGCAGCTAACGTTTATATTTATGATAGTAAAGGAAGATTAATTCGTCATCTAATTCGTAATGAACAATTAGCGCAAGATGGCACCCTAAGCTGGAATGGCATAAATGATGATAACGAAAAAGCACCTATAGGAATTTACGTTGTATACGTTGAATTATTTAATTTATCAGGCAAAGTCAATAAGTATAAACTAAGTTGTACCCTTGCAGGCAAATTGTAAATGCTTGACGATTTTTTAGCACTCATTTATCCACGTATTTGCGTTAGTTGCGGCAACTCGTTGTTTAGACATGAAGAACAAGTTTGTAATTTCTGTTATTTAAATTTACCAAAAACCAATTTTCATAAACAACAACGTAACCCTGTTGATGCTTTGTTTTATGGACGAACACCTTTATTATTAGCCAGTAGTTTTTATTTGTTCACTAAAAAAGGAAACATTCAAAAAATACTACACGCTATAAAATACAAGCATAACAAGGATTTAGCCGTACTTGTTGGCAAATGGTATGCAGAAGATTTGAAAACAAATGATATCATTAGTAAAGCTGATTTTATTATTCCTGTCCCATTACACAGTAAAAAATTTAAAATACGCGGCTATAACCAAAGCGAAGAATTTGCTAGAGGTTTGGCAGAAGGCTTGAAAATTCCCTTAAATACAAGCGTTTTGATGCGTAAAGAATTTACTGAAACACAGACTAAAAAAAGTAAATACGAACGTTGGGAAAATGTAGAAGAGGTATTTGAATTAATAGTTCCAGATACCTTTATAAACAAACACGTTATTTTAGTAGATGATGTGATCACTACGGGCGCAACTATTGAAGCCTGTTGTCAGCTATTACAACAAATAGAAGATATACAAATAAGTGTGTTGAGTATTGCTTACGCGGATAAATAATTTTAAACACATAGTCACATAGAGAACATAGATAAAAGTGTTTTGTAATAAAACAACACCCTCTTTTTTCTTTGCGAAAAAACTCTGCAAGCTTTGCGGTTAAACCTTACATCGCCTCACTCACAACTTCCTTAACTGCATCAGGCAATAAACGCTTTAATAACGCTTCAATCCCTGCTTTCAACGTCATCGTACTACTTGGACAACCACTGCAAGCTCCACGCATTTGCACTGTAACAACGCCTTCTTTTAATTCTTTGAAAGTAATCATGCCTCCATCCGATTCTACAGCCGGACGAATGTATTGGTCTAATATTTCAATAATTTTTGCTTCAACTTCGTCTTTAGCAGCAACGTGTTGCGTGCTAATAATTTTCTTTTCGGTAAATGTATTGTCAACGGCTACTTCTTGCTGCGGTAAAGCTGTAACAATTAAATTGCCTTTATTTAAATAGTCATTTAAAAAAATGCGTAATTCCAAACTAATATCGTCCCACTCTACTGCATCCGTTTTTGTAACAGTAATATAGTTAGAAGCAATAAAAATGGTCTTCACAAATGGGAACTGAAATAATTGTTTAGCAATTGGTGCGGTCTGTGTTTCGCTAATGTTTTTGTATTCAGCAGTTGCGCCTTTTTCTTTTATTAAAACTTTATTAGCAACAAATTT
The DNA here is from genome assembly GCA_903893815.1 of uncultured Bacteroidota bacterium. GTDB lineage: Bacteria > Bacteroidota > Bacteroidia > B-17B0 > Aurantibacillaceae > UBA4416. Next base: position 23,243 of record CAITNS010000030.1, read on the forward strand.
CATTGAAACAGGATTTGGTGTTGCTTCAATATATATAGTATAAGGTATTTCGATGTCGTTTTCCATGAGAATTTAATTATGATCACAAATGTCGGTAACAATTATGGTAAGTACAAAGATAGCTTTCATTTTAGTATAAATTAGCTCTGTTTGAGCTCAGGGTTTAAGAGTTTTATGGCGTGCCCAGCCTGAAAAAGGCTGGTCGGGCTGCCGCTGCAATCTTTTACTTCACTCCGTTGCGTAAAAGGATTTTCGCTTGCATCCCTCACGCAAACTTGCGCTGAACCGATGTTTAAGTTTCAATTTAGTGTAAGCTCCGCGTGAGGGATTGTAGTGGAAAGCCCACAGCCATGAGGGACGAATGGCGAGGACTTGGAACGAAAAGCCCGACCCGACGGCAGGAGGGACACGCCCGAATCATTCAAATATTAAAAATTCCCTTTTTAAAGCCCATTGATTTTATTATCTTCACATCCTCAAAATTTAGATTATGACAACTCGCACAAAAATTAAAGAAGTTTTAAAAGGCACACAAATCGACCAAACGGTAAACGTAAAAGGTTGGGTTCGTACATTTCGTAATAATTCATTTATTGCCATCAATGATGGTTCGTGCATCAATAATATTCAGGCGGTTGTTAATTTTGAAACCTTTAATGCAGACACGTTAAAACGTTTAACTCCTGGTGCTTGTATTGGTGTTACTGGTAAGTTAATCGCTTCGCAAGGTAAAGGACAAACGGTTGAAATTGTTGTTTCGGAAATTGAAGTTTACGGCGATGCTGAATCTGATATTTCAAAACCAAACCCGTATCCATTACAACCCAAAGCTCACTCATTAGAATTTTTAAGAGAGATTGCTCACTTACGTTTTCGTACAGGTACGTTTGGTGCTATTTTCAGAGTACGTCATACATTAGCATACGCTATTCATAAATTTTTTAATGATAAAGGATTTGTTTACATGCATACGCCAATTATTACTAGCAGCGATGCAGAAGGTGCTGGTGAAATGTTTCGTGTATCCACTTTAGATCCTAAAAATCCACCACTAACAGAAACTGGTGAAATTGATTACAAACAAGATTTCTTTGGTAAATCAACTAACTTAACAGTTTCTGGGCAACTAGAAGGCGAATTAGCGGCGATGGCGTTTAGCGATGTGTATACATTTGGGCCAACGTTTCGTGCGGAGAATTCAAACACCACTCGTCACTTAGCAGAGTTTTGGATGATTGAACCAGAAATGGCTTTTTATAATTTACAAGACAACATGGCTTTAGCAGAAGAAATGTTGAAGTATGTGATTACTTATGCTTTAGAACATAACAAAGAAGATATCGAGTTTTTATCTCAGCGTTTGTTAGATGAAGAAAAAAATAAACCTCAAACTGAGCGTAGCGAATTAAATTTATTAGAGAAATTAAATTTCTGTTTAGGAAATGAATTCGCTAAAATCACATATACAGAAGCGATTGATATTTTACGTGAAAGTAACCACAACAAGAAAAAGAAATTCCAATATGTTATTGATGGATGGGGAGCTGACTTACAAAGCGAACACGAGCGTTACTTAGTAGAGAAACATTTTAAAAAACCAGTGATCTTAACGGATTATCCAAAAGATATCAAATCATTTTACATGCGTATGAATGACGATGGCAAAACGGTTGCTGCCATGGATATTTTATTCCCCGGTATTGGCGAAATTATTGGTGGTTCTCAACGTGAAGAACGTTTAGAAAAATTAGAATCTCGAATGAACGATATGCACATCCCAACAGAAGAAATGAGTTGGTATTTAGATACGCGTCGTTTTGGTGCTTGTCCACATGCAGGATTTGGCTTAGGTTTTGAACGCTTGGTGTTATTTGTAACAGGTATGACAAATATTCGCGACGTGATTGCTTTCCCAAGAACTCCGAATAACTGTGAGTTTTAAGGACTAATAATTTTTTTTAACTCATTCAGCATCATCGCTGTTGCGCCCCAAAGCACCTTACCTTGTACATCAAAGTAAGGTGTTTTTAATTTAAGTCCAGGTGTTGGTTCTATCGAGGTTTCTTTAATGATGTCTGGGTTTAATAAATGATCGATTTCCCATTCAATGAGTTCATTCACTTCATAAGCACTTGCCGAAAAATTTGGCTTTTGCTCAACATAAGAAACAAAAGGTTGCACCATAAATTTACTGACTGGAATATATACAGGAGTTAATCGACCAATAACAGTAGGTGTTGCATCAGCGCCTGTTTCTTCAAAAAATTCACGCAAAGCCGTTGCTTCTAAATCAATGTCTGCTAGTTCTGCTTTACCACCTGGCAATGCTATTTGTCCGCTATGATGTCCATCATAAGTCATGCGTTCAATTAATAAAACAGAAGTTTGTTGTTGTTCGTTTGGATATAATAAAATCAATACGGCACTTGGTCGGTAATTTTTATAATCTCCTAATAAGTCTGCTAATTTCTCACGCTTAACATGAGCCATTTCAAACTGAACTTCTTCACCAGGTAATGGTTTTTGTAAATTAGTTTTTAAATTATCAATGAATAATTGAAACATTGCGCTGCTTTATTTGTCTTATAACAAAGATATAACATTATGAACTTCTATAGCATTAAGAGCACTCAACATTTACCTATTAGTTTAGAAGAAGCTTGGGATTTTTTTTCTTCCCCAAATAACTTACAAAAAATAACACCTCCCGAAATGGACTTTGTCATTACATCCGACAAAAAAGATGGCGAGAAAATGTATGCTGGGCAAATCATCACCTACATTCTTAAACCCATGCTAGGCATTCCTGTAAAATGGATGACGGAAATTACACATGTAAAAGATGGAGAGTACTTTATTGATGAACAACGTTTTGGTCCCTATAAATTATGGCATCATCGCCATTCATTTAAAAAAACATCTACGGGAGTTGAGATGCACGATGAAGTCAACTATGTGCTTCCCTTTGGAATTTTAGGAACTATCGCCCATAAATTATTTATAAGAAAACGGGTAGAAGAAATATTTACTTATAGAACAAAGGTTGTAGAAAAACTGTTTACAGGAAAAAATTAAGCGCGTAAAACAGGATAAGATAACTCACCGGAAACACAAGTTAAATATCGTTCCTGACGCTTTTTATATTTTATTGTGTTTATAATTTAAAATAGACCAAGTAAAGTAATTACTATTGCTCCCATAAAATAAGAATGTAAATTAACATAACATGGGTATCTTAGAAAACTTAAACTGGCGCTATGCCACCAAAAAAATGAATGGAACAATAGTTCCTCAAGATAAAGTAGACACAATTTTGGAAGCGGCACGTTTAGCGCCTTCTTCTTCGGGTCTGCAACCTTATGAAATTATTGTAATTTCTAATAAAGAATTATTAGAAAAAATAAAACCAGTAGCTAATGGCCAAACTCAAATTACTGATTGTTCTCACCTTTTAGTATTTGCAGCTTGGGATACATATACGGAAGACCGCATTAATGAAGTATTTAAACGCCATAGCACTGAACGCAATATGCCCGAAAGTGTTTCTGACGCTTATAGATTGATGCTAATTGGCGCTTATCCTAAACGTCCGGCAGAAGAAAATTACATACATGCAGCTAAGCAAGCTTACATTTCATTAGGTATAGCTATGGCTGCCGCCGCCGAAATAAAAGTAGACGTAACACCAATGGAAGGTTTTGATTACAAAGCGTTGGATGAATTGTTAGGCCTAAAAGAAAAAGGTTTAAGAACTGCCGTGATTTTACCATTGGGATACAGAGATGAAGCAAATGATTGGTTATTAAATTTGAAAAAAGTGCGCACTCCGAAAGAAAAATTTATTACTGAAATAAAATAATCATCATAATTTATACAAAATAACCGCAGTTGCTTTAAATATAAGTAACGGCGGTTTTTTTATTTTAGGTAATTATTAAACTAAAAAGCCCAAATACTGTTCCTATAAATAGCAATAAATTCGTAAATTAGCGCCCCATGGAAACAATCAAATTAAATACAATTGAAGAAGCAATTGCCGATATAAAGGCTGGTAAAGTTATTATTGTAGTTGATGATGAAGATAGAGAGAATGAAGGCGATTTTTTAACGGCCGCGCAAAACGTAACTCCTGAAATTATCAACTTTATGGCAACTCACGGGCGTGGTTTAATTTGTGCGGCCGTTACTCAAGAAAAAGCGAAAGAGTTGAAACTAGAATTAATGGTTTCTTCAAATACGGCTTTGCACGAAACAGCCTTTACCGTTTCTATTGATTTATTAGGTTACGGTTGCTCAACAGGTATTTCTGCTTCAGATCGTTCAAAAACAGTTCAGGCATTAATTGACCCTAATATGAAGGCTTCTGATTTTGGAAGACCAGGGCATATATTTCCTTTAATTGCAAAAACAGGTGGCGTGTTACGTCGCACAGGACATACCGAAGCAACGATTGATTTTGCGCGTTTAGCGGGTTTTGAACCTTGCGGTGCTTTAGTAGAAATTATGAATGAAGATGGAACGATGGCTCGTTTACCAGATTTAGTTCAGATTGCAAAAAAACACGATTTAAAAATTGTGACTATTAAAGATTTAATTTCTTACCGTTTAAGTAAAGAAAGCATTGTGACTCGTCAGGTTGAAGTGGATATGCCGACTCAGTGGGGCGATTTTAAATTAATTGCTTACAAAGTTGATACAAACGGAGAAGAACACATGGCCCTTATAAAAGGTGAATGGAATAAAGACGAACCTGTTTTAGTGCGAGTACATTCATCTTGTGTTACGGGTGATATTTTTGGTTCTTGCCGTTGTGATTGCGGTCCTCAATTACACAAAGCAATGGAATTGATTGAAAAAGAAGGTAAAGGTGCCATTGTTTATATGAACCAAGAAGGCAGAGGTATTGGTTTATTAAATAAATTAAAAGCTTATAAATTACAAGAACAAGGTCGTGACACTGTAGAAGCTAATTTAGAATTAGGTTTTAAAATGGACGAACGTGATTATGGAGTCGGTGCACAAATTATTAGAGATTTAGGAATTAGTAAAATGAAATTAATTTCTAATAACCCCGTGAAACGTGTTGGTTTAATTGGTTATGGTTTAGAAGTGGTAGAAAATATTCCTATCATCATTCAATCCAATCCGCATAACGAAAAGTATATGCAAACCAAGAAAGATAAAATGGGACATAGTTTTTAAACTATACTGATGGAACATGATTATCGCAGCGGCGAATTACTCCTCATTAATAAACCATACACTTGGTCGTCTTTTCAGGCTGTCAATAAATTAAAACATGCTTTAAAAAAACATCCTTCTTTATTATTGGATGATAAATTGGTTCATTTAAAAATTGGGCATGCCGGTACTTTAGATCCATTAGCAACAGGTTTATTAATTATTTGCACTGGTAAAAAAACAAAAGAGATTTCTTCTTTTCAAGATTTACCAAAAGAATACACGGGCACATTTTTTATTGGCGCCACTACGCCTTGCTTCGATAAAGAAAAAGAAGTAGATGCTACGTATCCAACAGAGCAAATTACTGAAGAATTAATTTACGAAACCGCTAAATCCTTTATTGGCAAGCAAGAACAGGTGCCTCCTATGTTTAGCGCCGTAAAAGTAGATGGAAAACGTCTCTACAAATTAGCGCGCATTGGCGAAGAAATAGAACTAAAAGCAAGACCAATTGAAATTTTAGAATTTGAAATAACGCGTTGCGAACTGCCTTTGGTTGATTTTAGAATTGCCTGCACAAAAGGAACATATATCAGAAGCATCGCCCGTGATTTTGGCTTAGCTTTAAATAGTGGCGCCTATTTAGATACTTTATGTCGCACAAAAATTGGACACTTCTCTATTGAAGACGCCAAAACACCCGAAGAATTTATCACTGAAAACCCTTACTAAAACCGTTAATCCGCACACCTCTAATTTACACGTTGTATCTTGGATATTGAAAAACATAATCAAAAAGCGTCTACTCTTAAAAAAGAGAACAGGATTTTTTTTGACAAACTCAAGCGGACCAAACCAAAAAATTTAGATCATCAATTTCATACTTTACATGAGGAAGTGTTTGCAGAAATAGATTGTCTCGCCTGCGCCAATTGCTGCAAAACTACTTCTCCCATTTTTTATAACCGAGATATTGAACGTTTAGCAAAACACTTTCGCATTAAGCCTGGAGAATTCATTGATAAATATCTACGCATTGATGAAGACAAAGATTATGTGTTACGTCAAGCACCTTGTCCTTTTTTAGGTTCTGATAATTACTGTTCTGTTTATGAAGCAAGACCAAATGCCTGCCGTGAATATCCACATACTGATAGAAAACGTATGGAGCAAATTTTAGATTTGACTTACAGAAACACTCTGGTGTGTCCTGCTGTTTTGGAAATTACTGAAAGGTTGAAAAAGATTATTTAATATGATGCCATCACTTCTATCATACGTTAGTAATGGTGCGGCTGACTTTTGACAATTCGGTGTGAATCGCCATTCTGGGAAGCTTCTACGGAGCAAATGGGGATTGGCGAATTGTCTTGAATTTTTGGTTCTTTTTTTTCAAGAAAAAAGAATAGATTATTAATAATGTGCAATAGGTAGAATGAAATTTACAAAAGCTTCACTTTATACTTCTCTGCCATTTTTTGCAACTGCTCTTCACTAACACCGTGTGTATTTTGTTTACCATGATAATTTTCAACTGTTACTACAAACAAAGCATAATTAAATTTGGAAGCCAATTTAAAATAGGGCTCTAATTCCCAATCCATTGTAAATGTATTATGTACAAATACCTTAGCAATGTTTTGTTTCATAGCATCTCTCGACAATTCTTCGCATTGCTTATAGGCTAAATGATTATCACTAAAATTAAATACATATTCGCCAGTACGCTCATCTGTAAAAAAATCATCTACTGAAAAAATGGGATAGGTATTGTTCTCTGACAATACACATGCTAAAGCAGATTTACCTGCACCTGGCAAACCTCGTAATAAAATTAAAGAATTTTGAGTCAACATATTTTAGCAATAAATATACTAAAATATATAAGTGATTCTAATACATTGCTTTTGATCTTCGTTGATACAAGAAAGCTGTGGGAGTCATCATTCTTAAAGTAATTTCCGAACCACCTCTTCCACTACTCACATTTGCCAATTTTGAAACATTAATATCATAACTGTAACCAACTGCAAATCTTCCAAATTCTACCAATAATGTAGTAATAACAGCATCTCCTGTTCTGTAATTAGCTCCAACCCCAATAGACCAACGTTTAATATTACCAGTATATTTAGAATTGTCTTTTATATAATACTTCATCATTAAACCAGCCATAATTTCTTTTGAAGGTCCTTGCATTTGCACTAACCATGTTGGCGCAATTCCGATTAGGGTATTAGGAATGCCAAATAATAAGTTTCCATGAAACACGTACTTTCTATACATCCTGTCGCTTTCACCATTTAAAAAATTCTGCTGCGGACGAGTTAAATGGAATGCGCCAAAACCAACTTGTGCATTAATTTGATCATTAGCCGTAACAGATCTTTCTCCACGATTAAAAGTATACGCTATTCCACTTGCAACATCACCGTACATAAAACTTTGTCTTGTGTAAGCTTCGCCTGATGGTAAGTTAACATCATAAGTATAACCGTTATACTGTTCCCCATAAATCAAACTAGATCCATTCATTTTACGTTGAACAAATCCTCCTTGTAATCCAAGCGAGATACTACTATTTGTATTAAGAGGAAAAAACATGGCATAGGTTAAATTAGTAGCGAATGTTCCAACTTTGGCCTCTCCAGAATTATCATTATAAATCGAAATTCCACCAGCCATTCTGTTTTTCGCTTTTTTGAATATCATTCCTCTTTTGGCATCTGCTTTTTCCCAATTACTTGCTTTAAATCTTGATTCAAAGGAAAGGCCATAAGAAGTATATGGTGTTGCAACCGCACTCCATTGAGTTCTATAAACAATCGAACCTCTCATAACATGGTTAGAACCTGCCAAAGCAGGGTTCATCAATAATGGATTTTCGTTATATTGAGAAAAATGGAAATCTTGTGAAGTTGCTGTTTGAAACAGCAAACATCCAACTACTAGTATAATAATTCTTGTCATCATTTCTCTTATTTAACTAATGTAATATTTCCTTTTCTTACAACTTCACCAATATCTTTTACGGTTGCTTTGATATAATAAACAAATACCGCAGAATTTAATGGATTGCCCTTAAATGTTCCGTCCCAACAAAAGCCTGGATCTTCCGATTCATATATTTTCTCTCCCCATCTGTTATAAATCCCAATGTAAAACGTAGTAACACATTCATTCCAACCTTTTAAACAAAACTCATCATTAATACCATCGTTATTAGGACTAAATGCTGTTGGTGTAGAATAATCTGTTTTACTCTCACAATCTACTTCTACTGTAATTAAAACACAAGATGTGTCGGCACATGAACCAATGGTTGTATAGGCACAATATTCTGTAGTAACAGTAGGTGAAGCAATAGTAGCAGAACATGTAGCACAGCTAAGCCCTGTTGACGGTGTCCAAATTACAGAAGCACCATTTGGCACAAATGCTATTATTTGAGTGCTTTCTCCATCATTAATTGTAACATCCGAAGACGTATTTACCGTTAATGAGCCTACTGAATTTACATTAGTAATAGCAGAGGCTGTACAACCTGTAGCATCAGTTACCAAAACGCTATAGGTTCCTGCTGATAAACCGGTAACTGTTGCACTATTGCTATTTACACTCCATAATGGTGTTAAAGAACCTGTACCTCCACTCATTATTACAGTTGCACTACCATCATAGTTTCCACAACTTGCAGTTGTATTAGTTACAGTAACAACAATAGCTGGCGGTTGTGTTATGTTTATTGTAATGGTACTTACACATAAAGCTGCATCAGCAACAAACACAGTATAAGTGCCACCTGATAACCCCGAAGACGTAGCTGAATTTCCACCAACTGGTGTCCAGCTATATGTAAACGGTCCTGTTCCGGTTGCAGAAATAGAAGCGCCTGCGTTTGTAGATGAAGCGCATACAGCATTTGTTTGAGATGAAATTGATAATGCAGGTCCTGCTCCAGATGTACTAATCGATGTATTTAAAATTACTGAACAACCTTGCGCATCAGCCACAATAACCGAATAACTTCCAACACCTAATCCCGAAATGGAAGTTCCAGATCCTGGCGCTGGTCCCCAAGTATATGTATAAGCTGGCACACCACCACTAGCTGTTACTGTTGCGCTACCAATACTATTACCACAGCCTGTTGGCGTTGTAGTAATTGTTCCTGTTATTCCTGCGGTTGGCTGGGTAATAGAAATAGTTCCTGTTCCTGAACATAAATTCACATCTCTAACAGTTACCGTATAAACGCCAGCCACTAATGATGATTGACTTGCTCCAATTAAATTTCCAGGCGACCAAGTATAGGTATAAGGCCCAGTTCCGCCAGCTGCAGTAACAGTAGCTGCACCGGTACTAGCACCTAAACAACTAACGCTTGTTTGCGAAACAACAGATAATGTTGGTCCGCTAACAGAAGCTAATGATACTACAACTGATTGCGTACAACCTTTTGAATCGGTAATAGTTACTGTACTATTACCAGAAGATAAATTTGAAACAGAAGGCGTTGTTCCACCATTTGGGCTCCAACTATAAGAATATGTTGGCGTACCGCCACTCGCAGTAACTGAAGCACTACCAGTACTTGAACCACAACCAGGCGCTGTTGAATTAGATATAACACCAGTTAAAGATGCTGTTGGCTGAGTAATTAAAACCGTAGTAGAAGAGGCACAAGAGTTTCCATCTAATGCATTAATAGTATAAGTTCCAGCAGCTAAACCTGTTTGACTTGTACCAGATAAATTTCCTGGAGACCAGGTATACGTAATTGGAGCTGTTCCACCTGTAGCATTAATTGTTGCGCTACCAGTGCTTGCGCCAAAACAATTCACATTTGTTTGAGATGTTACAGATAACGTTGGGCCTCCTGCTGTAGTAATATTTGCGACAGCTGATACTGTACAGCTATTTGCATCTATAACTACAACTGTGTTATTTCCTGCTCCTAAATTTGATACTCCTGCTGTTGTTCCTCCACTAGGAACCCAAGCATATGTATAACTTGGTGTTCCACCGCTTGCTGTTACCGTAGCGCCTCCAGTACTTGCGCCACAACCTGCTCCAGTTGTAGCTGATATAACTGCACTAAGCGAACTAGTTGGTTGAGCAATAACTAACGTTCCAGAGCCTACGCAAGAGTTAGCATCCATTAAATTAATAGTATATGTTCCTGCCGCTAAACTAGTTTGACTAGCGCCACTCAAATTTCCTGGGGACCATGTATAAGTGAAAGGACTAGTTCCACCAGAACCAGCTACTGTTGCAGTTCCAGTACTAGCACCAAAACAAGTAACACTTGCTTGCGAAACGGTTGTAAGCGTTGGTCCTCCTGTTGAAGTAATATTTGCAATAGCAGTCGCCGTACAACCTTTACTATCTGTTACCACAACCGTATTACTTCCTGCACCTAAATTTGAAACCCCTGCTGTAGTGCCCCCACTAGGAGTCCAAGCGTATGTGTAACCTGCTGTGCCACCACTAGCAGTTACCGTTGCGCCACCAGTTCCTCCTGCTCCAGAACTTGCAGATAATGTAATATCATCAACTGCAAACGAAGGGTCAGATCCAGCGCCATCATCATTATTTACCCATCTGTATCCAACTTTCACATTTGCATTGTTATTGGCACTTGCAGGTAATACAATTGTTCTTGTTCCCCATTGCCCTTGACCACTGCCGCAAACAATTGTTTTTGGCATATTATCTATTTGAGTCCAAGTTGCTCCATCAAAATACCATAAAGTAGCATCATCAATGGTTGTTTGTCCGCCTTCTATGTAATTAAAATTAAGTGTAATATTTGATTGACCTATACAATTAATTGTTGGAGATTCAGCTCGTTTATCAGCAGCCACATTATTTGCACCGATACCAGTATCATAGGCTGCTCCACAATCTCCTGTAGGACAAAACAAAAACGCCGCCGGAGAAGTAGATACATTTGCAACATGTAATGTTTTATTGGTAGTGCCTGTTCCCAAACAACCGTCTCCACAGTTTCCTGCTCCCATGCCGGATTCGGTAGCACTTACAAACCATTGACTTGCAGAAGGATTATTTACGCCAGTATTAGTTACTGCCCAAGCCCCATTGGTACCAGTATAAACAGATGCTAATGCTCCTTGATTACAACCCACTCCGAAATTCTCTGTCCAAAATATTGCAGTAGTAGTAGTACCTCCACAACTAGCTGGTGTAGTAGCTGAAATAACAGCGGTTAACGAAGAAGTTGGTTGCGTAATGGATATTGTTCCTGATCCTATACATGAAGACGCATCAGTTGTATTAATGGTATATACACCTGCACTCAGTGCAGTTTGACTTGCTCCATTTAAATTTCCAGGCGACCAAGTATACGTGTATGGGGCAACTCCTCCACTTGTACTAACGGTTGCCGTACCTGTATTTGCACCAAAACAATTAACATTAGTTTGTGAACTAACTGATAAAGTTAATGTTGGGCAAGATGTATTGGACGGTAAAATACAACAATTTCCTCCTGTTGAAATATTTAAAGTTTGATTTATCCAGCAGTTATATTGCGTTTGATGAAATAGTAATGTACCTGCAGTAGCTTGCTGAAAATAATAGACAATTTCATCTGGAGTATTAGCACCGCCGCCGTTAATAGTGGTATCACAATTTCCAGCAGTTCCTATCATTACCCCTCCCCAGGGTCCTGCACCATTGTTATGAACTGGAGTATATCCAACTAATGGCGGAGATAAAGGAGGGTTTATAGTTACAATACCTGCAGGAACTCCAGTAATTGAAGTTGGGAAATTTCCTAAGCCACAATTATTATTGTTTTGATTTGAATTAAATCCAGCATAGATTACTTGTGTTACATTTCCCACAAAAGGTCCTGTAAAATTAACTTGTATTGGTTCATAGGTGCAGATGCCAACTTTCAGATTGGGAATATTTTGGTCAACATTTATTGTAAGAATACCCCCATCATAATTTGAAAAAATTGCCAAGTTTCCATTAGGTTGACAAAAATTAGAACAAGGAATAGTTGCAATAGCTGTAAAATTACATCCTTTAATGTCGGTTATAATTACAGTATTATTTCCAGTAGCTAAATTTGAAACGCCAGCAGTTGTTCCACCACTTGGTGCCCAAATGTATGTGTATCCAGGTGTGCCTCCATTTACCGTTACTGTTGCACCACCTGTGCTAGCGCTACAACTTGTTGCTGTTGTTGCTGTAATAGCTGCTGTTAATAAAGAGGCTGGTTGCGTAATTATTACTGTGCCTGTTCCTACACAAGAATTTGCATCTTTAATTGCTATGGTATAAGTACCAGCAGCAAGGCCTGTTTGACTTGCTCCAGTTAAACTTCCTGGCGACCAAGTATATGTATATGGTCCCGTTCCACCGCTTGTACTAACGTTTGCCGTACCTGTGCTGGCTCCAAAACAATTGACGTTTGTTTGAGAGGCAACAGACATAGTAAGTGTAGGACAAGCAGTTGTTGTGCAAGGAGGAATACCAGCTAATGTTGTGAATGTAAACGTTATTCCACTACCTAAATCTTTTACTTTTATAGGGAATACAGTTGCAGAAGGTGCGGCTACAGTCGTTCCAGAGGCAGTCCACGTTGGCACGGTTGTCCCCGCGCATATAAACGGAATGCAATTTCCTCCAGGACAGGCTGCGCAACTAACAGATGTTGTTGTGCTTGACCAAGTATAAGTATTTGCCCCTCCTATGACAGATAATGAACCAGAATTAATACAAAGAGAGACGCTTCCGCAAGCCGTAACATTTATAGTAGTTGAACCAACACCGCAAGCTAAACTATAAGTAACAACATGTGTTCCAATGCCAGCTGTGCTTGGATTAAAAGTTCCAGTAGTAGCATTTGTAATACCTGGTCCGCTCCATGTGCCTCCAGCTGTTGCTGCTTGCAAATTAAATGGCGCATTAGTTGAACATTGATTAGGTACTTGGCAAATATTTACATCGCAACACGTTAATGTAATGGTTGCACAAGCTCCTGCATTAATGTGTTCTAGAGTTCCAGATCGAGAGCCAGTTGCTGATGTTCCAGTTGAACCGCAAGCAATAATATTACCGCCTGTAGTTACATGTACATCATAAACATTATAAGTTGTTGGGTATGATGCTAACTGATTTAAATTTGCGTCAAATTTAATAACCGCGTTTTTAGAACCAACATAAACGTTTCCGCAATCATCAATGTCAATTCCACTATTTTGAACCGCATTGCCTCCAAAACCTCCTGCAAAACCGCCACCTGGTATAACAACTGAACTTATAATAGCACTTGTATTTAAATTACGTTTATCTAATCGATTCCCTCTGTTTACGTATACAAATGAAGTGTTGGCTTTAATTGCCATAATACCAGTATTATCATATCTAAAGTTTTCGCATTTATAACCAAAACTATAGGTATTTGTGGCTTTATAAATAGCAGCATTGGGGGTTGAGCAGGCGTTAAAATTTTGATTGATATATCCAATCGTATCATGAGTTAAAAAATAATATCTACCATTTCCACAAGGGGCAATAGATCGAACTTCTTGTGTTGGAATTAAAGCGCCTGGCGTAACTTGCAAGCTACTGATTACATTTCCATTAGCCATATTCATTTCATAGATATATGGCAGTGGTGGCAAAAAGCCTCCTGTACCACCAATCACTAATTTCGTTTGATCACAGTTAAATGTAATGTTCCAAAACTCTGTTGAACCAAAAATTCCACCAGGACTTGTATTATTCCATACAACAGCACCTGCCGTTGATACTCTGACAATTTCAGCAACCGAACCTTGTGTTACATAAGAGTTACCTGCATTATCTGTTGCAAATGTTCCAAGCCAAGCTGTTGTATCGTAAGGAGTATTGTAAGTCCACTGTATAGCTCCAGCTGCATTGTATTTAATTAATTGCATTGGGCTAACGCCTCCAATTAAATAAACATTTCCAGCACCATCTTTTTCACATTCCCAAACACAATCCCAGTTAGTAGCAAACGCTGGAGTTTGAGTCCAGGGATCAATTACAACCGTTTTGGTGTTATCATAATTTGCTAATTGAAAAGAAACTGTTTTTCCTGTTTTTGTAAAGCTAGAGGTAATAACCGATGCGTTATTGTTTTGATAAAATGTTAAAGGTGCATGGTCAATAATATCTCCAAACTTTGTGCTAATTCTAATTTCTCCTGCATTGTTTAAGTCAACATTGCTATCATATAACATTTTTACTTGCGAAGGATTAGCGCCAGGATGAAGCGTTAACGAATATTCTAAGCCGCCTTTTTCATGAAACACATAGTCGATATCGATATTGGGATAAATATCTTTGTATGTAATTTTTCTAAAACCTCTGATATAACACACATTTTTATACTGTGTATTTGCTTGTTTAAAATAATAACTATGATAATCATCTGTCACTCCACTTGCTTCAATCTTTACATTTGGATTGGCATTTTGCCATAACATGGTAACTTGATCAGTTTTTGTTTTTATTTTGCGCTCTTCCTTTTCATGACGCTCGTGTGCCTCTGCATCCAGGATTACTTCATTTCTTTCTCTTTCCAACTCTTTCTCATCTTTCGGCTTTTTCCACATTTCCAAAAAAGTATAGGTAATCCCTTTTTTAGTAAAGTAAATTTTAGTTCCGCCATCATCAACAGCAAATAATACCTCACTAGGGTTTCCAAAAGAATTTGGAATAGTGAATTGTCCTTTATTTTCAATAAAGGATTTTTGACGCTCTAGTTTTTTTGACCAAGAACCCGCTGGTCTGTTTTGCGCATGCAAATTTGTGAATGCAAAAACTAGCAAATAAACAGTAATCGAAAAATAATAAAGTAAACGTGTTTTCATGTATATAGGTTGAAAGTTTGTATTATTTGGGTATCAAACAAATATCAAAAAAATACAACTTTTAAGTTAGGGGGGTAGCCCCTCAATCCTTTACGAAACAAATCTACTAAAACGATAAAACCATCCATTTTTAACAAATAAATGGCTTTAATTTTGATAAATCAACCTACATTTTATATCGCAAACTCACAATAAAGTTTCTGCCTGGTGCATTAATGCCACTAGCAAAGGTGCGGTAACGATTATTGGTTAAGTTTTCAAAGGCTGCATTTAATCGCAATGATTTAGTCATATTAAATCCTAAGCGTATATTTAATGTAAACCACGCAGGCATACCACTAGCTGTTGCATATTGCAAATTATCTTCAGTCGATATAAAAGCAGGACCATAATCTACTAGTGATTTTTTGCCATTATAACGAACAAAAAACTCACCATCTATGCTTTTGGTTTTATATATCAAACTGGTTTGTCCAAATAGAGGCGCAATATGATCTAATGGAATCACGGTATCAATTTTTGTATCTGTTACTCTGCCATAGGTATAATTCAATACACTTTTAAAAGATACATGCTCATTAAAATCAAGAGTAATACCTCCGTTTATACCGAGAATATAGGCATTATTTCCATTCTGCATAGCTTGCACTTTGCTTTTTACTCCTTGATAGATGGTGGAATCACTGCCATTAAATGTAAAATCACGAACCACTAATACATTGGTTAAACTGGTATAATATCCTGTGATATCAAATTTATATTTTCCTTGTATGACTTTACTAATACCCAATTCTATATTATACGAATACTCAGGCCTTAAATCGGGATTCGGAACAATAATAACTCCTGATGGCGACTCAAATACTTTTGTCATATCGTCTACATTTGGAGATCGAAAACCAGTGTTGGCTAATAAACTCACTTTATAATCGTTATCTGATTTCCAAGTAAAACCTAAGGCTCCCGTCACTGCCTGATTATTTTGTTTAGCAGTTTTAAATGGGAATTTAAAAAACGTAGTGTCTGCAAAGTTAGCCGTTAAGCTTGTGTTTGTATAACGAATACCATCTGTGACGACAAAATTTTCATTTACCTCCCAAGCATGAGATAAGTATACAGCGAAGGTATTCATTTGACTTCCTCCATCTGGATAACGTGTTTGTGCTTTGCCTTCGCCTCCTGCAACTATGTTTGTACTATCTGCCGCTGACTTTACATCATTATTTGTAAATTCTAAACCATAACGTAACTCATGTTTTTCTTTTATAACTTTATTAGCATCTACATTGGCAGATAAAACAGCTACATCTTCTCGTTGCGAAATTCTCGCTGTTTTTTGCCATCTTCTTGTGAATCTGTCCTGATCAATTTTTTGATAGGCTAAAATTACTTTAACGTTATCTGTTAAAACAGTTTTTCTATCGAAGTTTAAGGTATAGGCCGCTAACAAGCGCTTTTGTGGGCCATACCCATTTTCGGCCCATCTAAATTTGCCGCCAGCATAATCTCCATTTAAACGATCGTAGCGAGGTAGATAACTTGAAGTAGCATATTGGAAATTTAAATTATGAGTGCTGTGACTTCCTGTTTTAATATTAAATCTTTGCATTAAATCCATTTGTGTATATCCACTTCCTTTCTGCAGATTATTGTCTTTATTTACAGTCATAGTATCTCTATCATTTACTCTCTCCTGAAAATAATTTCTATCCCATGCATTTGAATATCCGTTAAGTTTTGTAGAGCCACTCATCACATCCCCAAAATCAGAAAAAGTAATATTAGTAAGTGATGTAAATTTCTTTCCACCTAAGTTAAAATCTAAATGCCCTGTTTTTTCTTGATTAACAGAAGCGTAACGCACCATAGTATTCACTTTCACTAGTAGTTTATCATCAGAACTAAATTGAGCATTTTTTGTATAAAAATTCATCACACCTCCTAAAGCATCACTGCCATACATGGTAGATGAAGGACCAAAAATCACTTCTGTTCTTTCTAACATATTAGGATCAATAGTCATAACGTCCTGCAAATGTCCGCCACGGTAAATGGCATTATTCATTCGTACACCATCAATCACTAATAATACTTTGTTGGCTTCAAAACCTCTCATACTAGGGCTTCCGCCTCCCGCCTGACTTCTTTGAATAAACACTTGACCTGTATTTTGTAATAAATCGCCACTTGTAGCAGGATTTGTAAATTCGATGTCTTTTTGTTTGATGATTTCCATTTGATATGGAACATCCATTTTAGATTCTTCTTTTCGATTTGCAGAAAATACAATCTCATCTAAGTTGACAGATTTAGCAGATAAATCAACCGCTATATCCATATCTTTTGAAAGCATGACTTTTTTAGTGGCATAACCAAATTGATACACAAAAGCAGAATCACCTTTTAACAAAGTAGAAACATCTGCTTTTCCTTTGATATTTGTTTTTACTTGAACATTGTTTTTATCTTGAATAACAACATTCTCAAATGGTTCTCGCGAAGACTGATCTCGCACAGTAATTGTTTGAGCATATGAAGATGCGCATATACCAGACAATAAAATAAGTAGTTTATTTTTTTGCATAGATAATTATTTAGTGAAAATTACAACGCACACAACCGCACTCATTTATAAAAACAGTGCGTTATGCATAAACTTAGACGATGCAAAAAGCACCACACAAAATTATATTGCAAAAAATTGGGGAGGAGGTGTATCTAAATTAATTACTGGTGAATTAATTTGAATGCTTTTAAATGAAGCTAAATTATCAAGACTAAAAACACAATTATTAAAACAGAAATCAGAGTTAGCGGCTAAATATTTAAGAGCCATAAAGTTTTTTAATAAATCAAAAGGGCCTTTCGTTTTTTGATTCGAGCTAACATCAAACAAAGAAGCGAATTCTTTTTTAAGTTCCATTTCCTGATGATCGGAAACAACAATTAACTCAACTGTTAAACCTTTACCATTAACCTTTAAAACATCATACAAAACACCATTACAAATTACTTCCTTGAACTCATCCTCCCAAGTAATAGTTTTAGAATTAGCATATAGCTCACTCGGGTTGATAGTAATTGTTGAAAAAGCGGATTGCTCCTTAAATTTCGAAATGTAGGCTTTGAACTCTTTTTTGTAACTTTTTAAATATAGTTGATGCAGGAAATAACTTCCTGCTGAAAAAACAGTAATTAGTATAAAAGAAAATATGATAGTTGCTTTTTTCAAATAATTGGTATACACTAATCCTTATAAATGTAATTGAAATAACGCTAAAATAGCAAAATATTTTCAAATTAAATTGGAGGGCTAAGCCCTTTTATTTTTATGGCATATATGTTATAATATTATATTTGTTTCATCATGTTGCTAAGCAAGTATATTAAAACCAATACGCTAATACACTTACTACTTATAGTAGCAAGTGTTTTGCGCCTTTATAATTTATTTGATTTACAATATACCTATGATGAATTAAGTGCGGTTGATCGATTGCGTTTTGATTCTTTTGGAGAATTAATCAGGAAGGGTGTGATGATTGATGCACATCCTGCTTTGGTGCAAGTTTGGATGTATTACTATTCTTTAATTTTTGGTACTACCGAATGGTTAATGAAATTGCAATTTATTTTTATGGGCATTGCATCAGTTTACCTTATTTATACAATTGGAAAACGTTGGTTTAGCGAAACAACGGGGCTTTTAGCAGCAACGGTATTAACTTGCGCTCAATATTTTGTGTTTTACAGCGTAACCGCAAGACCATATGTGAGTGGGTTATTTTTGTGTTTATTTGTTTTAAAATATTGGTTAGAGATTTTGTTTAACGATTCTGCCAAACTAAAACACTATGTATGGTTTGCTGTATTTGCCGCATTAGCAGCTCTTAACCATCATTTTAGTATGATGTTTGCAGCACTGTGTGGATTGCTAGGGTTATTCTTTTTAACTAAAACAAATCTCAAAAATTATTTAGTGGTTTGTGTTGGAACAGTTGTTTTATACGCTCCCCATTTCCCTATTTTGATTGCTCAATTAAAAATTGGCGGTATTGGTGCCGCAAACGGAGGTTGGTTAAATCCGCCTGAAAACGATTTTATAATTCAATTTATATTCTATCTGTTTCATTACTCGTGGCTATTTTTAATTGCATGTATAGGTGTTATTGTATTCGCCTATTTTTCTGCAGAAAAAAATAATACTTCCTTAAAAAACAAAATTCGTGCTCTATTATTTTCCTTATTTGCTTTATCTTTTTTAATTGGGTTTTTCTATTCATTAAAAGTAAATCCGGTTATTCAATTTTCAACACTCATTTTTGCAACTCCTTGCCTGCTTTTGTTTATCGCTTCTTTTGCTGGAGAGTTCTCCCTCAAATTAAAATGGGCTTCTGTTGTTTTACTATTAGGGATTGGCATGAGTACTTTAGTTTTTAAAAGGCATTATTACCAATTAGTATTCAACCAATCCTTTGACACTTATATCAAAACAACCGACGAGTTGATTAAAGAAAAAGGAAACGAAAACGTATATGCTTTATATAAAGGTGAACCTTGGTTTTTAAATTTTTATAAAGAAAAATATGGATCCAGCGCGCGTTTTGAAGTAATTGAAAATGAAGCAAAAACCATTAACGATTATAAAACTATTTACGATACTTTATCTGCAAAATACTTGGTGTTAGGTGATTTTAACCCATCACAATTATTACAAGCCTCCAACTATTTTCCATACGTACATAAAAAAATAGTTGGCTATGGATTTGAATTATATGTGTTAAGTAAAGAACCTAGCAAAGAAAATTTAGAAGTTGAAAAATTCAATCGCCTTCAACTTGACTTTAAAAATCCATCATCATTATTCAATATCAATAAAGATTTGGTTGTTTCAAATAACGAAGAAACTTATTATCGTATTGATAGTTTAAATGAATACCCTATTTCTTTTAAAATTAAAAATAGCGAACTCCATTGCCATGAAGGACAAAGCCTTGTAGCAGAAATTAAATACCAATCAGATTCGATCATAAAAGGATTGCTGAGTAGCAGCCAAGACGCCTTAAAACAAAATATACATTTTACTGCGTCTGATTTTTCTGCATTTTATCAGCCATCTCAAAAAACTCAAACTGCCTATGTATCTGTTTATGTAGATGTGAAATTTAATAATCCAGATAACGAACTCACTCTTTTTGTTTGGAACAACAATAAAGAGAAATTTCGTATTACAGGCTTTTCAGTTTATACTTGGGATAATAATCCCTATCGTTACGGGTTGTTATCTGATATTAAATAATGGAACGCCGATAACTTCGACTCCGCTCAGCTACCGGCGTTGTATAAAATCAAAAAGTCTTACTCTTCAATATAACCAAACTTACCCATGTTATAATCTTCAATAGCCTGAATGATTTCGGCGCGTGTATTCATTACAAAAGGTC
The DNA here is from genome assembly GCA_903893815.1 of uncultured Bacteroidota bacterium. Lineage (GTDB taxonomy): Bacteria > Bacteroidota > Bacteroidia > B-17B0 > Aurantibacillaceae > UBA4416. The sequence continues at coordinate 43,746 of CAITNS010000030.1, forward strand.
CTTGAGCGGCAATCGGCTCATTAATGGGTTCTCCACTTAACACTAATACAATGGCATCTTCAGAGGCTTCAATTATAAAATCCTCCGCGTTATTTTGAAACACCACAAAATTATTAGTTGGTACTACCTCAGTTTCGTTAATTTTAACGTTTCCTTCTACTACTATCAAAGCAGTATTATAATGAGCAGGAAAAGAAAAATTTGTAACTGCACCTTTATTTAATTTAACGTTTAATAAATTAACATCTGTAAATGTAGAAGCCGAACCTTTTACATCTTGATATTGCCCAGCAATAACTTCAACAACGCCTCCATTATTTGGTAATTGAAACTTATTGATTTGTTCATTCGTCAATCCCTGATATTTTGGTTTCGACATTTTATCTTTAGCAGGTAGGTTTACCCACAACTGCACCATTTGGAAATCACCACCTGTTTTACTAAAATTTTCTTCATGAAATTCTTTATGCAAAATTCCAGAAGCGGCCGTCATCCATTGCACATCGCCTTCGGCAATTACTCCACTATTGCCTGCACTATCGTTATGGGCTACTTTTCCTTTATAAGCAATGGTTACGGTTTCAAATCCTCGGTGCGGATGCACGCCTACTCCACGTGGTTTATCCGTTGGTGGAAAATAAAATTTTGAGCCATAATCCATCATAATAAAAGGGCTCATGCGCTGCATATCAGCTTTATAAGGAATAAAATTATGTACTCTAAATCCATCGCCTACAAAATGAGGTGATGGTGGCGTTATGACTGATTCTATGTTTCTTGTTTTCATAATACTTAGTTTTAATTACACATAAAAGGTAAATTGGTTTATGAACTAAAACATTGATGTATGATATGAAATCAACTTGTCTTAAAATGTTTTTTTGCCAATTCATTTCTTACTCTACTTAAACTTTCTGGTGTAATACCTAAATACGAAGCAATCATCCATTGAGGAACGCGTAACATTAAATCGGGATACAATTTGATAAAATCCATATAGCGCTGTTCGGCTGTAGCGCATAATAACAAACTAACACGTTTTTGAATATGACGAATATGATTGTGTAAAGCTCTTTCGGTAAAGACTCTATAATTAGCACTTACTTCATAAGCCTTTTCCATAAAGGTTTTATCTAAATATACTATTTCCGAATCTTCAATGGCATCAATAAAAAAATCGGAAGTTTGATTAAAGTAGGCGCTGCTTCTATCACTCACAATACAGTTTTCGGGCGCAAACTGAATAACGTGTTCTTTACCAGCATCGTCCATAGTATACGACCGCAATAAACCTTTCTCAACAAAAAAGGAATGTCCGCATATTTCTCCGGGATGTAAAAGAATAGTATGCTTTTTTATCTTTTGTGTCTTCAGGTATTTTGATAAAACTTCAAATTGCTTATCATCTACCTCAGCATTTTTTTGGAGATATGTTTTAAATTTCTCTAACATGTTTACTCCAATAAAGATAAAATAATTTGTGCAATTCTCTCTTTTAAAGATTTTGCAGAATAATTGAAGAAATGATTAAATAAAAAAAGCCTCAGTAAACTGAGGCTTTAGGTGGTGGGAGATACAGGGTTCGAACCTGTGACCCCCTGCTTGTAAGGCAGGTGCTCTGAACCAGCTGAGCTAATCTCCCGAATCGGGCTGCAAATATAATGGCTTTTTTTAAATCTGCAAAAAAAAACAAGTTTTTTTTCAAAAAAATCTATTTATCATAAAAATATATTTTGATTTGGGCCGCATCCTTTAAAAAGTCAATTTTGTGAATGGAATATCTGTGCACGTTAAAGCCCGTTCTAAGCTTCAAATCAGCTAATAAATCGTCTTGCTTACCCTCTTTAATCATCTCAATGTTTTCGTATAAAATGGTCTTCACACTCTCTTTTTTCATGAAAATATTGCTCTCTAAAAGGTAAGTAATCAGTAATACTAACGCATTAATGCCTATTAAAAAGATATATTCAATATGATCTGCCGTATCCTTAATTTTTGTAACAGCCGATACTAATCCTAAGGCAATTACCAAAAACAAATAGGTCATATCCTTTATGGCAATTTCTTCGGTTTTATACCTTAGCATACTAAATACAGCAAATAAACCAAAGGCTGCTCCCATCGACAAATCCACCTTGTTTAATAAAAAGGATATTAAAAAGATGACAATATTGAAGATGAAATAGGTAAAAAATAATTCACGGTGTTTATAGATAGGATAATAAATAAACCGCACTAAAATAAATACCGCCGTTAAATCAATTAATAACCTCACCAGTAATTTAACCGACATTTTTTGAAATTCTTCGAAACCAGTAATTGTTGTTGCTGCATCGCCAGCAATTTGTAATAGCATCATGAGTTAATTATTTTTTTTACGTTTGACAATTTTCGTTTAAAATTATTTTTTTTTACTTCAGTAAAAGAGCTTGCAACTCCGAAACAGTATTTACTAATAGAACCTTCCTGAATATGCTTGTTTCGCATAATCGTTATAAATGGCGAAGCAATTTTCCTGTCCTGTTTTACTTCTGCAATTACTAACTGATCTAATAAGTCCGTTTTTCCATCTCTTTCAAATTCTAAATTCAAATCAAGAGTTAAGCGTTCTGCAGAAACATTATTTACTAAAGTTATGCGACTATAATTAATCCAAATTTTTGGCAATAGTATTAAAGGATCAAAAGGCAACATTTTTTTCAAAAACTCAAAAGCTCTGCCCGTATTAAGTTGAGGCACTTCCACTTCTTTAATACGTGTTTTTAAAGTTCGACCTTTATTGTTTTTGAATTTCACTTCCAAAAAACCAATATTACTATCTACGTAAGTTCTATGTCTGATTTTGTAACGGTTTAATTTTCCGCAATGATGTTGGTTATACAAAGCAAAATTTTGTGTATCAAAATATAATGTTTTATATCTACTGATTCTGTTGCCTTCTATCTTTAATATACGATAATGGTTTTTTGCTTCTTCTAAAATAATAGGCAGTTCATTAATGTTAAAGGTAAATTTAGTATCAGTTCTATCCATTAGTTTTACACCATCCATTTCTTGAAGGGTAATTGAATTGAATTCACTTAATTTATCGAAAACTTGCTTATTCATTTATTTAGTAATGTAAACGTATTTTTTTATCGAAGTGATTTTCCCTTCAGCATCTACTATTTTTTTTTCGATTTTTAATCCCTTTGAATCATAAACATATAGATGTTTTCTTGTTGCCTTACCAGCCAAGTCAAAATAACTTTCTTCTATTTTATCCTTTGAAGAATTATATTTAATCAATTTTTTTTCTACTAATTTATTATTGCTATCATATTCATCGTCTTGTATTTCATCGCCTTCACTATTATACTTATACTTATGAATTACTTTAATAGTACCGTCTTTGTTATAATCTGTTGTTTCAACTTCATTACCATTGGCATCAAAGATAGTTTTGCTTTCCTGTATGGTTTTTCCGTTTTCGATAACAGAAACTGCAGAAGCTTTAATTTTATGTTTTTTTACCTCTTTTTTACTTTGAGAATAAACTGAAAGTTGAAAAAGGACAAATAGAATTATTAAGAAATGACGTTTCATATAGTACTGATTAAATTAGTTAGCAGAAATAAAAATACCTTTTGAATACAAAGATTGGTTTTTAATATGAATGATGTAAAAATAAATCCCTTCCGAATACTCAGATGCATTCAATGAATATGTTTGGTTACTTTTTATGTTAGCAGTTTTTATAAATTTTCCGGTAGCATCAAAAATACTTATTTCCCAAGGATGATTGGAAAAATTATTGTTTAATTGAATAACGGAATTTAAGCTAATGGGATTTGGAAAACATACTGACGGAATTTCATCTGATTTGTTTAATTCCTTAATGCCAACATAGTTTACAGTTCCGCTACTATAAAAATGTGTAGCATATAAATCATAGTTAGAAAAATTTCTTCTGTCTTCCCAAACATAAACTGCACCACCTTCATTATCCGTTACATGTGATACATTAATTTGATCTTGGAAAGCGCTACAAACTGTTTCTCCACCAACTGACCACTGAATGGCACCAACTGAGTTTATACTTTGAGATTTTACATCCCAACCTAAAGCTGTTGAATCTTGCCAAGCAATAATGGCGCCACCAAAGCCATCGCTTATTGTGTTAGGATTAATAGATTTTAAACTATTTGAAATTAAAATACCATCAGTCGTTAGTTGATTAACACCTGCTAAAGAAACTAATTGCGCATAAATAGCATTAACAGCAGATCGATCATCTTTCCATGTTAATACTAATCCATTTGCTCCAACATATTTCATATCTAAAGCACTTTGATTGTTTGAAGCTCCACATACTAAAACACCATTGTTTGTCCATTGCACAACACCTGTAGCATCAACACGCTGGGCATAAATATTATTATCCACAGCGTTTCGTTTATCCGCCCACCCAATTAAAGCGCCATTAGCACCGTCAGACTCGATACGAGGATTATTTTGAGTATTTATTGCATTACATACAACTATTCCATTAGCAGTCCATAAAGCAGCTCCTGAATTATCAAGACGTTGTGCATACACATCATAATCTGCATTGTATCTTTTATCTTGCCATACGATAATAGCTCCTCCTAGTCCATCAGCCTCAATTTTTGGGTTAGTTTGAGTGTTTGGAAATGAACATACGTTTACACCTGTGGATGTCCATAACGCTGCGCCAGTTGAGCTAATGCGTTGAGCAGACACATCCCAATAATTGTTTAACGAATCTTCCCAAACTATTATGGCACCACCATTATCATCAGAAATGATTTTAGGATTTTTTTGATTTGTTGTTTTTGAACAAACCAATACGCCATTTGCAGGCCATAAAATATTACCCGAAGAATCTATTTTTTGAGCGTAAATATCGTAATTCCCAGCACGGTTATCTTCCCAAGTAACAATAGCACTTCCATCACCAGCAGAAGTAATTGCTGAGGATTTTTGTAAGGCCAAATTTGTACAAATAGCTAATCCATTAGTAGTCCACTTCATCACTCCATTTTTTCTAACACGCTGCACATATATATCTGATTGACTCACCAAAAAATTTCTAGTATCGTCCCAAGCAATGATTGAACCACCTTTTGAATCGGAAACGCTATGCACATTATCTTGCGATTTAGGAGCTATAGCTATTGGAGTATTAATAATTGGGTTTGGATTCCATTGCGCTATAGACGAAATTGAAATTAGATATAAACTAAAGACCAAAAAAAATTTCATAATTTAATTTAATGTGAAAGTAATAAAAATTTAACTTTAAATTTACATAAAATAGGGAAACGCACAAATTTTGAGGAGAAATATTTATACTTAAAATCTATAGATAAACTGTACTCTTAGAGATTAAACATTTTAAATCGTTAAGGTGTAACCTAATCCCAATATAAAAATAGACTCAGGAGTTGAGATGGTAAACTCTGTTTGGTATAGGTAGTAAATATTTACTGCATTTTTTTTATTTATTTCATACTCTACTCCTAAAACATTCCTAACTCGGCGAAACCCATTATCATATAAAGGACCGTCACCACGTGGCGCATGAATTTGATAACGAAATTCAATGGAGTAATAAGGGGTTATTTTATCCGTGGCAGCAAATTTTACATCTGTTTTAAATCGCAAAAATTGTTCTACTAACTTCCCTTTTCTACTTGTGTAAAAATCTTGTACTTCCGCTTGATAACGGACACGTTCACTTAAAGTAATTTTTTGAATTTTCTTCTTTAATGTTACATCTAACATTAATCGGTGCCTGTGGCTATAAGTGCCATTTAATCGTTTTTTTTGAATGGCTCGATAGGTAGGGCTAATTTTAAAAAATTTACTGTATTTGTAATCAATACCAATGTTCGTATAAAATAAATTGATACGCTGATAGTTTTCTCTCAATCTAAATTCTTGATCAATTACTAAATTTATTTTTTTTGTAAAACTATGTTGAATAGTCAGTGTATTCCACATACCAGCGTCGTTACTGCGCTGTGCATTGCTTGTGAAAAAACACAAAATGAATCCACCTAAAAAAAATATAAATTTTAGTGTCATTATTTTATTTAATAATAACAAAGTCGTTTAACACTACCTTTTCTTTTCTTTTGGTAATATTTACTTGCACTAGTTCTTCTTTTGGAACAGCTAAAAAAGGTTTTGTTGAATCTTCACTCAATACAAATATTTTATAAGTGCCTTTTCTTAAATAATTAAATTTAAAAGAACCATCGTAGGATGTTTTTACAGTATTAGCTACTTCTGTGCCATCGCCATAAATAATATATACGGTTTCGCTTGGTAAATAATACTCTGCTGTTACTATTGTATAGCTCTCATCATAGTCTTTTACATAAACTTTACCTTCAATAGAGGCAAAACCTCCTTCTCCTGGCTGTTTTTTGCAAGAAAAAAAGCTTAAAGAAATTAAAACAAATACAATAATTTTGCTGCTCATGGATATATAATTAAGTTCAATATAATGTTAAATAAACTTTAAATTTAATCAAAATTCATATAATTTAATTATTTTGTGCTGCTTTATGAGATAAACCTTATGTTTGTTAAGTTGAGTTTTAATTAAGAACTATGATTTATAAGTTAAGACATATTTTTATTTTCTTTTTCGTATTCAGCGTTTTTTCCTTAACGCTGCACGCTTCTGTTATCAATGCATGTAAAGACAGTAAAGTTTTTAAAAATCAAAGTCAAACAAATCCAATAGAAGAGGAAGAAGAAGGGCATGATGCTGATGAAGATGTTGATAAAGAGTATTACTTAGGACATGATGCTTTTACTGGCAAAACAATTACAGTGAATAAACTTTTTTGGTTAACATCAGGATACGGGTATTTTTCTTACACACGGTCCATTCCAATTCCGCCTCCAAAATTTTAATTTAATATTTCGTCGGCATCATCTGTTGACAATTTCGTATTATTTAAAATTCAAAAAAAATTTATGTTTCAAAAAAATTTATTTGCTGATATAAAGGCAGGTGTTGTAGTGTTTTTAGTGGCTTTGCCATTATGTTTAGGAATTGCAATGGCATGCAAAGTTCCATTATTCTCAGGTATTATTGCCGGTGTAATTGGCGGTATTTTAGTTACTATTTTTAGTGGCTCTAAATATAGTGTATCTGGTCCTGCTGCAGGCTTAACTGCTATTGTGCTTGCGTCCATAAGTCAATTAGGTAGTTTTCAAGTTTTTTTAGCAGCTGTTGTTTTTGCGGGTGTAGTTCAATTAATTCTAGGAGCTTTAAAAGCAGGTGCTGTCGGAAATTATATTCCAAATGCTGTTATAAAAGGTATGCTTGCGGGCATCGGTATTATTTTAATTATTAAACAAATACCTCATTTATTTGGATATGATAAAGACCCTGAAGGCGATGAACAATTTATTCAAATGGACGGAGAAAATTCATTTACAGAATTAGTTCATATGATTAACTTTATAACTCCTGGCGCTTTAATAATAGGAATTGTGTCATTTATAATTTTAATAATAACCGAAAGAGCATTTTATAAAAAGGATAAAATCTTATCAAACATTCCAGGCCCTTTATTGGCAGTTATTTTTGGAATACTATTAACTATCTCATTTAAAGGTCATTCGTTCCTAGCAGTTGATTCACAGCATTTAGTAAATCTTCCCTCCATACAATCTATTGCTGATTTACAAGATAATCTATTTTTTCCTGACTTTAGTTCTGCAAACACAAGCACATTTTGGATAATCGTTTTAACGCTAGCTGTTGTAGCAAGTTTAGAAACTTTACTTGGCATTGAAGCAGTTGATAAATTGGACCCCGATAAAAATGAGTCGAATACTAATAAAGAATTATTAGCTCAAGGTATTGGTAATATTGCTTGTGGTTTTGTTGGCGGATTGCCCGTTACATCAGTTATAGTAAGAAGTTCAGCAAATATTAATTCGGGCGCTAAGTCAAAATTATCAACTGTAATTCACGCGGCATTACTTTTAATAAGTGTATTACTTTTGCCAAATTTACTAGCCTTAATTCCTAACGCTTGCCTTGCTGCTATTTTAATTATGACTGGATTTAAACTAACTAAGTATGCAATTTTTAAAGAACAGTGGAATTTCGGAATGGAACAATTTGTTCCTTTTGTAATTACAATTGTTGTGATGTTGGTTTCAGATTTATTGAAAGGTGTTTGTGCTGGATTAATTGTAGCTGTCATTTATATTATTAGAGATACTATTAAATTTTCTTTTGAAACTACTAGCGACGTTATGAATGGGAAATTATATTATTTAATTAAGTTACCGCAATATGTCACCTTTTTTAATAAAGGATATTTAATTAAGTACTTTTCGCAAATTAAACAAGATAGTAAAGTTATCATTGACGGAAGTATTAACAAAAAAATTGATAGGGATTCGAAAGATGTTATTGCACAGTTTATAAATAATTGTAACAAGAAAAAAATTGAAGTAGAATTAGTTAAGTATAATTAGATTTGTAATTGTTTACTTTGCTGCAGTACAAACAAAAAATATTAAACTAAATCCTCAACAAAAAACTAATAAATTAATAATTCAAATAAAATGAAAGATTCATACAATAAACTAATTGAAGGGAATAAGAGATTTGCAATGTCCAAAAAATTTGGTGATCCTGAGTATTTTAAAAAATTATCATTAGGGCAAACGCCAGAATATTTGTGGATAGGTTGTAGTGATAGTCGTGTTCCTGCCAATGAAGTAACCAATACAGAAAGTGGCGAAATATTTGTTCACCGCAATATTGCTAATTTAGTGGTGCATACTGATATGAACTTATTGAGCGTTTTGGAATATGCTGTAAAATATTTAGGTGTAAAGCACATAATAGTTTGTGGGCACTATGGCTGCGGAGGCGTTAAAGCTGCTATGAGTAACGAATTACATGGTTTTGTGGACAACTGGCTTAGAAACATTAAAGATGTTTACAACAAGAATTCAACTGAACTTGAATTAATTACTGATATTGATAAACGCACGGATCGTTTAACAGAAATGAATGTTGTTGAACAAGTTAGAAACCTTGCAAAAACAACGATTGTTCAAGAGGCATGGAAAACAAAAGAGTTACATCTGCACGGTTGGGTATACGGAATAAACAGTGGTTTAATTACTGATTTAAGTGTTATTCATAATGGCACGGAAGATATTGAACCAATTTATAGATTTAATGTAAACAAAACTAACGACTAACAAGAAAAAAACTCACCCGATAGCTTATAGATATTCATAAACGACAATCAATAAGTATTGAAATTTTTAGTAGGTGTTTTTAATGAACCTACTAGTGAGTAACCACTATTTTTATCACACCAAGGCGTGATTCATTCAATACTTTTATTAGATAAATACCTTGGCTAAATGTCGAGGTATTTATTTTTAAAGTTTGATGTAATTCTTCTTTTAAAACCAATTAATGCACTCAATTTCTAATTTGTGAAGTTAAGCACTAAAGTGTTTTAGCACATCCTCTTCGTAGCTATTGCCAACAGGAATTTTTTTATCCCCCAACTGTAACATTTTGTTTCTTAAACTTTCAACCTTTTTAATAGGAACAATAAAAGACCGATGAACTCTCATAAATTCTGTTGAGGGTAGTTTTTCTAACATCGCTTTCATAGTCATGCGGGCTACAATGGTTTTTTGATTATTAATATAGATTTTTAAATAATCGTCTAAAGCTTCAATGCACATAATATCATCTAACATAATTTTCTGTAAGCGATAATCTGCTCTCACAAAAATATGTTGAGCTTTTTGATTATTAGAACTTGCAAAATAATCACGAGCCTTATCCGTTGCTTGTTTAAACCGTTCAAATGTAAATGGCTTTAATAAATAATCTAAAGCACTTAAATTAAAGCCTTCAACTGCATAGTCAGGACGAGACGTAATAAAAATCACTAACGTATTTTGCTGAATTTGTTTATACAAATCGATGCCATTTAAATTAGGCATTTCAATGTCTAAAAAAATAATATCGGTTGGAAATTTTTTCAAGTACTTCAATCCATCCTCCGCATTAGTAAAGGTCTTTTCTATAGTTATCGCTTCTATTTCATGACAAAAATTCTCAATCACCTTTAATGCAATTGGTTCATCATCTATGGCTATGGCTCTAATCATTATACTTACTTCAATAGTTCAAACAATGATACTCAAATTTCATACTAAGATAATTAGCATTTATTGATTAAACAAAAAGAGAGGTAGATTATCTAATTTCGTCGGTAAACTCATTTACTAACAATAGTAATAATATGTAAATTTAAATATGGAACGTAGAACTCAAACAGCGGATGTACTGAAAGGAATTGCTGTTCTTTTGATGATACAAGTTCATATTGTGGAGTTATTTGCAACTGAAAGCTTTTACCAAAGTTCAACTGGAAAAATTTTAATGTTCTTGGGTGGTCCACCTGTAGCTCCTGTATTTATGGCAATATTGGGATACTTTTTGTTGTCTGTTAATAAAACAAGCATACAATTAGTTGTTAGAGGAATCAAAATATTCATTTTAGGCATGCTCTTAAATTTAGCCCTAAATTTCAATTTATTTATAAAAGTTAACAGTGGCAAATTAGTGGTTGATGTGTGGCCTTATGTATTTGGTGTAGATATATTACCATTTGCTGGACTTAGTATAATTTGTATAGCTTTAATGAAACATCTGATTGAAAAAAAATGGTGGGTTATTTTTATAATGTTTTTTATTTCTATTTGGTTGGGGCAGTTTTTAATTGAGTTTACACCTAAGAGTAATTTTCTAAAATATATGGGAGCCTATTTTTATGGTTGTACCGAATGGTCTTATTTTCCTCTATTTCCATGGATTGCCTATCCATTGTCAGGAATTGCATTATCTAAGATAGAGCAGCGTTACAATTTTCAGGTTCTTTATTTATTAAAAACTAAAATCACATTAGGTATTCTATTTCTTGTGTTCTTTGTCTCAACCATTACTTATGCTATTTCAATCGCATCAAATTTAACATCGTATTACCATCAAGATATTCTGTTCTTTTCATGGACCATCATATTTTCTTTATTCTATAGTTTATTCATACATGAGATAAATGCATGGCTAGGCCAAACATGGATGTTTCAGTATTTTAAATGGCTTGGAAGGCATGTGACACTAGTATATGTGATCCAATGGGTAATGATTGGCAATATTGCTACTGAAATTTACAAAACGGTTTCGTGCCCCGTATACTTAATCTTCTGGTATATAGGAATAATTTCTGTTACTAACTGTTTGACTTATTTAATTTTGAAAATAAAATTTAAAAAATCTACATCAACTTAAAACCACTTGCCTCTATCAAATCTTCTTCACTCAACAGACTAATGTCAATTAAATCAGATCTATATTGAGAACGAAGGGCTTTAATCCATAGTTTAGCTCTCTCAGATAATTGAAAATCATCAGACATTAAACGCCCACGCATTACTAAAATCCCTAAGTCGGCCCCTTCATACAAGTAATCGTCTTTTTGAGTGATTTGTAAAAAGAACGCTTCGTTATCATCTTTTACTGATTGACGATGTGCATCCATTTTTTTGAATTGAATGTTGCCATTCTTTTTCATTTCCCAAATACCAGATTCTGGCACTCTTGTAGCTAACTCTAATGATTTTTTAGTGTGCTTAATTACCAATTGACTCCAACTATCCATATTTTCGGCTTTCATCCAACGATCTGTTAATTCATTCACGTTAATAGTATAAGTTACATTCATCCACTCTAATAAATGAAATAAAAACATGGGTACATCCATCATCCCAAATTTAGAATGATTAGTTAATGAACTTACACCAGATACACGAGGATTTAATTCTCCTAAATAAATTTCTCCATTGTCTTTATCAATTAGAAAATCCAATTCAAAATAGCCTTTGTATCCTTCTTTGTGCAATTGATCTCCGAACTTTTGCGTATAGGATTTTGCTTTTTCTCTGATATCAGCATTAAAGGCATTACCAAAAATTTCGTTTCCGCACCAACCGCCTTTGTAAGGAGTTAGTACTTTAAATCCTACTAACTCTGTCATTAAAGGTGCTACCAAAGTGCCATGATGAGTGACGCAACCTTCTATGGCAGTTCCATAGCAGTTAATGCGTTTCATGATTTTTACTTCTTTTTCTTTTAAAATTTCTTCCGCATAAGTATTAAACTCTTCTTCGTTCGAAATAAAAAATGTCGTATGTCCCGAATCACCAAATGGTGTTTGCACTACTAAACTATCTCCTAACTTTTCAGATACCTTTCTTAAATGCTCATAATCCGTTACCGGCGATAACACATTAGGTACGCATGCTACTCCAGCTTTTTCAGCAATACGATTGGTGTTGACTTTATTATCTAAAAACGTGCGTAATTGTGCAGATGGAAAACATACATCTAATCCTATTGCATTTGCTAATTGTTCGGTTTTTTCATCAAACATCAAAAACAACGCTATTCCAATATCTCCATTAATAGCATTAGATTTGATGTAATTGATGACTTCAGGATGTTGCAATAAATAATTGTTAATGTCCTCAATGCTGGTGAACTCATCATGAGGCACTTCTTCTTTTGGCGAAAATAAATTTGGATGTCGTCCATCATACGAATCAATATGACTGATGTATTTAAAATTATTTACCCATTCGTCTATGCCCAATAAATTAAAGTTAGTGGCACTGATAAAATAAATAGGCGTTGTATTAGATTTAAAAAAATCTTTAATGTCGGATATGGTTGTTAGAGTTTTCATATATCTCTTAATTTAAAACAATTTTTATTTTTTAACTTTAGCTTCTGGTATTTGCAAGGCATGCATCGCTCCCATAGCCGAGATCGTATTTTTACGATTCAAGGCTTCTGGCGTAAATACTTTTAGCCCTAACTCTGCTTTGTAACCGTGAATTTCTTTCACATCTAATGCAATCATAAAGCGCAATATTTCTTCGCTCACTACTTGTCCTGGAACCAAAATTGGGAACCCCGGAGGATATGGAATAACGAACGAAGTAGATACCAATTCTTTATTATTAGCTAATTCCTTCAAGCAATCTTTTAATAAAATGTATTCACACAAATCCTCTTCATAAGCCAAAAAAAATGCTTCTCGTATATTTCCCCCAGGCACACCTGGTGAAGCCTGAAACGATCGATGGAAATAACTGAAGTCAGGGAGAGGAGGAACATCTTTAATTAAAGACGTTATATGCTTTTTAGAAATTTCTTCTTCGCGTTTGTTTAAAGAACGTCTGCTTTCATCTAACTCATCGGCAATTTGTAATAATGCATTTATTAAAAATGTCACACTACCACGAGTGGTTCCAATATTGGTCATAAACAAAACGGTGTTACGAGATGTTTTATTTACTTGAATATTGAAACGATCCATTAAATATGAATTTTTAAATGCATCTCCAGTAATACCTGCCATTCCTACGGAAAGAGTAACCTTCGTTGGATCTAAAACAAATTCATCTTTTTCCCAAGCTTCTTCCATTCTATCCCAACCATCTTTTTCAGTATAATATTCACTTAAGCCACATTGACGGAACTCTGCAGGAATAATATCTTTCACATTTAATACATGAAAGTATTTACTCAATTTTGGATGGTCTTGAATTTTTGAACGCAACACCATGGCCATTTCAATACTTTTTTCTACTAACTCGTATCCTTCCAACTCCACTTGTCGACGGCCAATATCCAGTGATGCTAAAATTTGATAGTTCGCCGACGTGGTGGTATGAGTCATGTATGCTTCTTGAAAATTATCTGCTACGCGACGGCTAAATTCTTCGTCCCAAATTTGTATCATGGATCCTTGACGGAAACAAGACAATGTTTTGTGTGTACTTTGTGTAGCATACACTCTGATTTTTACCTTATCTGGATCAGGCATTGTTGGAATTTCACCCGGTTTTAAAGTGGAAATATATGCTTTATATTTTGCTCTGTATTCTTCACTACGGTATTTATGAAATAGTTTTTGAGCAACATACATTCCAGTACGTTGTTTATAAGTGTATGTAAAACTTGCAAAGGCAAACCAAGCTTCATCCCACAAGAATACCATGTCGGGTTTGATTGCTAATACTTCTTCCATCACACGTTCCACATTATACACCAAGCCATCAAATGTACAGTTTGTAAGCAATAGCATTTTCACTTTATCTAAGCGTCCTGCTTTGCTCAATGCAATTAAACGTTCTTTGATAATGCGTAAAGGCACTGCTCCATACATCGAATATTCTTGCACAGGATACGAATCCAAATAGGCTGGAAAAGCGCCAGCCAATACCATTCCGTAATGATGTGACTTGTGACAATCTCTGTCGATTAGCACCACATCTCCTGGTTTAATTAATGCTTGTTGTACAATCTTATTAGCAGTACTCGTACCGTTAGTAACATAAAATGTGTGTTCTGCTCCAAACGCTTTCGCTGCCTTTTCTTGCGCTCTTTTTAAAGGACCTTTAGGTTGTAATAAAGAATCCAATCCTCCGTTCGTTGCAGATGTTTCTGCTAAAAACACATTACGTCCATAAAAATCTCCAAAGTCAGAAATCCAACGAGATTTAAAAACAGAGTTCCCTCTTGAAATTGGCATCGCATGAAATACACTAGTTGGTTTTTTACTATACGCTGTTAAGGCAGTATAAAAAGGTGCATCATAACGTTCGTTAATCCCACTAATAATAGTTAAGTGCAATTCCTGCACATCTTCCATTCGGTAAAAAATACGTCGGAACGATTTCAAAGTAGAGTCTTCCAAATGCGTTAGCGAGGTATCCGTTATATAATAAATATCTAACTCTGGCCGGAACTGATGAATGTATTTTCCCAATAAAGGTCCTAAATCCCCATCAGAAACATTACTAATATCAATTTTCAAAACATTTTGAATAAATGGTTTGATGTGTTTTGTAATATTAGTAGAAGAATGCAAAGGCGCATACCTAATGCAAGCTGCTTGAATATTATAATTAAAAAATAAACAAACTAATGCATCTTGAAAAGATCGTTGCACTACCACATCATACACCAAATTATCGCTAGGTGTTACTAACTCCTTAAATTTATTTTTCAATATATCTTCTTCTTTAGAAGACAAATCTTCTACATATAATACTTCAAAATAATTTCTCTTAGGACCGCTAGATAATTTTTCTTTATTGCCATCAACACTGTAACCACCTTTCAATTTTTCACCTAGTACTTCTGGATGAGTTCTGTAGTTATCGCTTACTAATAAATATACGATTTCAGCCACTTGGTTACTTACGGCTTTTAGTTCGCGCTTCTCTACCGACTTAATAATTTTACGAACTAAAGGCGCGCCAGGAAATGAAAAGTATTGCTCGATACTTAATAAATTTTGGAGCACTTCATTCATATCGCTTAATGCTACATTAAATAACGGCTCTTGTTGAACTCGCGTAATGTTATTGCTTTTCTCTTTAAGTTCATTCCATAAATCAATTCTCAATTGGTTTATGTTATAATGTTTGGAATTCATAACCTTAAATTTTAATGTTTAGAATGTAATGCCAATCTGTTTCCCTCTGAATCAATAAATAAAGCAAAGTAGCCAGCCGACTCGCTCAAAAATGTTTTTTCCAAAACTACTCTACCCCCCGCTTCATTTACTCTAAATAATACATTATTTAAATCATCGCCTGCATTTAAATATATTAATGGACCTACTTCGCTAGGCACACAACCATTACCTGTTACGATGGCCCCGGTGATTCCATTTTCTGCTGGAAAAAATCCCATTGCAAAACCATTTAATTCAACTGTTGTCATTTCAATAGCAAAAATGTAATTGTAAAATGCAACAGAACGGTAATGATTGTATGCAGGAATTTCGAACCACGTCACAAAATTTTTAACAGCAGTTTGCCCTTTAATCTTTTGTATGTTCGCTTCTTTAATTCTATTTTTTAAATTAACCGTTGATCCCATAACTATTATTTTAGTAGGCTTAAATTATTTAACCAATTTCTAAATACTTGTACGTAAAGTTCTATTTTTTAATTGACAAATGAATACGATTTAACCGCACAATTCGCCTGTTTACCTCAAATCCTTCTTTTGACTGTTATTGAGGTAAAACGCACCAATATATATTTGTAATTTTATGCAGTATTATATACATAATTTGAAATCATTATCTGAAATAATTAAATCTAATTACTGGCTGCAATGCTTATTGAACAGCTATAGTTTAATGTTTTTTTCATTAAACAATGTATTTGCTGCAATTATTATTTTGGTAACATTTTTTTCTCCTATTGTAGGATTATGTGGCTTTCTAGCTGTTGCATTAATTAATGTGTCTGCCTATATTATAGGCTTTAATAGAGATGAAATTAAAAACGGCCTATACGGATTTAATGCTCTCTTCTTAGGATTATCATTGGGCTACGAATATGCCTTTAATGCCACGTTTATTGTTTTATTTATTACCTCAATCCTGATTTTATTATTACTTACTGTATGGTTAAAAGGCTTGTTTGCTATTCACAATTTACCATTTTTATCTTTCCCTTTCATTTTATCTTATTGGATCGTATCATTAGCTACATCAAATTTCACAAACATACAATTAGACGAATCACATATATATACAATAAATGAATTAGCTAAAAGTCAATCCTCTTCATGGTATCAAATTATCCATTCATTAGATAATATCTCGTTGTTTCCGTTCGCTTTAAGTTTCTTTAAAACCTTAGCAGGTACATTTTTTCAAACAAGTGTGTTGGGTGGTATATTGATTGCTTTTGGTATGTTATATTTTTCAAGAATTGCATTTTCGTTAAGCGTGATTGGATTTTATCTAGCGTTTTTGTTCTACTCCATTTTCGGTGCAGATGTAAATGATTTAAATTATAATTTACTAGGCTCGAATTTTATTTTTATTGCTATTGCCATTGGTTGTTTCTTTTTGATTCCAAATACATATAGCTACATCTCGGTTATTATATTAGTACCTATTTTATTACTGGTTTTGTTGTCTCTTGGCAAGGTTTTATCTATTTTCCAATTAAAAGCGTATTCGCTATCATTCAGCATAGTCTGCACTGCTTTCTTGTTTACGTTAAATCAACGATGGTTTCATAAATATTTGCATCTGGCTACTATTCAATATTTTTCGGCAGAAAAAACGATTTACAAATATCTAAATTCGCTACAGCGTTTTAAAAATGAACATTTATACAAATTAGCATTGCCTTTTTCTGGTGAATGGAATGTAAGCCAAGGTTACAATGGAAAAATTACACATTTAGGGGATTGGAGCAAGGCGTTAGATTTTGTAATTGTTGATTCTAAATCTAATACATACAAAGAACCAACAAATGCAAGAGAAGGTTTTTCAAGAGACAATTTTTATTGTTACAATAAAGAAATTTTAGCTCCATATGATGGTTATGTGTACGACATTGTCAATACTGTTGAAGAAAATGATGTGGGAGATGTAGATACAGAACATAACTGGGGAAACACCATTGTCATTAATCATTTAAACGGCTTGTTTTCGCAAATCAGTCACATAAAAAAAGATTCGTTTGGAGTATTTATTGGTCAGTACGTAACTAAAGGAACTTATCTAGCAACTTGCGGAAATTCTGGCCGTTCACCAGAGCCACACATTCATTTTCAATTGCAAACAGTTCCAACAGTTGGTGCGCCAACATTAGAATATCCAATTTCTTATTTTATTGAAAGAAATGGTACTGAAAAAAAACTGAAAATTTCGGAAATACCGTCAGAAAATTCATTTATAAGTAATGTACAAGTCAATCAATTGTTAACGGTTGGTTTTTCATTTTTACCGGGACAAAAAATCGCCTTTAAAAACGAGGCCTCTGAAGCACTTACTAATTGGGAGGTATTTACGGATGCTTACAATAGAACTTATATTTACTGCAAAGTCTCAAACTCATACGCTTATTTTGTAAACGATGGAGTCATGTTATATTTCACTGATTTTGAAGGGGACAAATCATCCCTATTGTTTCATTTTTATTTAGCAGCCTATCGTCAGTTATTGGGGTATTACGACAACATGCCCGTAAGTGATAATGTTCCATTAATTCATTTTAATCAGAAATGGATTCAGTTTTTTCAAGACTTCATCGCTCCTTTTTATTTGTTTACTAAGGCAAATCACACATCTACATTTACTTATGTAGATAATGTATACGCTCCACAAAAACTAATCATTAAAACGGAAATTGAAGCAAAGTTGATTAACTACACATTTAAAAACATTCATTTTGAAATGGAACTAAAAGACCACAAACTTAATCGATTTACTATTCATTATAAAAATAAAACAGAATCATTCATTAACGTATCATAAATAACTCATATGAAAACTATCAAAAACATCATTGCAATAGTAGCATTCATTTCAGCGGTAAATGCAAATGCCCAATCCAACAAGCCTTTAACTGCCATCTTTAAGCAATCGTACGAGTACGAAGCGATGAAAAATTACGAAGGAGCTATAAACACTATCAATTCAATGTATAGTGAAACTTCTTACGAAATTAACCTAAGATTAGGGTGGTTAAACTACTTATCAGGGAAACAAAAAGAATCTATTAGCTTCTATCAAAAAGCTATTTCTATTATGCCCGCAGCTACAGAGCCTTTGTGGGGTGTGATTAACTCATACGTCAAATTGGAAAATTGGACTGAGGTTGAAAAAACATATTTGTCTATTTTGAAAATAGATCCGAAAAACACTAAGGCTAATTACAATTTAGGTTTAATTTATTATTACCGAAAAGATTATAAAGAAGCAAAAAAATATTTTGACGTTGACTTGAATTTATCCCCATTTGGCTATAATAATTTATTGATGAGTGCTTGGACAAACTACTATTTAGGAAACAAAAATGAGGCGTCTATTTTATTCAATAAAACGTTATTGTATAGCCCCAATGATAAATCTGCGCTCGAAGGATTAAGTTTAATTAAATAATATCAGATGAATTATTTTAAAATATATATTGCTTTACTGTTCTTTTTCATAAGTATGAATCATGCTGTTGGACAAGACTCTTTAAACTCGGCGACTGTAGAACAAAAAAGCTACCAATTATACAAAGATAAAAATTGGTCAGAGCTTATTACATTTGGAAATAAGGCTATCCGTATTGGGTTTGATTACTATTATCTGCAATTACGAATTGGCATAGCTTACTTCGAAAGAAAAAATTATTCGTTAGCAGAGGCTTATTTTAGAAATGCCTTAGCCTTTAATACTGAAGACGAATTAAGTTTAGAGTACTTATATTACTGCTACTTATATAATGGCAGAAATGAAGATGCTAGGCTATTGAGCAAAACATTTAATCCATCTTTAGCTGATAAAATAGGAACAAGCCAAAAATCAGCAGTAGATTTTATAATCATTGAAGGTGGTACCAAAATAACCGATAGTTCAACATATTATAATAAAATACAAAATGGTAAAACAAATTATTTTAACCCTGCCACCTATATTCAAGTAGGATTAAATCATCATGTTAAGAACAGAGTTTCTTTTTTTCATGCAGTCACTTATTTTGGACAAGAAACATCCATTAATAAAGTAAAACAATATCAATACTTTCTTAAAGCTTCAATTCCAATAAAAAGAAATTTTTTAATTAGTTCGTCTTTTCATTATGTAAAAATTAATGTTGCTTCTGAATTTACAACCACAAAGGTCGACACACTGTATCCCCCAGGAGTTCCGCCGGGTTCTCAACCACCACCTGGTGCGCCGCCATTTAAAACAGAAACTACAACTACCTCTAATACAACTAATAGTGCAACAGATAATTTTGTTGGTTCGATAAACGTACAAAAAACGCTTAAAAAATTTGTTTTTGGAATTGGGACAACAGTCTCTAGTTTAAATAAAGTGACACAGTATAATCACAATGGATTTTTAGCTTACTATTTATTGGGAAACAGTAAATTAGTTTTAGGTTGCTTGGGTTATATTCATACAACTAACAATTACAAAACTACAAACGCCGCCATAAACCCATTTGTATACATACAACCAGTTAATAAACTCTCTTTAAAATTGAGCTATTATTACAATAGTAAAAACAATGTTGTTGAAGAAAATGGTTACTTAGTAAATAATTCGCCTGACATAACAACGTCAAAATACTCTGCATTGATAAATTTAAATATCAGTAAACAAGTTGGATTATATGCCCTTTACCAGTTAGAAAATAAATTTGAAGGCGTTCAGAGTTTTAACTATAGATACAATGTCATAGTTGCTGGAATAAAAGTTATTCCATAATAGAAATGCATCCTAAACAAAAAGGCAGTGAATGTTTCACTGCCTTTCATAAATTCATTTACATATATAATTAAAAACCTGTTTTCTTTTTAGTTTCAGATTCTGGCTTTGATTTTAAGCCTAATAAAGCAGATTCATTATTTGGCGAAAAACATAATACTTTATTAAACAGTTCTTTGGATTCGGTTGTTTTAAGCAATTGTAGTTTTGTCCAACCTAACATTAATAAACCATCCATATCGGAAGGATAAAGAGAAATTACTTTCTCAAAATGCGTTAAAGCAATTGCATAGTCTTTCTTTCCATACTCTAAAAGACCAAGATTATAGTGAGCATTTGTGTTGTGGGGATCTAATTTTAAAATAGACTCATAATAATTTTTTACTTCTGTTTTGTTACCTAAAACGGAAGCTGGATATACAGCCCCAAATTTTGGCTCTACTGCGTTTGGTTTTAATTCATTTGCAATTTTATAATACGAAAGAGATTCTATTTGCATTCCTGCTAAATATGATAGCCAACCCAAGCGTAAATTACACTCATAAAATGATTTATCATAAACTTCCTTTAAAGCAGAAATAGCTCCTTTGTAATCAGACTTTTCTGATAACTCGTAACTTTTTGAAAATGCATTCAATACTTTTTCACTACTTAATCCTGTTTTCTTGATAGCAGTTAAGCCATCTTGTGCTGATTTGTCTTTTGGAGAATACAATAACACCACATTAAAATATTTTTCAGCCTCCTCGCTTTTACCTAAATACAAATAAGTCCAAGCCAAGTACAAATTATTATCATAATCAAAAGGATATAAACTTACTACCTTCTCAAAAAACGGCAATGCAAGCGCATATTCTTTTTTATAAAAAAAGACAGCTCCTAAATTTCCATTAATCGTTTTATCATTAGGATCAATTTCCAATATCTTTTTGTCTTGCTCTATCAAAGATGTATAATCGGCTGATAAATAAGAAGGGAATCCAAAGCCATAGCGCGGTTCAATAGCGGTTGGTTTAGTATCAATGGCTTTTTTATAATAGTTTAATGCTTTTTGTGTGAAACCCGCTTTATAATTTAACCAGCCTAATCTAATCACCACCTCGTATGAAGTACTATCATTTAAACTCCTCATAGTTTCAATAGCTGGTAAATATTCCGCTTTTTGTTCATGCTCAATACTCTGAGCAAAGGTCGTCACATATTTGTCTGTTTGTGAAATTAACAGTGTGCTAAAAAACATTCCTGATAATACTATTAATGACTTTTTCATAAGGTTAAAATTATTTATTTTTAAATTGTCGTATGGTATACCCATTTTGATTATTGAAATTAGTGCATGATACAAACATGGGTATTTCATTAAACTAAATTTTAAGTTCACATTAAAACTACTCAATATTCACAAAAATACAAGTAGAATTCGCCTTTACATAAAGCTAATTTACCTCAAATAATAAAATGGTGTATTTATTTAGCGTCAATTTCTCTCAAAAAAGAACTTAACTCAATAACGGCCTTTTCGCAAGTAATTTTCACTTCTTTAAACAAGCTATTAATGTCATTTGTATTTCCTTGGCTAATAGCTAACTTTTCGAGTTTATTGAGTGGCGACAATAATTTTTCAATACCAATAAATCCTACAGATGTTTTCATTTTATGAGCAATGGACGAAATCGAAGCGTAATTTTGTTGTTGTATTGCTTTCTCAATCTCATTAATTTCAAGAGGGTTTTGGTCTAAAAACAATTGCACAATATCTTTAATAAAAGCATTATTACCACGAGATAAAGAATATAAATGTTCAGGATTAATAATCGTGTACTGTTTTGATGCGTTGAAATTATTTTCTGTTGATTTTTCTTCGGTAGAATTCGATTTTTCTTGGGTGCCAATATATTGATTAACAATATTAAACAATTCGGCTTCTTTAAATGGTTTTGATAAATAGTCGTTCATGCCAAAGCTTAAACATTTTTCTTTCTCATTAGGCATCGTATGTGCTGTCATAGCAATGATCGGAACATCATTTTTAAGTTCTTCTCTTATTTTTTTAGAAGCATGATACCCATCTAATAATGGCATTTGAATATCCATTAAAATTAAATCGTAATACTTACTTTTTACTTTGCGTATGGCCTCTTCTCCATTTTCAGCTAAATCAACCTGTAAACCAAAACCTTCTAAATAAGCAACAGCTAACTTTTGATTTAAAACATGATCTTCTGCTAATAAAATATGTAAAGGTTTATGAGAAACGATTTTTAAAGACTTGTTCTTATTGTCTGTTGTAATAATGTCTTTTTCATAAGAAATAGGATAACTCATTTTTACTAAAAACTCAGAACCTATTCCTTCCTTACTTTTTAAACTAATATCTCCATTTTGGATTTCCAATAGCTGCTTTACAATTGCTAAGCCTAAGCCATTGCCGCCGTATTTACGAGTCGTTTCAGTATTACCTTGATTAAACCGCTCGAAAATACCCGCAATTTTATCATCAGGAATACCTATACCAGAATCTTTTACTTTAAATACAAATTGTACGATATCATGCTCAATGCTTTTTATTTCACAACTTAATCGCACGTTACCTTGTTGTGTAAATTTAATGGCGTTATTCGTTAAATTAATAAGTATCTGCAATAAACGTGTAGGGTCTCCAAAAACATACATCGGCGTTTTTTCATCTATCACCACATTAAACTGGATGTTTTTTTCTTCCGCCTTTGTTGCAAACATCACTCTTAATGAATCCAATAAATCAATCATATTAAATGAGATTTTTTCAATATTTAATTTACCGGCTTCTATTTTAGAGAAATCTAAAATATCATTAATTATATTTAATAAGTTGGAGCCACTCGTTTTCACAGCCATTAAATAATCCGTTTGAGTTTTATTTAAAGTAGTTTTCTCCAATAAATCAGTAAAGCCTAAAATTGAATTCATAGGCGTTCTAATTTCATGACTCATATTAGCCATGAATTGTTCCTTCATAATCGCATTCTCATCTGCTAACTTTTTAGCGATGCGTAATTCATCTTCGAGTTTGTTTCTCGTATTAATGTCTGTGACTAAAATAATAACAGCTGCTAAGGCTGTTAAAATGCCTAAGCAAATTTCTAAATAACTCCAATTTTTAGAGGCGCTCACATATTCTACACTATGATCTAATAAGGTTTTCGTATTTTTACTTAAGCTTTCATTAATCTCATCAACCGTATTGGTTATTTCAGTCATGGTATTAATACCAGCTGATTCAGATGCATTGTTTTGTCCTAGAACACCAATGGAATTCATATTTCCATTTAACGACTTGGCTTCCATTAATTTTCTGTAGGTGAGTTCTTTCAGTTTATAAAAAGCTTCTTCTTCTGGTTTACCTAAAAAATATTTCTCCATACTTTTTAAGTACGTTTTAGTTTCACCTTCTTTTAATTTATAGGCTTCCAAAAATTTAGCGTCACCAGTTACAGTATAGCCACGTTGCTTACTCTCCAGAACAATGATATTGCTTTTAAAAGATTTCATTAATTCAGAGATGCGATAAGCACTATATAACTCAGTATTGTTTTTAGACATTCGAGATATATAGTAGTTAGCGCTAAAAGCAATAAATAAAACTAAGCAAATACTTATCAGCGAACTGATAATAATAATCGTTTTGGTATATGTCTTGGATTTGCTTTTCACTCAAAAATAAATTACAATTTTTTAAGCGCTGCTTTTGCTTCTTCAGATTGCGGATTATATTCTAATGCCTTCGTAATATATTTTTTAGCATCTACATTTTTTGATTGACCCAATAATATTTTTCCAGACAATAAATTACTATCGTAATCAAAAGGATACAATTTTAAAACTTTCGAAACATAAGCCTTTGCATTTACATAATCTTTACGAGCATAAAAAATACTAGCAACACGATAATTAGCAATAGAATTATTTGGATCTAGTTTTACCACTTCTAAATAAGTAGTTAAAACGCTGTTCCAATTAGACGCAGCAGAAAGAGGTAACACCAAACCAAAACGAGCCTCGATAGAGGTGGGTTCAAGAGCAATAGCTTTTTTATAAAATTGCTCTGCTTTCACATAGTCTTTGCTGAGATAGTACAACCATCCTAATCGTAAATTTATTTGATAAGAATCTATACGTATATCGGTTAAAGCCGTAATAGCTTTAGCGTATTGTGTTTCATATTCAAAGGAATAACTCTTTGAAAAAGCTAATTCAGAACTTTGTGATTTTAAAATAAATCCACATAACACTAAGGATAAGCAAACAATAATCTTTTTCATAACAATTTGTTTATGACTACCTCAACGGTTAATACTGCTTAAAGTTACGGATTTGAATGCTAAACTGTATTATCTTAGGTAAAATATCCTATTGTATCGGTGAACTACTTTTTAATAGCTAGTTCAATTGAGTTTGTCAACTCCACAAACTCAGCAACCGATAATTGTTCGGCTCTCTTGTCTAAATAAATAGATTCAACAACTGAATTTCCGCTGAGTACTTTCACTGAATTACGAACTGTTTTGCGACGTTGATTAAAAGAAGCTTTCACTACTTTAAAAAATAAATCTTCATCGCAATTTAATTTACCCGTTGTATTTCTGGTTAATCTAATCACCCCAGACTTTACTTTAGGTGGCGGATTAAAAACGTGCTCGCTTACCGTAAATAAATATTCTATTTTATAAAACGCTTGCAACAACACACTTAAAATGCCATAGGCCTTAGAGCCTGGCTTTTCAGCAATACGAACGGCTACTTCTTTTTGAAACATCCCAACCAATGCGGTAATATCATCACGGTGTTCCAATACCTTAAACATAATTTGAGTAGAAATATTATAAGGAAAATTTCCTACTACTTTAAATTTGCCTTTTGCGGCAAAAGGATGCAAGTCTGCTTCTAAAAAATCTTGGAACTGAACTTTATGTTGATGTTGTGGATATTTTTGTTTTAAAAACTCAATGGATTCAGTGTCAATATCAAAAGCAGTAAAATTATCTTTCTCAATTAAATATTGGGTTAATACACCTGTTCCCGGACCAATTTCTACAATAGCTAACTCATCCTGTGGTAGGGCATTAACTATTTTTTGCGCAATATTTAAATCTATTAAAAAATGCTGTCCTAAATGTTTCTTTGCTTTTACGGGTGAAGCCATGGCTTAAAAGTAAGTAAAAGATTTAACTAATTACATCTTAGAAACTGTGTAATATTAGTAATAAAATAGCTTCCATATTTTTTGAGAATACTTCGTGATTTACTAAATTTACGAAAACCACTATTTGATTTAAACCAATGCGCTTACTTATTTTTATTATTGTATTTTCATATACCTGTCTTTTTGCAGGTACCCCAGACAGTTTAAAAACCAAAAAATGGGCTATAGGAATTTCCTGCTCTCCAGATTATTGTAACAGAGTTCCTTATATAAAAGACGGTGAAGTTCCAACGACAAATACAATAGTAAAAGGGAAAATTGGTTTCACAACTGGAGTAAATTTATTATATCGATTAATGGATAAAATTGGCATTGAATTTGGCCTATTATACTCTACTAAAGGGCAAAAAACTAACACCGCCTCTGTTTCATGGCAAACAGCTGGATCTAGCAATAGCTCAAGCACATATGTTACCGTACCGGAAAAAACAACAACTTACGCCTATAAATATCTAGAAATTCCTTTGAAAGTGAATGTTTCTCTGATTAATAAAAGGTTTAAAGTATTTCCAAGCATTGGATGCTCCGCTAATATTTTTATGGGGAAAAGCACTCGTACATCTCTTAAATATGATGAAGGATGGGAAAATGAGACTTCAACGGCATACGATTCAAAAAATATTCCAAGCTCTGAATTTGCTTTATTGCTTGGTATTGGTTTAAGTTACGATATCAATAAAAAAATATTTGTAAAACTAGAGCCAAGCTACAGAACATTTGTTAGACCAATAGTTGATGGGCCTGTAAGTGGGACGCTTTATTCGATAGGAGCAAATGCTGGTGTTTATTTTAATTTCTAAACTACTTCAAGCAACGTTCTAAAAGCGGCGTATTTGCCTTCGTAGCGTTTACTATGTTCTGCTTGCAAACGTGGCGCATGATTTTTTTGATAAGCCTCTATTTCTTCCATGGTATTAAAGGTATATTGAACAGAATATGTTGCACCTTCATCATCCACATTTAAAACTTTGCAAATTTTATTTTCAGTAAAATGGCCAGTATTTAAAACATCAGGCACATGAATGGTTTTCATCCAGTTTAACCAATCTTCGGCTAATGATTTTTCGATACTTACAGTTACGTTGTATATATACATAGTACAAATTTATGATTTTAGAATGTAGAAGTACGAATTTTATATGTACTAATTCGTCATTCGTAAATCTACATTCTTAATTTACAATATCTCCTCTTAAATCTCTGTAGCGTTTACGAGCATCCACTACATAAATACTTCCAGGATATTTAGTTAATACATCTTGATATAATTGTTTTGCTTTTTCTTTATCGTTTAAATAACGCTCATACAATTCTGCCTCTTTAAATAATGCGTCATCCCCGTATAATTCTGTTGGATAAAATTCTAAAATATTTTCGTACATCTTCGCAACTTCGGCATAACGGTTTGTGCGTTTATAGATTTCCGCTTTTTTATAATAAATATCATCGCCTAAGGTATGTTCGCTAAATATGCTGTTAATACTATCTAAACGAGCTAAGGCTTTATCGTATTGATGTTGCAATACTAACAACTCGGCTGATGCGAATAAACTTAAAGGCGCATCATTTGTATCAACACCAATAGCATCTGTAATCACTAATGATAAATCAAGAGCGTCGTTAGCAATGGTTTTTGTGGTAGCGCCCTTCAATACATCACATTGTGTTTTAGCCCATTTAAAATCAGACGCATAATAGCTCAATTTTGCATTTCTAAATTTTGCACCTTGTCCAACGACTTCATATTTAAAATCTTTTTCTACTTGTGAATACAATAAAGAAGCGTCCCAAATATTACCAACCAATAAATTCATATCACCTAAATCTAATTTGATTTCGGCAACGCTATTTTTGTCAAATGTATATTGTGCAATGAGTTCTTCTAAAGATTGAATCGCATCTTGTGGCTTATCTAAATAATAGGCTTTTAGCAAAGCAGATTTTTTAATGAGAGGCAAGGTTAAATTACTAATCCCGTAGCTTTTTATGGCTGCTTCAATATTTGAATTAAGCAAAATTACATCCGCGTTATTTGGATTTGTTTGATTGGTTAATTGTAAATAATTAGCATTTAATCTTTCAATATCAGCAATATCGTAATATGGATTATCTTTTCCTTTACTCATCACGTATTGATAACATTTTTCGGCCACCGCATAATTTTCGTTACTGATACATAATTTGGCTAATTCCATTAAACGAGTACCGTCTGTTTTTTGACGTTTGTCTAAAGCCTTATTTTGAACAAAAGATCCTTCAAAATCTTTTTGTTGATTTAATAGAAAAATTAAAAATTCAGAAAAAATAGTTCTATCCGGATTTTGCTGGATACGTCGTTGCAATTCTTGTTTTAATATTGGATTATTCAATCCACCATTTTTTTCATCGTAACCTAAAGACTGTTGTAAATTAGCTTGCGCTGTATATAATTCACTTTCTCTAAACTCAATCGCATCTAAATACTCATTTACCATGGCTTTCAAATCGCCCTTCTTTTTATATACCTCCGCTATCTCATAAAAATAAGGATAACTAGCTGCGGTTTGTTTACGCCCCTTTTTATATACTTCAATAGCGTAATCATACAACTCTTCATCTTCAAAAGCATGAGCTAATGCAAAAATTAACTTCTGTTCAGGAATGACTTCCTTTACCGCTTTATTATACTGATCTTTTTCTTTATCAGGGTTTCCCATCAACCTATAAACTGTTCCTAACTTTACATATAAGTGAGTGTTGCCATCGCTGTGCTTAATTTGCCGCTTAGTAATTTTTTCAGCTGTTTTATAATCTTTGGTCTCTATTAAACATTTAAAGTAATAAGTAAAATAAGCATCTGGCTGCTTATCGTACAATTTCTCGAAATACGCAGCAGCCTTATCAAATTGCTTTTGCTCATAATATTGCATCGCTAATTTATCATCCACGTTTTTTTGAGCTCTTACCTGAGTAAATGCGATGGTTAAAAAAATGAATATGAAAATTAATCGATTCAAATGATGGCTATTATTTTGTTGGAGGTGATAGTAATTGAGGCAACACTCCTGAATTTAGTTCCTTTACCAAACTTTGGCAAACAGGTAACGATTGATTATAAACTTCTAAATGTTTTCGGATAGTTTCTGTATTGACTTTTAATTCTTCAATAATTAACTCCGCTTGCTTTTTTTCTTGATTAATAAATTCAATAGCTTCTTCCTCATTCACACTTCCATTTTTTAAGTCGTGCGATAAAGTTTGTAATTGTTTGATAGAGGTATTAGCTGTAGCTAACCAATTTGATCGCAAAGTCAGATAGTCATTTAAGCCTTGCTTAACCGATTGAAGGTTTTGCAAATTTTCGGCAACTGATTTTGTGACGGTATCTTTTAAATGAGTCTCGATAAATTGCGAATAAGTGTATTGTTTTGAATAAGCATTCATGCAGGTGGCGCTATCTACTGTTTTAAAATTATCGACAGATTGTTGTAACACAACTTTTAAACTATCTAATTCCTTTACATATTTATCATAAGTATGCGTGTTTTTACATGAGAAGAAACTCATGCAAGTAATAGCCATTATAACAGAAAGTAAAGATTTCATGATCAATCAAATTTAAGTTTTATTGTCCAAATACAATACTCTTCTTTTATAATAAATCTTAAATTTTAGCGAGAGCTTATGGTTTAATGCCTGAATATTTTTATGAAACTAAAAGCCGCTATAATTAAGCTAGTCTTTAAGTATTTGATTTAACTCAGTCTTTATGATTTATAAATATAATTAAAAAGACTTATTGGGCAAATGCCCCCTCCATCCTATCCCAAAACCGCTAAAACAAAAAGCGAACTAAGCTTGAGATTATCAATTATATTTACACCATGGTATTAACCCTTTTAAAAGAAAGTATTGTGTTTGCTTGGGGCGCTTTAGTTGCTAATAAACTAAGGACGTTTTTGAGCTTATTAGGCATTACCATTGGTATTTTTGCCATCATTACCGTATTTACCATTGTAGATAGTTTAGAACGTAATATTCGTGGAAGCGTTCAAAGCCTTGGAGATAATGTGGTTTTTGTGATGAAATGGCCTTGGACTTTTGGCCCCGATTACCCTTGGTGGAAATATATGAATCGTCCTGTTCCTGAATATAGCGAATTAGCAGAAGTGCAGCGTAAAGCAAAAAGCATTGATGCTATTGGTTTTAGAATAGGAACTCGTAAAGTTTTAAAACATAATAATAATACCATCGAAAATGCTCTAGTGTCTGGTTGGTCATATGGCTACGGACAAGTAAAATCCTTTGAAATTGTGGATGGCCGTTATTTTAGAGAAGATGAAGCCGAAGGTGGATATAATGTAGTCATGCTGGGACATACCTTAGCAGAAGGTTTGTTCCCTAATAACGAATATCCAATTGGTAAAACCATTAAAGTGGCTGGTAGAAACTGTAAAGTCATCGGTTTATTTAAAAAAGAAGGCGAAAGTATGCTAGGTAATAGTATGGATAACCAAGCTGTTGTTCCATACAATTTTGCGAGGTTATTTATGGATGTGAAATCTGAAAATAGTGATCCTTTTATTGCTGCCAAAGCAAAACCAGGTGTAACTAATGCCCAATTAAAAGATGAACTTACCGGAATTATGCGCAGCATTAGAGGTTTAAAGCCCTTAGCGGATGATGATTTTGCTTTGAATGAAACTAATTTACTAAGTAAAAACTTTGATGGCTTATTTGATATTGTTGGAATTGCAGGCGCTATCATTGGAGGATTCTCTATCCTTGTAGGCGGTTTTGGAATTGCTAACATTATGTTTGTATCGGTGAGGGAAAGAACAAATATCATCGGCATTCAAAAATCTTTAGGTGCAAAAAACTATTTTATTTTAGCGCAATTTTTATTTGAAGCGGTGTTTTTATCTTTAATGGGAGGTATCATAGGACTCTTACTCATTTATGGACTCACCCTAGCCGCCGGCGGAGTGATAGATATGGAAATTACCTTAACCCGTTCAAATATTATTTTAGGTTTAACGATTTCGGTGTTAATTGGCATCATTAGCGGCTTTATTCCAGCTTATGGCGCCTCTCAATTAGACCCAGTAGAAGCAATTAGAACAAATTAAAAGTAATCATAACGCGGGCGTCTGAGCCTACCGAAGACAGAACAAATTAATGGCACAAGTAACTCGCCCAAAAGATATTCGTATTGTTACCATTATAGCTCTTATATTGGTTTTATTAGCGTTTCCTATGCTTTTTACCCCTTCTATAAAACGCATGGGCGATTTTATTCCTATGATTTTAGGCATTATTATTACGATGCAGTTTGTATCATTAATTGGCATTTGGCATATGAAACAATGGGGTGTTCAACTCTTTATTATTATGTTTTGTATAAGGGTGATTACATTTATGTTTCTAGATTTATACGAATTCCGTTTCTTCTTCAATATTTTTTACTCAATCACGTTTATCGTTTTCTTTTTGATTCATTATCGCAAGATGGATACTAATTTGTAGTTTACAAATTGGGATTTTTTATTTTAATAGCAACGCGGATATAACGGATTAGGCAGATTTACGCCGATTAGAAATAAAAAAATCCGTTACCCTATTTTATAAAACGTTATCTACGTTCCATTTTTATACAAATCTCTAAAAATAAGTCCTTTTCAAGTTATACTATTCATCGATTCATCGTAGTTAAAAGTTAATTTGTCTGAAAATGCTATTTAACCGTCAAATTGTTTTGCTTTTATCGAAAATTTAATTATATCTTTATAATAGAATTACACGAAACCACTCACTCAATAGAATATACATTTTAATCACTAAAAGCATGATTTCAGAAGTTGAACCCCATAATTTAGCCGAACCACTTAAGGCCTTTTTTGGTTTTGGAGGCTTTAAAGGAACCCAGGAAGCCATTATCAATAATATTCTTAATAAACAGGATACTTTTGTGATTATGCCTACTGGGGGCGGAAAATCGCTTTGCTATCAATTACCTGCTATTATGAGCGAAGGAACGGCTATTATTGTTTCTCCTTTAATCGCCTTGATGAAAAATCAGGTAGATGCTATCCGTGGTTTTAGCAACGAAACAGGAATTGCTCACTTTTTAAACTCTTCTTTAAATAAATCGGAAATAGCAACCGTAAAAAAAGACGTTTTATCAGGTAAAACCAAACTATTATATGTAGCTCCCGAAACTTTAAATAAAGAAGATAATATCGAGTTCTTCTCAGAATTCCCTATTTCTTTCTTTGCAATCGACGAAGCTCACTGTATTTCGGAATGGGGTCACGATTTTCGTCCAGAATACCGCCGCTTACGCCCTATTATTGATAAATTGGGTTCTGTGCCCGTAATGGCCTTAACTGCCACAGCTACTCCTAAAGTTCAACACGATATTCAAAAGAACTTAGGTATGTTAGAGGCTAAGTTATTCAAATCATCCTTTAACCGCGAAAACTTATATTATGAAGTGCGCGCTAAAAAAGATGTGATTAAAGAAATTATTAAATACGCTAAGCAAAATGTTGGTAAATCAGGTATCATTTATTGCTTAAGTCGTAAAAAAGTGGAGGAAGTTGCTCAAGCCCTTGTTGTAAATGGTGTAAAAGCAGCTCCTTACCATGCTGGATTAGACGCTAAAGAGCGCGCTAAAACGCAAGATGGCTTTTTGATGGAAGATATTGATGTGATTGTTGCAACTATTGCCTTTGGTATGGGAATCGATAAACCAGATGTTCGTTTTGTAATTCACCACGATATTCCAAAATCATTAGAAGGATATTACCAAGAAACTGGTCGCGCAGGACGTGATGGTGGCGAAGGAAATTGCCTAACGTTTTATAGTTACGATGACATCATGAAACTAGAAAAGTTCATGAAAGATAAACCAGTAAACGAACAAGAAATTGGAAAACAAATGTTATCCGAAACTGCTTCGTTTGCAGAGACTTCTTCATGTCGTCGTAAATTTATTTTACATTATTTTGGTGAAGAATTTAATGATGCCAAATGTAATGAGATGTGCGATAACTGCCGCCATCCAAAACAAAAATTTGAAGCGCAAGACGATTTAATTTTAGTAATTAAAGCTGTTAAAGAAAGTAAAGAGAAGCATAAGGTTAAAGACATCATTAATTTATTAATGGGTAACTTAACTGCTACTGGCAAATCATACAAACACAACGAACTAAAAACTTGGGGCGAAGGAGTGGAGCATGATAAGGATGATAAGTACTGGAATGCCGTGATGCGTCAAGCTATTGTCAATGGTTTTTTTGCAAAAGACATTGAAAATTATGGCTTAGTAAAAATTACCGATAAAGGAAAAGCTTATTTAAAAAATCCATTCAGCATTAAATTCACAAGAGATAACGACTTTAGTAATGCTGAAAGCGATAACGATGATGACATTGTTGGAGGAAAAGGTGCTAACAGTACTGACGAAGTATTGTATGCCATGCTAAAAGACTTAACTAAAAAAATTGCGAAACAAAATAATTTACCTCCTTACGTTATCTTCCAAGAAATTTCATTAGAAGAAATGTCTATCAACTATCCTATTACAATGGAAGAGATGACAAAAATTTCGGGAGTTGGTGCTGGTAAAGCGGCAAAATATGGTAAACCGTATTTAGAGTTAATTAAAAAACATGTTGAGGAAAACGAGATTGAACGCCCTAGCGATATGGTTATTAAATCTGTGGTTAATAAATCTGGATTAAAAGTATTTATCATTCAAAACATTGACAGAAAAGTTAGCTTAGAAGATATGGCTAAAAACAAAAATCTGAAAATGAATGATTTATTGACAGAGATTGAAACTATTGTTACTTCTGGAACTAAAGTAAATATTAACTATTACATTGATCAAGCAATTGACGAAGATAAAAAAGACGATATCTACGAATGTTTACGAGAGGCTGAAACAGATGACATCAATGCTATTTTAAAAGAATTAGGTGAAGATGAATATAGCGAAGAAGAAGTGAGATTAATGCGTATAAAATTCATTAGTGAATTTGGAAATTAGTATTTTTAAAGTTGAAAAGAAAATGGTCGCTCAAAACTGAGTGACTATTTGTTTAAAAAATAAAAAACAAAACCATTTGCATAATCATTAATCCATCTACCCACAAATAATAGTAGAAGGAATGTCGTTTGTCGCTTGTAAATAAAATAGTGCCAATAACCAATAGCCTTAATAGTAAAGATGCTATGATAGAATTGGTATCGTGCTTAAAATTGTAAAAGCAAGTAAAAGCAATAATTACTGAGCATACGCAAATTAATTTTGTGATGGTAATACCAAATTTATTAGCGTATGTGTTTACGCCCGTCATATAATCCTGCTCTAAATCTTTTATATCAAACAACAAACATAGTACGGAGATAAAACAAAATTGCGATACTAAATACCAAACGCTATGTGGCGTTAGTAAATCGTTTTCAATTAATGGCACTAAACAACAACTAATCGTCCATACGGATGATATTAAAAAGGGTTTGATATAACCGTGTTTTCTAAAATTAAAAGGGGGTAAATAATATAAGGTTGACAAGACTTCTGCAACCACCATAATACCAATGGATGTCCAACTTAAATTGTTGCATAAAAACAGGACAATCAACAAACAGCCAGATATGCTATACAGCATGATTTTTTTATGTTTCAACAACCATTGTGAACGCTCAGTGTGAGCGTTGCTTGGGTTAATCATATAACCGCGTTGCACATTGTACTGCAAATAGGTGGATAATAAAATAAATACTAAGTACGAATTATTAGCAAAGTTTACAGGAATAGGAAACAACTGATAGGTAAAAAACACTTGAGCCAAAGAGCAAAACGCCACAAAAACATTAGCATACACCAATGTTTTTATAAAAGGCAAGTCTATGAAAGATTTAGTTTTCAAATATCTCTAAAGCGTTTTGTGAAGTTATTTCTGCAACTTCTTCGATACTAACGTTTTTAATTTCCGCTATTTTTTGAGCAATTAAAGGAATATAAGCACTTTCATTGCGTTTGCCACGATAAGGCATTGGCGCTAAATATGGCGCATCCGTTTCTAAAACTAAATCCGTGAGTTTTAATTGTTGTACTACTTTATCTAATCCCGAATTTTTAAAAGTAACTACGCCACCAATCCCTAATTTAAAATTGCCAAGTGATAAAATTTTTTCAGCCTGAATAAAATCGCCGCTAAAACAATGAAAAATACCTTTCGGTAATTTATCGAACGATTTTAAAATTGAGAAAATTTCATCAAAAGCATTTCGACAATGAATCACTACCGTATAATTATATTCTAATGCCCAAAATATTTGTTCTCTAAAAGCGAGTTCTTGTTCTTTGATAAAGGTTTTATCCCAATATAAATCAATCCCAATTTCTCCGATAGCAGCAAATCTTCTTAAATCGAGCCATTTTTTTACAATCTCTAATTCTTCTCTGTAGTTTTCTTTTACTGAACAAGGATGCAAACCCATCATCGGCAAACATTGCTCCGGAAAATGCACTTCTAACTGCAACATTCTTTCAATACTGCTACTATCCACATTGGGCATATAAAATTTAGTAACCGATTTGGAAATGGCCTCGTTGATTTTTTCAATGCGGTCGGCATTAAATTCTTCCGAATAAAGATGGGTATGGGTATCTATAAACATTTAAAAAAATTGGTTACTTTTGTGTTACAAAGTTAATCAACATGAAGAAATTATTAGCATTTATTTTTTTAGCCTCAGTTCTATTTTTTAGTGAATGTAAAAAATATCCCGAAGGTCCTTCAATAAGTTTTAGAAGTAAAAAAGAACGTATAGCCAATACTTGGAAAATTGACGCTTTACTTATTAATGGTGTGGATTCTGCGGCATATTATAATAATATATTAAAAGATTATACGCTTACGCTGTCTAAAAGTGGTTCCTATACTATTAGCTATTATGTAGTAGTTCCTCCTTTTGGCAATATTACAAATCTCGAGTCAGGAAGTTGGACTTTAACATCTGATAAAAAAACGATTACTATAAATCCATCCTCTATTTCTGTTGGAAGTGTTCCGTCGCCTAGCTCTTGGCAGATATTAAAACTATACGAAAAAGATTTTAGAGTACGAGCATTTGACGGTAATGGTAAAAAAACAGAGTACCATTTTATTCCAAAATAAAATTGAAAGTTTTAGTTATACGTTTTAGCTCTATTGGCGACATTGTTTTAACAACGCCAATATTACGCTGCATTAAACAACAACTAAAAGACGTTGAACTTCATTTTATTACTAAACAGCAATTTATTTCGGTTATCGAAAACAATCCTTACGTTGATAAATTTCACACCATTAATCAATCGTTAGCTGAAATTATTCCTCAATTAAAAAAAGAGAACTACGATTATATTATTGATTTACATCACAATGCTCGCACCTTAAAATTAAAATTAGCGTTAGGCAAAAAATCTTTTTCGTTTAATAAATTAAATTGGCAAAAATTTTTAATTGTTAATTTCAAAAAAAACAAACTTCCTCAAAAACATATTGTCGATCGCTATTTTGAAGCTGCGGCTAAAATAGGCGTTAAAAACGATGGCAGAGGTTTAGACTATTTTATAAACGATAAGGATGAAATAGACATTGTATCGTCGTTACCTGCACTATTTCATAACGACTATCATGCATTAGTGGTAGGTGGCTCTTACTTTACCAAACAAATTCCGCTCAATAAATTAAAAGAAATTTGCGCCATTAGTTCGCTTCCTTTAATATTATTGGGAGGTAAAGACGATGCTAAAATTGCTGAACAAGTTTATCAATTGCACAAAAACAAAGTTTTGAATTTATGTGGTAAACTAAATTTGAATCAATCGGCTTCTATTATTCAACAAGCAAATAACGTCATAACTTCGGATACTGGCTTAATGCACATTGCAGCCGCTTATAAAAAAGACATCATCTCCTTATGGGGAAACACCATCCCTGAATTTGGTATGGGACCTTATTTGGCTGGCAAAAATTCTCAGGTATTGGAAGTAACAAATTTATCGTGCCGACCTTGCTCTAAATTAGGATACAAAAAATGTCCGAAAGGTCATTTTAAATGTATGAACGAAATTCAGCTTAAAAACGCTCAGTTTTAGAATAAAAAATACCCAATACTTTTTCAGATAGTTTAATTCCCGCCTTATCAATCCATTTATAATATCCGATAGATAGTATTACTATAACTGGCAAACTGCATAAAAATGCTAGTATCACGGATGAATTGTATTCGTAGGATATAAAAAATAACTTGAAGAGAAAACACGATAAAGAACACAAAACAATAAAATGTAAGAGATAAAAGGAAAACGAAATTTTACCTATATAATTTAAAAATCTGCCAGATAAAGCTAATTGTACTTTTTGAGAATTCACAATCACAAACATGATTATAAAAGAACCGATAACGTGATAAAATACTTCGTTATTTAGCCAAGGAAAATATAATACGCCATAAATAGTATTTTTAATATTGATGCAACTTGGGTAAGAACTTAAATAAAATCCAATCATAAAAAGTAACCACAAAAGCCATGAAGAAACATTCAGTGATTTTAACTCTAGTTGTTTTTGCACTACATATTTATTTAATATGACACCTAATATAAACGCTGCGTAATAATCATTTCTTGTTACAAATAAAATAAAAACTAATACTCCATACAAACTCATTTTATATTTAATGGGATGTGTGATTAATAAGAAAGCAAATATTAATAAAGAACCCAATAACTCATAAGTCATAGTCCATAAAACAGGATTATAGGTATTGTCTTTTAAAAAGAATACATCCACAAACATGTTTTTGAGCATCGGCGTAATGTTTTCAGAAATATTAAAGGAGCCCGCCAACCACTCTTTTGATTTAGTGATATCGCCTAAATGAAGACGATTCATAAAGCCTAAATGCACAAAAGTATAGGCTAACAAAATAGAGACGGAAACAGGAACTAATAATCTGAAATAACGTTTAATACCATACTGAATTAAAATTTGAGGATTGTTATTTTGATGGTAGTTATTACTTAACACATAACCACTCAAAATAAAAAAGATACATACGGCAAAACCTCCGTTATAAAAAATGTTGAGCGGTATTTGCGCCATCACTTCTTCAAAATAAGATGTCTCATTATGAATTTGAGTTTCATTTGCCGAACTCATGGCGGGATAAAATGCAAGAATATAATGATGCAATACCACTATAATAGCCGCCAAACCTCTAATTCCCTCGAGATATCTGAGTTTATGCTTTTCGGCTAACATTTAAAGCTATAAAATAAATTAATCTTGAGTAAATAATGCTTTTAATTCTGTAGCATCATCTGGCTTCATTCTGCCTCCCAAAATTAATGATAACTGACGGCGACGTAAAGCCCCTTCATATCTCTTTTTTTCCTCTTCGGTTTCAGGAATTAACGGAGGAACTGGTAATGGCGCGCCATTTTGATCAATGGCTACAAAAGTAAAAATGGCTTCGTTACATTTTGTCTTGTGCATAGTAATTTTATCTTCTACAAATACATCAATATGAACTTCCATGCTGCTAGTAAAAGCACGAGACACTTTTGCTTCAAGCGTTACTACAGAGTTTTGTTTAATTGGGTTGTCAAACGACACATGATTAATAGAAGCTGTAACAACCACTCTGTTAGAATGTCTTCCGGCGGCAATAGCAGATGTAATATCCATCCATTGTAATAACTTACCACCAAATAAATTTCCTATATGATTTGTATCGTTGGGCAGTACAACTTCTGTATTGATTGTTAACGATTCTTTTGCAGTTTTTCCCTTCATCAGTTTTTATATTATGACCATAAAAGTACTACCTTTGTTCTAAATAAAATAATATGGATTTTAAGTATATATTGGCACTTCATGTGATTTTTGTAGTTTGTTGGTTTGCAGGATTGTTTTATATGGTAAGACTGTTCATATATACCAAAGAAGCTAACGAAAAGGAAGAGCCAGCGCGCGAAATTTTAACTACTCAGTTAGCCTTAATGCAGAAAAAATTATGGTTCATTATTACATGGCCTTCTGCCATAGGTACATTTATTTTTGGTGGATGGCTACTTTTATTGAACTTAAGCTATTACATATCTCAACCTTGGATGCTACTTAAGCTGATTTTTGTGGGTCTATTAGCCTTATATCACTTACAATGTCATGTTTACTATAAGCAACAAAAAGTTGGCATCTTTAAAACATCATCTTTCAAATTAAGGTTATTTAATGAATTAGCCACTATTTTTTTGGTAGCAATTGTGTTTTTAGTGATTGTAAAATCAACAGGCGGATTAGTATGGGGAATGTTAGGCTTATTTATTTTTGCAGCCTTACTCATGGGTGGAGTATTTATATATAAGAAACAACGCAAGGCGATAGAAGAAACCAAAAAAAGTAATACGCCACCTACATTGTAGAGTAAATTGCATTCACGCAATTAACACCATCCATAGCCGCACTTACAATGCCACCCGCATAGCCAGCGCCTTCAGCACAAGGGTATAAATTTTTGATTTGTACATGTTGCAAGTTGAATTTATCTCTTGGTATACGAACAGGGGTAGAAGTGCGAGATTCAACACCGACAATAATGGCTTCGTTACTTAAATAACCACGCATTTTATTATTAAATGCTTTAAAGCCTTGTTGTAAAGTCGTACCTATCATTTTACCCAACACATCATTCATTTGAACCGATTGCGTTCCTGGTTGATAAGAACAATCGATTAATTTAGAACTCACTTTATTATTAACAAAGTCTTGCAAATTTTGCGCTGGAGCAGTTTGTGTTTTTCCTCCCATTTGCCAGGCTTTATGCTCTATTTCTTTTTGCA
Organism: uncultured Bacteroidota bacterium; assembly: GCA_903893815.1. GTDB lineage: Bacteria > Bacteroidota > Bacteroidia > B-17B0 > Aurantibacillaceae > UBA4416. The sequence goes on from CAITNS010000030.1 coordinate 83,260, forward strand.
ATTGCAATCCAGCTAAAGCACCGCGTTTTTTATAGGGTTCAAAGTCAATTAATTCTAAGCCAACAACAATACCACTATTAGCATAAGGATTGTTTCGTTTTGATGGACTCCAACCATTAGTAACGACTTCATCTTGGGCTGTAGCACAGGGCGCAATAATTCCTCCTGGACACATACAAAACGAATAAACTCCATGCCCTTGAACCTGATGCACTAAACTATAAGATGATGCTGGTAAATATGAACGCTTAGAAACGACTTCGTCGTGCGAGTGACAACTGTATTGAATTTGATCAATAAACTCTTGTGGATGTTCAACACGAACTCCTAACGCAAAAGGTTTTGCCTCAATGGCAATTTTCTTTTTATCCAACAACTCATAAATATCTCTTGCCGAATGTCCAGTTGCTAAAATTAAATGGGTACAACGATGTTCAATACTGGTCTTATTTTCTGTCACACCAAGAGGAGTCGAAGTGTCAATAATTACCGATGAAATTTGATCGCCACTATAATTAATATCAACTAGTTTAGAATGAAAATGAATTTCCCCACCATGCTTTATAATAGTTTCACGCATATTAGAAATAATATTTGGCAATTTATTAGTCCCTATATGCGGATGCGCATCCACTAAAATAACATCATCAGCGCCGTGAAATACAAAGGTTTTTAAAATATGTTCAATATCTCCGCGCTTACTTGAACGCGTGTATAATTTACCGTCGCTGTAAGTTCCTGCTCCTCCTTCTCCAAAACAATAATTACTTTCGGGATTAACGATATGCTCTTTATTAATCGCCGCTAAATCTCTTCTGCGTGCTTGCACATCTTTTCCTCTTTCAAATAAAATAGGTTTAATCCCAATTTCTAAACAGCGCAAAGCTGCATACAAACCTGCTGGTCCGGCGCCAATAATAGTAATTGATTTCTGAGCACTTGAAACATCGGTATAGTTGATTCCCAAGTCATCATCGGCTACAGGTTCGTTAATCCAAACAGCCAATTTTAAATTAACCTTAATGTTTCTCGAACGTGCATCAATACTGCGACGTAAGGGTTTAATAAAAAATGTGTCGGTTGAATTTAAAGATAGCTGCTCAGCAACTTCTTGTTTTAATAATTGCTCATCGTAAGCAATGTGGGCCGCAACGGCTAAGTTCAATTCTTTTTTCATAGTGTGGAAGATTTTTATTCTTCAGTTTACAAAATTACTACCCTTCAAATGTGATAGAAAAAATAACCATTTTGGAGTTTATTTTTTCGAGACTATTTGTGAAAATATTGTTAAGTGGTTGTTTGAGATTTTTAGTGCCTTGTAAAACCTTTAGTTCTAAGCCTAATTTAAAATATTGCAAATAAAAATCAACTCCTGCGCCACCGCTGTAAAAAAAATCATCTCGTTTTAACTGCACAGCATCATCTAATTGATTTGCGCCACCAGAAGAAACTGGTTTCTTTTTAGAAACTAAATCCATCGAGTATCCTCCACCTAAAATAACATAAGCACCAAAATTATCTAAACGCTTAGATTGTAATTTAAGCTCCAGAGGGAAAATTAAAAAAGTAGATTCTACGCTTTTTTTATACTCTTTCGTACTATCTCTTTTGGCATTTTCTAATTTATACTCTAAACTACGAGACGCAAAACTAATGTTTGGTGTAAAGCGCAAACGAATGTATTGATGTAATCTAAAATCAGTAATAATACCTAAAGCAAAGCCTGGATCCGACTTAGTGTATATAGTTTTCATGCCATAAGTTACCCCACCAATAACGGTATCAGGAAGTTCGGAATTTTTAATAGTGTGAATTCTAAAATCCGTTTTATTATAAGCTAAGGCAAAACCAAAGTGCATCTTATTTCTGTAAAACTTTGACAAGTTCACGCCACTCTCTTCTTTATGTTGAGAGTAGCTCTGAAGATAAATCAGGGTAAATGCAAGTATGTATAAAAGTTGTTTCAATCTGCAATAAAACGTTATTATTTAGCTTTTATTATACTAAGAATTAGACGATGATTCTTTAACTGTTTGCTCGTCAACTGGAAAAGCTTTTTCTTCAATTGTTGGTTTTGACTTAAAAAAGAAATTTTGAAATACGAGTATAATTCCCACACCAAATGAAATCGCCATATCGGCAAAATTAAAAATCGCATTAAAAAACTCGAAGTGTTCTCCGCCCCAAATAGGAAACCATGTTGGGAAATTTCCTTCAAATATGGGAAAGTAAAACATATCTACAACATGGCCTTGTAAAAACCCTGCATAGCCTCCACCCTCAGGCATAAAAGCTGCTATTTCATATTCAGAACTAGGTCCAAATAAAACTCCGTAAAAAGCTGAGTCTAAAATATTACCTAAAGCTCCTGCTAAAATAAGAGATACACAAACAATAAATCCTTTATGCTCTTTATCATTAACGATTTTTTTAATATAAAATGCTCCTGCAAAAACAGCAATTATTCTAAATAAACTCAAAGCCAATTTCCCGTAATCTCCTCCAAACTCTAATCCCCATGCCATTCCTGGATTTTCTGTAAAAGTTATTCTAAACCAATCAAAAAAACGATGTGCTTCCCCAATAGGGTAATTAGCCTTGATGTATAGTTTGATCCATTGGTCAATTAATAAGACTGAAAAAACAGTAATTATTGGAAGTCTGTATTTTTTAAGCATAGAGCCTATAAAAGCAAAAAGGTTATCTTACAAAGATAATCTTTTTACTCATTTAAGGTACGAATATTACGGCAATGTATTTAAATTAGTTTGTATTTGAGCAATACTAGTTTGAGTTAAAATGGGCATGTTTACAATCATATTTGCGGTCAAAGTTATTGATTGAGTGCCATAAAAATAATTTGTACCATCGTAAGTAATGGCAACAATGGTATAAGCTGAGCCCACTGGTAATGAATTTAAATAAGAAACAAATGTTTGAGAAATATTTGAATAATCATTTGAATTAATTCTAGCTAAAACGTTAGTACCATTCATTGATATATAAATAGCCGTGTTTGAATTATCACTAAATCCTGTTGTATTTACAGTGCAAGTAGTTTTAATTCCAGCAAAATTGTAAAAATAATCGCAATTTGCCCACTGTACCGAATCGCAAGTAAAATTGTAATAAAAACCACCAGTTGAATCCTGACCAACCATTGAGCCTGTTGCTACAGCTGGAGTATTCCAATTTAAATTTGTTTGTGATAAATCGGAGGGCCCTTTTGCATAAAACTCTTGCATTTGAAAACTAGGGCTAGCACCCGCGGGAACTTGAAACACAACACTACTTGCTGGATTTATTTTTAAAGCTTGGCCTCCTTGGGTTGCATTAAAATATACTTCGCCGCCAGATACTAGTAATTGTCCGTTTGATACTGGAATAGCATTATTTAATATCATGTCTTTTTTTGACAACACATCTTTAACCTCAATATTTATATTGCCAGCTACAGCTAAACCAGCTTGTGTTAAAAATGAATTAGGGGAAATAATAATTTTTGTGCCATTTGCACAGGTGTGCGTATTGTAATTTGAACTGTTTACAACGTAAGTTTCTGAAGGTGTTTTAAGATTAGTAAATAATGCTTTTAGGTTTGCAGTATTTAAAGTTGGAGCAGTTGGCGATGGAGTTTGTTCCTCTGGTGTTACTGTATCTTTTTTACACGACGTTAAAGTAAGTGTTATACCTACTAAAACTAGCGCCACTGTTTTAGTTAATTTTTTCATAATTGTTATTTATTTAAGTTTTTTATAAAATTATGTGTATTTAACTTAACATGGACTTCATTATTAAAAAATAATACAAACTCAAAGTATATATCAAATCAATATATTACATATTTTAAGACAAATAATGAACTAATTTATTACACATTCAAATTAAATAAAAGACATAAAAAAAGGGCTAAAAAGCCCTTTTTAAATAATATAAAATATAAGAGAATTAACTCGATTGATTTAATTTAGCATCAATTCCTAGGGTTGCGTGAGGAACCGAGCGTAAACGCTCTTTAGGGATTAACTTCCCAGTTACACGACAAATACCATAAGTTTTATTTTCAATACGCATTAAAGCATTTTTTAAGTTCACGATGTATTTTTCTTGACGAACTGCTAATTGTGCTGTTTCTTCTTTGGATAATACATCAGATCCATCTTCTAATAATTTAAATGAAGGTGACGTATCATCAGTTCCATGATTATCAGCATTAGATAAAGTTTGTTTCAACAAATCATAATCCGCTTGTGCTTCTTTTAATTTATCAATAATTAAATCTTTAAACTCTCCTAATTCTTTATCAGAATAACGACTTCTATCATCCTTCGTATTTAAAAACGGTTTTGGTTGGGCAGCTTGAGGCTTTTTAATTAATGGTTTTGTAATATCAATATGCAAAGGTCTGTTTCTGATATAAGATTCTGAACCTGATGAACGGCCTTCGTTTTTCTTTCTACGACCACGACCGCGCTTTTCGGGAATTTCATCATCATCATCATCATCTAATGGAATACCACCACCTTCTAAATCTAATACTGGTGCTTCGTCTAAATCAACTACAACATCATCATCATCTGGTTTTTCGTAATCATCTTTTACATCTACATCAGAATCATCTTCCTCTTCTGGTTCAATATCATCTTCCTCATGTTCGTCGCCTTTTTTACCTATTTTAGAAGGATTTGCAGCTTTCTTAGAAGGTTTTGCGCCTTTCTTTGCTACTGCATCAATTGGCTTTCCAACAACTTTTGCTTTAGCTATTTCTTTAACTGCTTTAGTTGGTTTTGCAGGTGCTGCAATTTTTTTAGAAGGCTTAGCAGCAACTTTAGCTGCTGGCTTTACTACTTTTTTCTCAACTTTTTTAGGTGCAGGTTTACTTGCTTTTGGAGCTGGTTTTGCAACTTTTACTACTTTTTTTGCGGGAACTTTAGTCACTTTTTTTGGGGCGGGTTTTGGTGCTGGTTTTTTAGCAACAGCTTTTTTAGCTATTGGTTTTTTGGCAACTAATTTTTTAGCTACTGGTTTTGGAGCAGGCTTACTTGCTTTTTTTGCAGGTTTAGCCACAGCTTTTTTTGGAGCTGGTTTCGCAGCCGCCTTTTTAGGCGCTGGGTTGCTTACTTTTTTAACAGGCTTTACAATTTTCTTTGCCATATTCTTAACTTAAAATTAATTTAACTTTTCAATAGAAATAAGGGTAGATACCAATTCGTCAACTTCAACAGAATTTGCGGTGGCGGCGGACAAATTTTTTACCACTTGTAAATCTCCTGTCAGAGTTTCGGCGCAAATATAGTTCAAATTATTTTGAATGGCATTATCAAGTGCATCATTTTGTTGAATTTTAACCAAAATCTTGTCTGTTAGGTCTAAACCACTGTCTTTACGCAAGTTTTGGATACGATTCACCAATTCTCTGGCTAAACCTTCCTCTTTTAAAGAATCTGATAAAGTCACATCCAACGCAACAGTTATTTGTCCGCTATTAGCTACTTTCCATCCTGGAATATCTACTGGAATAATTTCAACATCTTCTAATTCCAACAAAATCTCTTCACCTTCTAAATTCATCTTAAACTGACCAGTTTTTTCAATTCCAGCAATAATTAAGTCGCCATTATCATTTGCATAAGCCTGAACGGTTTTCATGTGTTTACCACATTTTTTACCTAAAGTTTTAAAATTCAACTTCAAATTCTTCACAATATGTGCTTCTTCTTCTGTCACAAATTCTAACTCTTTCACATTAACTTCTGCCAAAATGATCTCTTTAACAGCTTGAATATGCTGTCTGAATTCATTATCTAAAATTGGAATACGAATTTTTTGCAATGGCTGACGAACCCTTAAATTTTCTTTCTTACGAATAGATAAAATCATCGAAGAAATTTTTTGCGCCATTTCCATTCGTTTTTCTAAACTAATATCAATAATGCTTAAATTAACTTTTGGATAATTCGTTAAATGCACAGAGTTAACGTCACCTGAAACGTCGTTTAAATTTTGATATAACCAATCTGCAAAGAATGGTGCTATTGGACTCATCAATTGCGACAAGGTATTTAAACATTCGAATAATGTTTCGTAAGCTGCTTTTTTATCGTCACTCATATCGCCTTTCCAAAAACGACGACGAGATAAACGAATGTACCAGTTACTTAAATGTTCATCTACAAATTCCTCAATATAACGAGCTGCTTTATGAGGTTCAAATGTTTCGTATTGTTCTGTGACATCTTTTACTAATGAATTTAATTTTGATAAAATCCATCTATCAAGCTCCGAACGATTACTAACGTTTATCGTATTGTTTAAATCAACCACGAAGTTATCGACGTTTGCATATAAAGCAAAGAATCCATAGGTATTATAAAGCGTTCCAAATAATTTACGTTGCACTTCTCCAATTCCTTCAACATCAAATTTTAAATTATCCCATGGAGCAGCATTTGCTATCATGTACCAACGAGTGGCGTCAGCACCATATTTTTCAATAGTTTCGAACGGATCAACGGCGTTACCTAAACGCTTACTCATTTTGTTTCCGTTTTTATCTAATACTAATCCGTTAGATACTACATTTTTGTATGCTACTGAATCGAAATTCATCGTTGCAATAGCATGTAAAGTAAAGAACCAACCACGAGTTTGATCAACGCCTTCGGCAATAAAATCAGCTGGGTAATATTTTTTATCGTCAATTAATTCTTTGTTCTCAAATGGATAATGTACTTGCGCATAAGGCATAGCACCCGAATCGAACCACACATCAATTAAATCCGGCTCGCGGAATAATTTTTTTCCGTTCTTTTCTAATACGATATTATCAGCATAAGGTTTGTGTAAATCAAAGGTGTCGTAATTTTCTGCCGTAAAGTTTCCTGGAACAAATTTACCTAATGGATTTTCTGTCATGAATCCTTTAGCGATTGAATTATCAATTTGATTTTTTAATTCTTCGGCACTTCCAATTACAATTTGCTCAGAGCTATCTTCGCTTGTCCAGATAGGAATTGGAATACCCCAAAAGCGAGAACGAGATAAATTCCAATCATTTAAGTTTTCTAACCAATTACCAAAACGGCCAGTACCAGTAGCTTCTGGCTTCCAGTTAATGGTTTTGTTTAATTCAATCATACGGTCTTTAGCTGCCGTTGATTTAATAAACCATGAGTCTAATGGGTAATATAAAACGGGTTTGTCAGTTCTCCAACAGTGAGGATAACTATGTTCGTAGGTCTCTTTCTTAAATAATTTTCCTTCTTCTTGTAATTTTAAAACAATACGTTCATCAACACTCAAATAAGCTTTTAATTCTTTGATCTTTCCTGTTGCTTCTAAAATTTGTTTTTGTTTTTCAAACTCAACTTGTTTTTCAGCATCTGTATGATACGCTTCTTTTACGTATTCTTCGCCATACAAAAATGTATCGTCTTTTATTTCAGGCAAAAAACGACCGCGTTTATCAACTAAAGTTAATGAACCTATTCCGTTTTGTTTAGCTACTCTAAAGTCATCTGCACCAAAGCTTGGCGCAATATGCACAATACCAGTACCATCAGTTGTCGTTACGAAATCACCAACAATTACTTTAAAGGCATCTCCATCTGTTGGTTGAGTGAATGGTAATAATTGTTCGTAGGAGATTCCTTCTAAATCTGAACCTTTGCAATGATTCACAATTTTAAAAGGAATATTTTTGTCGCCAACTTTATAATCTTCAAATTTTAAATCCTTATGTTTTTCTGAAAAATATTTGTTGACTAAATCTTTTGCTAATACAACTGTTTGAGGAGCTCCGCTAAATGGATTAAAACTTTCAACAAATACATAATCAATATCTTTTCCAACCGCTAATGCAGTATTTGAAGGCAAAGTCCAAGGTGTAGTTGTCCAAGCTAAAAAGAATGTAGAATTACGAATTACGATTTCCGAATTCGGTATTCTAAATTCGTCGCTCGTCAATCGGAATTGAACTGTCGCTGTCCTATCCTTTACATCTCTATAACAACCAGGTTGATTTAACTCGTGAGAAGATAAACCCGTACCTGCTGCCGGCGAGTATGGCTGAATAGTAAAACCTTTGTATAATAAATTTTTGTTATTTAAATTTTGCAATAACCACCAAACGCTTTCAATATACTTATTATCATATGTAATGTAAGGGTCTTTCATATCAACCCAATAGCCCATCTTGGCTGTTACATCTTCCCACTTGTCGGTATATTTCATTACTTCCTTACGACAAGCTTTGTTGTAATCTTCAACCGAAATAAATTTTTTACTGTTAGGATTTCCAATATCTTCTTTTGTAATTCCTAATGATTTTTCTACTCCAAGTTCAATAGGCAAACCGTGAGTATCCCAACCTGCTTTACGTTTAACTTGAAAACCTTGCAAAGTTTTGTAACGACAAAAAATATCTTTAATCGTACGTGCCATGACATGGTGAATGCCTGGCATACCATTAGCACTTGGCGGTCCTTCGTAAAACACCCAAGGTGTTTTGCCTTCGCGTATAGAGATAGATTTTCCAAAAGTGTCTTTTTCTTTCCAATAATCTAAAATGTCTTTACTTATTTGTGATAAGTTGAGTTGGTTGTATGTAGGGTACTTTTTCATTGTTAGTTTTAGTTTAACCGCAAAGAGCGCAATGGTTTAGCAAAGGGCGCAAAGGGTTGTTGCTTAATAAATTAAGGGTAGCGAAGGTACAAAAAAATGGTTTAACAACAAAAGATAGAATTACTCTGCGAAATTGCGCCTACTTCGTTTCTCTGTGGTTAGATTTTACCCATTTGTTTCATTTTGCTTTCAAATGAAAAAGCAATGGTTTTTGCACGAAAAATGGCTTTTTGAGCATTTTCTCCTTCGAATAACGCATTTACTGATTTTTCAAAGGCATTTAACCAGATTTCAAAATGTTCTGCTTTTAAGGGTAAATTAACGTGTTTATCAAATACATTGGTTGTATAACCTTCTTTATCCAACAATACAAATTCCCAAAAAGCAATCATATGAGGCATATGTTTTTCGAAATCCACATACTCAAAAATGGGTTTTACCTCTTCATTTAAAAGTAAATTGGAGTAAAAAGTCTTTACTAAAAGTTCTACGTCGGCTGAGTTGGAGATGTCTTGCATCTACTATTTTTTCTTACAAACCTGAATGGTGTGGCTAATACCTACATTATCAATTTGCTCAACAACTTTAAATCCTGCTTTATCAATTAAACGATTAAACACCACGCTATCGTACATTTGGCTGTTTCCGTTGGCAATATTGGTAAAATATAAAGAGGTCATTTGTAAACTAAAAGCACCTGGTCTAAATTTTTGACGGTCCCAAAAAGTTTCCATGATATAAATGTTGCCGTCATCTGAAATAGCCTCATGACAACGTTTTAAGATGCTCACAATTTCCTCTTCGCTAAAACAATCTAAAAACTGGCTCATCCAAATGGCATCTGCACCTTTTGGAAAGCGCTGCGCATCATCTAAAATATTAATAGGGAAATAATTAACTCTTCCTGCAAATGGAGTTTTTGCTACATTATCCTTTGCCATCGCTAATTGTGCTGGTAAATCCAAAATAGTTACCTTCACATCAGGGTTGTAATTCATGCATTTTAATGTGAACTTTCCGGTATTTCCACCAATATCTATAATATGTTTTGGCGCACGTTTAAATAAATTGGTTAGAGCTTGGTCAAATGATCCGTCCGAATAATAATGATCAAATGCAAACCAGCTATCTTGCACAGGTTTTGGTAAGTGTGCTAATCCTTCATAAACAGTTGGCCAATCTCCCAACACTTTTAATCCTGTTGGTTTGCCTTGCTTAATGCTTTCAGTTAGTGAAAACATCCCTTCGTAACAAACGTCATTAGTAAAATCCATGTTAACGTTAGTCATACGGTCATTTAAGATAAATAATCCTGTTTTAGTAATGATGTACTTATCGTCGTTTTTAACAACTAAACCTATCCCTAAACCAGCTTCCAGCAAAACTCTTACGCCGTATTCCGATAATTTAAGTTTTATATAAATTTCTTCTAAAGTTAATCCAATGGTACTAGATTCTTCTACCGCTGCCAAAATTCCCAAATCTCTTAGGGATTTAGTTGCTTGAAAAACTATAGGGGCAAATGCGATAAATTGAGCAGCTGTAATGGCTTCAAACGCTGATTTGTCGTCTTTGGTAAAAAAATTCATGGTGTTAAACTAAAAATTAATTCTATTGTATGTAAAAGACTGCCAAAATAATGAAAAGATTATACATTTTTTCGATTTTCTTGATAAAAAACTAAATACCCAACAACACGGATACTAAAATTGTTTGTAATATTGTAAATTGCACTCACAATTATGGTAAAGATAGGAGATAAGAAAATATCGGCTAATGATTTCTACAAGGTTTTAATTAGCAATTTAGAACTTAAGTTGGATGAAGAAGCTTTGAGAAAAGTATATCGTAGTCATTATTTTTTAAAAGAGTTTACTCGCGAAAAATTAATATATGGTATTAATACTGGATTTGGGCCAATGGCTCAGTACCGCATTAATCACGACGATCAAATGAAATTGCAATACAATTTAATTCGTAGCCATTGTTCTGGCTCAGGAAACCCCATTCCTGAAATTGATTGTAAAGCAGTAATGTTAGCACGTTTAAACACCTTAATGCAGGGCTTTGCAGGCATTCATCCTGATGCTTTAATATTAATTAAAGATTTAATTAATAAAAATATCTCTCCGGTTATTTACGAACATGGCGGCTTAGGTGCTAGTGGTGATTTAGTTCAATTGGCGCATTTAGCATTAACATTAATTGGAGAAGGTGAAGTGTATTATAACGGTGTGATTACTAGTACTGCCGAAGTTTTCAAGAAAGAAAATATTACGCCGATGGAAATTCACATTCGCGAAGGCTTAGCACTAATGAATGGGACTTCTGCCATGAGCGGTATTGGTATGTTAAACGTGATTTACGCTGAAAACTTAATGAACTGGAGTTTGTTAGCCTCCGCAACCATTATGGAATTAGTGCAAAGTTTTGATGATCATTACTCTACTCCATTAAACGAAGTAAAACATCATTACGGACAAAACCGCGTGGCTAATGCTTTGCAAGCCACTTTAAAAGATAGCAAATTAGTAAAGAGCCGCGAAGAACATCATTACAACCAAAAAGTGGAAGTAGATGTTTTAGTAGAGAAAATGCAAGAATATTATTCTATTCGTTGTGTACCGCAAATTTTAGGGCCAATTGTAGATACTGTAAACTATGCCAAAGAAGTGTTGATTAACGAAATCAATTCAGCTAATGATAATCCAATTATTGATTGGGAACGCAAAAACGTTTACCATGGAGGGAATTTCCATGGCGATTATGTGGCTCTAGAAATGGATAAATTAAAAATATCTATTACTAAATTATCGATGCTTGCCGAAAGACAATTGAATTTTTTATTGAATAATAAATTAAATAATATTTTACCTCCTTTTGTTAATCACGGAACATTAGGATTAAACTTAGGCATGCAAGGCGTTCAATTTACAGCAACATCCACTACAGCCGAAAATCAAATGTTGTCAAATCCTATGTATGTTCATAGTATTCCTAGTAACAATGATAATCAGGATATTGTAAGTATGGGTGCCAACGCTTCGTTAATCTGCAAAAAAGTAATCATGAATAGTTACGAAGTATTAGCTATTGAATGGATGACAATTTTACAAGCAATTGATTATTTAAAAATGCAAGATAAATTATCGTCAAAATCAAAAGATGCTTACGAAAAATTGCGTAAAATTTTTCCTTGTTTTGTTGAGGATACTACTAAGTATAAAGACATAAAAGCAGTAAGAGATTATATATTTTATAACCATATAGAGATTTTATAAATGGAATACGCACTAGTAACAGGCGGCAGCCGCGGAATTGGGAAAGCAATTTGTTTGCGTTTAGCAGACATGGGCTACAACATTATTTTGAATTATACATCAAACGATGTTGAGGCAAATAAAACAAAAGACCTTTTAACTGTAAAAGGTGTTGATGTTGTACTAATGAAATTTGATGTAAGTAGTACTGAAGAATCTGATGCTCATATTGAAACTTGGATTAACTCCAATAAAGATAAAGCAATTACTGTATTGGTAAATAACGCTGGTATTCGCAAGGATAATATAATGGTTTTTATTCAGCCAGAAGATTGGAAACGCGTGATTGATATTACAGTTGATGGTTTTTATAATGTTACCCGTCACGTTGTAAAAAGTATGCTAACTAAACGCAAAGGACGCGTTGTAAATATTGTTTCTTTATCAGGTTTAAAAGGCTTGCCAGGACAAACCAGTTACTCTGCTGCTAAGGGAGCTGTTATTGCAGCCACTAAAGCATTAGCGCAAGAAGTTGGTAAACGTGGCATTACAGTTAACGCTGTAGCACCTGGTTTTATTAAAACAGATATGACTGAAGACATTAAAGAAGAGGATTATAAATTTATGATTCCGATGAATCGTTTTGGAGATTCAGAAGAAGTAGCTGGTGTGGTTGCATTTTTAGTAGGTAAAGATTCTACATATGTAACAGGTCAAGTAATTTCAGTTAACGGAGGATTATACAGTTAAGATAAAATGAACAGAGTAGTAATAACAGGTATAGGAGCTTGGTCGTGTTTAGGAAAAAACGTAGACGAAGTAAGAGATTCATTATTTGCAGGAAAATCAGGAATTGGTTTTGAGCAAGTACGAAAAGATATGGGCTATCGCTCTGCTTTAACGGGCATGTTAGAAACTCCTGTTTTAAAAGGATTATTAGACAGAAGAGCTCGTATAAGTATGGGGCAACCAGCTGAATTTGCCTATATGGCAACTTCTGAAGCTTTGAAAATGGCTAACATGGATCCTGAATGGATTGAAAAACAAGAGGTAGGTATTATTTATGGTAACGATAGCGTTGCTCAATCTACGATGGAAGCCATTGATACTGTTAGATTAAAAAAAGATACAATGTTAGTTGGTTCTGGAGCAACATTCCAATCTATGAACTCAACAGTTACCATGAACCTTTCTACCATTTATAAATTAAAAGGCATCAATTTCACCTTAGCTGCAGCTTGTGCAAGTGGCTCTCACTCCATTGGAATGGGTTATTTACTAATTCGTACTGGCTTACAACACCAAGTAATTTGTGGGGGTGCACAAGAAGTTAATGCATACACATTTGGAAGCTTTGATGGATTAAGTGCATTCTCGATACGAGAAAACGAACCAACCAAAGCATCCCGTCCTTTTGATAGAGACAGAGATGGTTTAATTCCAAGTGGTGGTGCAGCAACTGTGATTTTAGAAAGTTTAGAATCGGCTCAAAAACGTGGAGCAAAAATATTAGCAGAAGTTATTGGATATGGGTTTTCTAGTAATGGTGATCATATCAGTAATTCGAGTGTTGATGGGCAAACTCGCTCATTAGAGATGAGCTTGAGAGATGCTAAATTAACTCCAAAAGACATTGATTATATTAATGCTCATGCTACCTCAACTCCAGGTGGCGACAGAGTTGAAGCAAAAGCAATTGACCAAGTGTTTGGAGATGCTAAAACACCAGTAAGCTCTACTAAATCAATGACAGGGCATGAATGCTGGATGGCTGGCGCAAGCGAAATAGTGTATACAACCTTGATGATGCAAAACGATTTTATTGCTCCAAATATCAATTTCGAAAATCCAGACGAGGATACACAAAAAATAAACATTATTGCTCAAACCAAGCAAACACAGTTAAACACAATTTTATCCAACTCGTTTGGTTTTGGCGGCACAAATTCTACTTTGATAATTAAAAAATTTGCCTAAATTTGTAAATTATTACATATAAAATTCAGAAAGCTATAGTAAGTATGACACAGGAAGAGATTATAAAAACAGTAAATGGGTTTTTAGTTGAAGAATTTGAAGTAGATGAGGCCAAAATTACCCCAGATGCAAATTTACGTGATACGTTAGAGTTGGATAGTTTAGATTATGTTGATTTAGTAGTTGTAATTGAAAGTCATTTTGGATTTAAAGTTGTTGGCGAAGATTTCTTGACAATTCATACATTCCAAGATTTTTATACTTATTGCTTTAATAAAGTTCAGGAAAAAGCAGTTGCTTAATCCTTTTTTTATTTTTTTCAAAAAAAACTAAAAACAAAACACTGGCTGTTTTGTTTTTTTATTTAATAGATAAGCATGAAACATGAGTGATCAAAACAAATGGGATGGGCAATCAAAAGCCCAAGTTTTAGGATTTAAAATTTTTGTCTTTATCCTTAATACTTTTGGATTGAATCCAGCATACTTTTTATTACGTTTTGTTTCCTTCTATTATTTTCTGTTTTCAAAACCCAACAAATATATTCGTCAGTATTTTATTCAAGCACATCATTACTCTCCATTAAAAGCTCGATTAGCTATTTATAAAAATAACTTCATGCTAGGACAAACTATCATTGATAAAGTTGCCACAATGGCTGGCGCTAAAACACCTTTTAAAATGATTCATAAAAATGGGGAAATGCTTGATGAATTAATTGCTATTGGCAAAGGTGGAATTTTAGTGAGCGCCCATATTGGCAATTGGGAAGTTGCAGGTCAAGGACTCAACAGACTAGGAACCGCCTTTAATATATTAATGTATTCAAACGAAAAACAAGATGTAAAACAATATATGGATGGCGTGATGAAAGAAAAAAAAATAAACATCATATCAATCGACGAAGAAACTAAAAGTCATATTATTGAATTACACAAAGCCTTTAGTAATAATGAACTTGTTGTTATGCACGGCGATAGATACAGAGAAGGCGCGAAAACATTAACTGCCAATTTTTTTGGAAAGCCTGCAAAATTTCCAGCGGGGCCGTTTATAATGGCGGCAAAATTTGGCGTGCCTTTATGTATTGTGTTTGCTGTTAAAACTGACAAGCATACTTATCAATTTTCTACAGAAAAACCAATCCAAGTAGATAGAGTAAGAGGTGAAGCACAACTAGAAAAAGTGTGTCAAGATTTATTATTGCAATACGTTGCAAAAGTTGAAGAAACTGCAAAAGCATACCCACATCAGTGGTTTAACTATTACAATTTTTGGCAGTAACTAAATTTTTGTTTCAATCCATTGTGCATAGTTAATTAAACCAGCGCCATCTTTTGGATTCTGGAATTTTTTAACAAAAGCTTGGATATTTGTTTTCAAAGGTCTCCAACGGTTTTCAGATTCATTTAAAAATTTATTAATCAAATCTAATACAGCCAGGTCGATTTTAATAGACTCTTTTTCTTTCACATCCTGTATCAACTTATAAAGCTGATTCAACTGTTTATCACACAATTCATAATCCTGAAGTTCTACTCTGTTTATTAATTCGAACACTTGTAACTTAACTATAAATGATTTGTCGAAGGACTTAAAATTTTGAGATACATACATCTGGCTAAAAAATTTACTGGCTTGTTTATGTTTTTTTAAATCGAAATTTAAAATGGCTAGATTATTTAAGACATAAAAATATTGGTTAGGATTATTTTTAATTTGTTTTTCGTTTTGAGCTTCTTCTAATGTATCAATGGCCTTTAAGGCATTGGTCTTACTATAATTATTTACCAATATATTATAGTAATAAAAAATGTACTGATTGTATAAAGCTTTATCAAATTCGAATATTGCTTTATGCAACACATTAGCATATTGTATGGATTGGGCATGTTTATCTAACATATAAGACGCATTACATAAATACACCAACAACTGTAATTTCACTTCGTGTGTTTGTTTAGTAAATAATTTATCGTTTTCAAATTCCAATAAACAGGATTTTAAATATGCTTCCAGTGCGGCGTAATCTTTTAGCAACAACATTAAACGGCTTAAATTTTGAAAAATTTTTATTCGTAATTGTGCACTATTTTTTACGTAGGAAAGTTTAATTGTGTTTTTTAGCGTGTGATTTAACCAGCTTGTAATTTCTTTTTTAGTTGTTAAGTTTTGTGTGGTTTTTACCTCGTGAGATAAAACTGCTAAATTATTTTCTAAATCTTGTAGTAATTTTAAACGTTGACTATTTTCATTTCTTTTTTCAATAATACGTGTAGGACTTTCTTCTGTATTTTTAATACTCATTCTTACCATTTGCTCATAAATTGCCTCCAATAGAGCATACTCTTCTTTATCAATTGCTCTTCTCTCAGCTAGTTTTAAATAATGAAGAGCAAGATTCGCTTTTTGTTTGCCATTAAAAATTTTTGCGAGACCAATCAGATGAATTGTATCTGTTTCGGATTTTTTATGATTCAAATTAGAAAGAACTATGCCTATATCATCAGCTATCTTATTCTTGAGTCTGTAATATTTAGCATCTGGTTTTGTGCCTTTATAAATAACATTAAAATGATACTTATCTGATTCATCTCCTTGTTTTTTAATAGAGTCAAATAATTCAATATCCTTGCGGTTTTCGAAGTTATGAGTTCGTTTTGTAAAAAGTTTATAGCTTTTTAACTCTTCCTTTTCTAAGGATTTAATTAAATCTTGTAAAACATCCATGATATGAGTATGTAATAAAATTTAAAAGTAATTAATATTTTCCCGTTTTTTTAATTAATTTTAGATTAGCAAAAAATCTTTATTATGAAACGTCTTTTAATATTTTTAATTGTTTTAACTGAACTAACAAGTTACGGTCAAGCAAAAATTGACATGAGTCCTGTTTTTTCGTTTACGCCTGCAAATGCTACGTCACCAGCAAGTACTGTGAGCTATACAACTCCGGTGAGTTTTACTGCATATATAAAAAATACAGGAAACACATCCTTTAGCGGATCAGTATTGGTAACTGCTATAAGAGATACAACTCAAGGGATTGGGCTTGATTCAACAACAGTGTTTGCAACGCTACAGGCTAATGGCTTAGATAGTGTTTCGGTTGTTATGTCATTTACGCCAAGCGCTGGGCCAACAGCATTTAAATCGGGTGGTAATGGCAATACGATTGTTGTGTGGCCAATTATTATAAGCGGTTCGGGAGTTAACGGAGATAGTGTAAAGCCAGTAATATGGGTTAACAACGCAAATAGTGTTTTTGAATTTGAAAAAAGTCAATTTAAACTTTATCCAAATCCTGTGATAAATGACTTAACAATTAAAGCTCAAAATAATAATCGTTACAAAAACATCATTATTTATGACCTATTTGCTCGGAAGGTAAAAGAACTATCGTTTATAGAAACCATCAATGTTTCTGAATTAAATGCAGGTTCTTATTGGATGATTATTAATTCAGAAGATAAATCGTACCGCATCAATTTTATCAAGGAATAAAATACTAAGTCATTTTTGTTAAAGAGCGAATCTATTAGGTTCGCTCTTTTTTTGTTTTCAATTAAAGAAAAATGTTTCTGTATATGTAATAAAATAAAAAATTAACTCATTATATACATACAAAAATCAAAATAAATATAATTTGAACATGTAATATTTAATAAAATGATGTTTAGATTCAGAAATAGCCTTTGTAAATTTGTATCAGAAAATACTTAACTTTAATATTATAACTATGAAAACAACAATTACCAAAAAACTTTTAGGATTAGCACTCAGTGTTTTTTCTATCACAGCATTGGCTCAGTGTCCAACGATTACTAATTTAAATGCAACAACAGGTGCTAACGGAACAGCCACTGTTACTCCTGTAATTACAAACTCCGTTTTAATAGGCCCTGCAAGCAACTTATATTGGTCAACTTACCCAAACGCAACTCAAACTTCTAGTCAAGGCACGTTTCAATTTTCAGCAAATGGCACTTATTCTGTTTGTTTAAATTACATCGATTCTTTAAACGGTTGCTGGTCGAGTTTATGTACATCTGTTACAATAAACAATATGACAGCACCTAATTGTAACGCGGCATTTACAGCTTATACAGATAGTAATTGTGTGACTCATTTTGTAAACTCAACTACTGGAACTAATACGACTTACCAATGGTACGATATGAGCAATGGTTTCAATTTACTTAGCACATTAGCAAACCCAACTAATACATTGCCTAACGGCACTTATTTAATTGGCTTATATAGTTATTCTAATGGTGCATTTTGTGATTCGGTAACTCAAGTAGTTACAGTAAACTGTGCAGGCGGAAGCACTAATACAGCATGTCAAGCTTCTTTTTATAGTTATACTGATTCTTCATGTGTGACTCATTTTGTAAACACTTCAACTGGTACAAACTTAACTTCTAGCTGGACCATCAACAATATTTGTTATCCTCCATCTAGCTCAAACTTAAGTTTATCATTAGGAACAGGATCTTATCCAGTATTATTACAAACATATTCAAACGGTGTATTATGTGATTCTTCTTATCAAACAGTAAATGTAAATTGCGCGGGTGGTAGCACAACAACGCCAACAGGTTGCCAAGCTAACGCACAGTTTTATGTATTTGCTGATTCTACAAATACTGGGAATTATTTTGCTTATAACATGTCGTCTGGATCTGGTAACGTATCTTATATGTGGAACTTTGGTGATGGAAGTACATCAACACAACAATATCCTTTCCATCAATATGCAACTCCAGGCAACTACGTAATTTGTTTAACGGTTACTGCAACTTATAGCACAGTACTTGGCGGAACAACTACTTGCTCTGACACATACTGTGATTCATCAAGCGTGCAACGTATGGCAGCAGGATTTTTAATGAACCAAATTAATGTCATTCCTCAATCAACAACTGGTATTAAACAAGCACACATTTTAACTGGATTAAATGCTTACCCAAATCCAATGGCTGATGAATTAACGATTGAAGTAGCAACAACTAACGACACTAAATTAACGTATGTATTAGTAGATGCTTTGGGAAGACTAGTTTTAATAGGAAATTTAAATAACTCTAAAACAACTATCAACACTAGTGATTTAGAAAACGGCTTTTATAGTTTAAGTATTACAAATGAGAAAGGAAGCTCATTAAAAACTATAAAATTAGTGAAGTAAAATTTAGTTTAGTAAGTTGAAAAACGCCTCGCATTTATGTGGGGCGTTTTTTGTTTATGATGTGTTATAAAAAAATCCCGCTATCAATTAATAGCGGGATTTTTGTTTTGAGAAAAATAATTAAATCACTATCTCATCTAAATCTTTATTCAAAAAGTGATATTCCATAAACGCATAGCTATCAGATTTAATAATCTTAATCCATTGTTTGTTTTCGAAATACCATTTCCATTGCTTGCTTCTTAAAAAACCACCTTGTTTTAAATATCCTTCAATATAAGGATGTACGCAAAGCGTTATGTCTTTTGCCGATTGTTCTTTAATGATAAAACGTAAAGCATTCTCGATTTGCTCAACAAATAAAATACTTGGCTGTACTTTACCGCTACCATTACAGCTTGGGCAAGTTTCTAAAACCTCCACATTAACCTCTGGGCGTAAACGCTGACGTGTAATTTGAATTAAACCAAATTTACTTGGAGGTAAAATATTGTGTCGGGCTCTATCCGACTTCATTTCTTCTTTTAATTTGTCAAACAGTAATTTTCTGTTTTCCGCATTATGTAAATCAATAAAGTCAATCACAATAATACCGCCCATATCACGTAAACGTAATTGGCGAGCAACCTCAACAGCTGCTTCTAAATTTACTTCAAGGGCATTTTCCTCTTGCGATTTATCACTCTTAGCGCGGTTTCCACTATTTACATCAAATACATGTAAAGCTTCGGTATGTTCTACTACTAAATAAGCTCCACTTTTCATGAAAACTGATTTGCCAAACAATGATTTAATTTGACGATCAATTCCGAAATTATCAAAAATAGGAACCTTGCCCGTATAGTGTTTTAAAATGTCAACTTTATCTGGAGAGATAGTCTTAATGTATGACTTTAAATCATCATACACCACTTCGCTATTTACATGAATCGCATTAAACGATGCATTTAAAAAATCTCTTAAAATAGCGTTAGTTCTATCAACTTCTCCTAATAATTTAAATGGTGGTTCAGCAGTTTGTAATGCTTTAAAACATTCATCCCATTTACTTACTAAATCTGCCACATCACCTTCAATATCAGAAACCGATTTTCCTTCGGCTACTGTTCTGATGATCACCCCAAAGTTTTTTGGTTTAATGCTTTGCATCAAAGCTTTTAATCTGCTTTTTTCTTCGCTGCTTCTAATTTTTGAAGACACGGAGATTTTATCAGAAAAAGGAATCAATACAATGTAACGACCTGCAATCGAAATTTCAGTAGTAACCCTTGGGCCTTTTGATGAAATGGGTTCTTTAGCAACCTGTACTAATATGTATTGACCAGATTTTACGGCGTCGTTAATTTTTCCATCTTTATTGATGTCGCCTTCATTTTTAAAATACATTAAGTTACTTACATTCTGTTTACCAGAGCGCACAGCATCAACGTATTTCATCAACGAATTGGCTTGAGGGCCCAAATCTAAATAATGCAAAAATGCATCCTTCTCGTATCCTACATCTACAAAGGCTGCGTTAAGTCCGGTCATTACCTTTTTAACTTTACCTAGGTAGATATCGCCTACCGAAAATTTAATGTTATTTTTTTCTTTATGCAGTTCTATCAAACGTTTATCGTTTAATAGTCCTATAACAACTTCGTTAGGCGTAGAATTTATTACTAGTTCTACGTTCACTTTAAATAGTTTTAATTTATATATAATAACGTTATTGACTGCACAACAATCCTATTAAAGTTTTAGCAAACAATAACATACACAAATAACACAAACGGCAAGCACATATTGGCTTTCCGTTTGTGTGTAATCTGAATACCATTGTCTCATATAAAATAAACTAATCTTCTCTTTCTTTTTCATCAATACTTCTTCAAAAATTTGTTCAATAGTATTTACTATGTAACAATTTTTTATCATCGTCTTGCCGAAAAATAAATTCGCATATTCTGCTTATTTTATATGAGCTAATGGTATGACTAGAAAATTTAATTAGCTAGGCTTATTATTTTTTCTTATGACGGTTCTTTCTCAAACGTTTTTTACGTTTGTGAGTAGCCATCTTATGTCTTTTTCTTTTCTTTCCGCTTGGCATAATCCTTAGGTTTTAAAAAATTTATATTAGGTTAATTATTTATTTACTTTTTAATTGTTCAATATATTTTAGCACTTCTTGTTTTGCCATCGCATCTTCTGTAAGACTGGCATATTTTTGAAGCATTTCAATTGTTTTATTTGTTTGACCTTGTTGCTCATAAGCATCTGCTAAATGCAGATACGCTTCTATATATAAAGGGTCAATTTCTAACACTTTATTAAAACGCTTTATCGCTTTATCCCATTGCTGAGATTTTACCGAGAAAAAAGCAAAAGTCAATTGAAGTTTTACATTGCTGCTATCCGTTTTTTCAACTTCGCGTAACATACCAATTCCTTTCATCGGATCTTTACCTTCCTCTACAAAACAAGCGGCTAATTGAATTTTAGCATCCACGTTTTTAGCATCTTTATCTACTGCTTTTTGATAACAACGCATCGCACTTTGATATAAAGTAGGAATTTCGTTTTCATCTTTTGTAAAACGAACAGAATAATAATAACGATCGCCCGCTTTATTATAAGCTAAAGAAGTTTGACTTCTTTCAGCAATTTGTTCTACAAAATAAGCCGCAAAATCTGGTCTTTTTTGTTTATCCCAAAATTGCACAACAGGAACAAAAGCCGTATCAACTTTTGAATTTTTAGCTGTATTAACTAAAGCATCATAAGTCGTTTTTTCTTCTGGTTTTAGTGATTTAGTAGCCATTGTGATGAATGTTTCAAGGCTAGCAACTTCCAAAGTTTTTGCCATCTCATTCACCTTAGTTTCTAACTTACCTGAATGTGTTTTTGGTGCAAGAAATAAAAGAACGAATAAAACAACAGCCGTTATTAATAACCCAATCTGTGTTTTACTTATTGTTGTCATTATTCAACTTGTTTGTTATCTAATGGTTCCGCAACTTTTACATTACGTTTTACTCTTTCGCTAAAAGTTTTAGCTGGTTTAAATGCTGGAATAAAATGTGCTGGAATAATAACTGTTGTGTTTTTTGAAATATTACGTCCCACTTTTTCAGCACGCTTTTTAACCACAAAAGTACCAAAACCACGCAAATACACGTTTTTTCCTTCAGTCATTGAGGTGCGAATCGATTTCATGAATGCTTCCACGGTTGTTTGCACAACTATCTTTTCGATGCCTGTCTTTTCTGAAATTTCGTTTACTATGTCTGCTTTAGTCATTTACAAAATATTTATAATCAACGATTTAAAATTAAAAATCGGGCTGCAAAGATATGCTTTTTATTGTAAATCAAAAATTTAGAACTATTTTTTTGAAAAATTTCTCATGGGCTTAGGTTTTTTCATAAACTAAGCTAGTTATAAAAAACGATTGTTTTAGCAATATTTAGAGTAAATCCGAGCCATATTGGCGGTATTTTCTCTATTTATTAAGTATATTAGCACTCTGTATCATTATGAAGGATTTATTTAACTACCTAAAATCAAAAACATTTTTTAAGCATCTAGCTTTAGCAACGGTTAGTTTGGTTATTGTTTTATGGGCTTTATTTAAGTTATTAGGGGTTTATACCCACCATGGCGAAACAGCAGAAGTGCCTGATTTTAAAGGAAAAACCATTGCTGAATTAGATAATTTTGTAAAAGATAAAAACGTAGGTTTTACCATTATTGATAGTGTTTACAGTCCACAAGAAAAGTCAGGTATTGTTATTAAACAAGATCCAGAGGCAAAATCGATGGTAAAACACAATAGAATTATCTATTTATACGTTACTAGTACGCAAGCGCCACAAATGGCTATGCCAAAATTAGTAGACAGAAGTACGCGACAAGCCGTGTTTATGATTGAAAGTTATGGCCTTAAAGTGGGTAAAATAACAGAAATTGCAGGCGAT
Organism: uncultured Bacteroidota bacterium; assembly: GCA_903893815.1. Lineage (GTDB taxonomy): Bacteria > Bacteroidota > Bacteroidia > B-17B0 > Aurantibacillaceae > UBA4416. Next base: position 106,269 of record CAITNS010000030.1, read on the forward strand.
TGCAAAGGCTGCGTGCTAAAACAATATTTTAATGGTAAAGAAATTATGCCAGGTGATGCCATTAAAAAGGGAAGTAAAATAGATTTATCTGTAGGAAAAAAAGAAGAGGATTACTCGGCAATGGCAACAGACTCATCAGCTGTAGCAGATCCTGAAGACGAAGAATAAACTAATAAAGAATGAAATTTTTTAAATATACTTTAATACTACTGGCATCATTAATAAGTCTTGGAAATTATGCTCAAGAACAATTACGCCCTTTGAGCGGCAATGCCAATTTACCAAAAACAATAACTACTAATTCATCCGTAAAAAAAACGGCAACTACTACTTCTATCTATTTACCTTTTTTTGATGATTTTTCTTACTCCTATAAATCTCCTTACCCATCTGCCAACAATTGGGTAGATTCAAATGTGTATGTGAATAATGGCTTTGCAATTGCCCCCATATCATTAGGAGTTGCTACATTTGATGGGTTAAACAAAAAGGGCTATCCTTATAATTTAACCGCTGCAGTTAATGTTTCTGCATCAGCCGATACATTAAAATCGAAATCTATTCATTTAGATTCTATTCCTACCGCTAATCCATTAGTTTATAAAAAGTATAGCCCAAGCGATAGTATCGCATTAACCTTTTATTATCAAGCGGAAGGTTTTGGAGAAGCTCCTGAACCAAATGATTCACTATGTTTAGATTTTTTTAAACCAAAATTAAATCAATGGATGAAAGTTTGGGGTAAAGCTGGCTACAACCCAAGCGCTACAGATACTAACTTTTATAGAGTAAAAATTGGAATTGTTGACACCGCTTATTTTCATGATGGCTTTCAATTTAGATTTAGAAACAAAGGCACAACAAGCGGTAGTTTAGATCATTGGAATATTGATTATGTTCAAGTAAAGGACGACTATTTTTATGCGGATAGTTTACTAAATGATGCTTCTTTTGTTTACAAACCAAGTTCGTTTTTAAAAAACTATTCCGTCATTCCTTATCGCCAATACAATCAACCTTTAGAATTGGCAACAGGTTTTACAAATTACCTGAGAAACAACTTTAACATTGCTAAGTTCTCGGTTTATAATTATACCATAACGCAAGGAACCGGCACGCTTGTTCCAACCGATGTGTACGGTACATTTCCAAACCCTGGTTTTTTACCATATAATAATATTAATGGCTATTATTCAGGAGGAGCAAACAGTGCGGCACGTCCAGTTTTTTCGCCAACAGGAACTCCCTTTCCTTCGCCTCCATTTTCAGACTCTACATATTTTACCATCAAGCACAGTCTTACCACACCTGCAGATGTAAAAAATGATAACGACACCGTCGTTCACATTCAACGTTTTTCAAACTACTATGCCTATGATGATGGAAGTGCAGAACAAGGCTACTACTTAAATACATACGGTGCTAAAATAGCAGTGCGTTATACATTAAATGTAGCTGATACCTTAAAATCGGTTCGTATATATTTTGATCCAATCACTCAAGGTGGGCTTATTTTAAATTCTACTTTCCGAATTAATGTGTGGAGCAACAACGGTGGCTCACCTGGAAGTGTGATTTATAAAGATAGTTTAATGTATCCTGAGTATGAATCGGGAAGTTATAATATGATTCCAACCTATTCATTAACATCTTGTTTGCCTTTGGGTGTTGGTTCTTATTTTATAGGAATTCAACAAACCACCAATCAACCATTAAATATTGGTTTTGATAGAAACACCAATCATAAAAACTCCTTATATTATAATATTTCTGGAAGTTGGTCTCAATCCTCTATCAATGGATCCTTAATGATTAACCCAGTAATGGGTTGCGTAGATCCTCCAGTAATAGTAGGTGTTTCAGAGATTACAAAAAACAATCTTGCAAAAATATTCCCTAATCCTGCGCAAGATATGATAACAGTTAGATATCCTGGAAATCAATTGGAACATAGTGAATTAGAAATTACAACAGCATTAGGACAAACCGTATTTACAAAAAGCATCACAAGCAACGAACAAATCGATATCAGCAATTTATCCAACGGATTATATTTTATTCACTTAAAAGGCAATAGCCTAAACGTTAGTTCTCAAAAACTAATAATTTCCAGATAACATGATAGATGATTTAGAAGAAGTTGACTCAAGCGGAGAAGAAAAAGAACTTTACGAACATCACAATATAAAGGTAGAAAAAGGCCAAGTAATGATGCGAATTGACAAGTTTTTGATGATTCGTATTCAAAATGCTACCCGAACAAAATTGCAACAAGCTTGCGATGCAGAATGTATTTTGGTAAATGGTAAGCCCATTAAATCAAGCTACAAAATAAAACCTTTGGATGAAATTTCTGTTTTAATGACAACGCCTCCACGCGATGTGGAAGTATTGGCAGAAGATATTCCCATCAACGTCGTTTTTGAAGATGATTATATCTGTGTCGTAAATAAAGAGCCAGGCATGGTTGTGCATCCTGCTTTCGGACACTATTCAGGAACACTGGTAAACGCTTTAGCGTATCGTTTTAAAAACTTACCGACTTCTAAAACGCAATTAACTGAAAATTTATCTATCGATAGGCCAGGCTTAGTGCATCGTATTGATAAAAACACATCAGGAATTATTATTGTTGCTAAAACTGAATTAGCAATGACGCGTTTAGCAAAAGATTTTTTTGATAGAAATCTCGATAGAAAATATATTGCTATTGTTTGGGGCGATGTGAAAGAAGATGCGGGAACCATTACTTGTAATGTGGCTCGCGATTTAAAAAACAGAAAAGTAATGGCTTGCTTTCCTGATAGCGATCATGGCAAACATGCGATTACACATTATAAAGTATTAGAACGTTTTGGCTATGTAACCGTTGTTGAGTGTAAACTGGAGACGGGCCGCACACATCAAATTCGTATCCACATGAGGCATTTAGGTCATCCATTATTTAATGATAATGAATATGGTGGCGATAGAATTTTAAAAGGTTTATCAAGTAATAAATACAAACAATTTATTGAAAATTGTTTCGAAATTTTACCTCGTCACGCCTTACATGCTAAAACATTGGGCATTACGCATCCTATTACTAAAGAACCTATCTTTTTTAATAGTGAGTTACCAGATGATATGCAGCAGGTGATTGACAAATGGAGAAAGTATTCTTATAAGTTTGAGGAGGAATAATTAATCTTTCACCCACATAAATACTTTACCGTTATCGCGGTAGGTATCGAAATTTTTACCAAAAGTAATGGCGCAAAAATCAATGAATGGTAAAATGCCAAACACGCCGCCTAAACTAGCAATGTAAGCAACAGGCACATGAGGCTTTGTTCCTAAATAAATACGGTGTAAGCCAACCATGCCAAATGGAAAAGGAAAAGCCAATACAGCAGATGTAATACGTTTATTTAATTTTTGTTTTTTATGAAATAACTGAAAGATTGGATTTGGTTTTTTGTCATCCACTAAAGTGTTTTCGGAATAAATAATAGTTGATGCACTATCTAAATAATAAACCGTTGCTAATTTGTTTTTAGCAAACAAAGTTGATGTAATCAAATAACAGATAACAAACAACAGCCTATTCATTATTCTTGTTTTAAAAGTGTAATATCCGAAATTAGCTTTACAACAGCTACACTATCCGTTCCGTCATACATGCCACGAATGCGTTTTTGAGCATCTATTAAAATAAATAATTCGCTGTGCAAAAAACCTTCTTCACTTCCATCTTCTTCTAAAGCATTTACTAAATAGCTATACCGCGCCAAATCATAAATCGCTTTTTTATTGCCCGTTAAAAAATGCCATTTGTTTTTTATAGCTCCATAGGTTTGCGCGTAACCATTCAATACCTCAACTGTGTCGTTAGATGGATTAACCGTGTGAGATAAAATTAACACATTGTTATCTTCCTTAAAAGCATTTTGTACATGCACCAACTGCGAACTCATTTTAGGACAAATACTTTGGCAAGTAGCAAAGAAAAAATCTGCCACATATATTTTGTTGTTGATTGTTTTATCTGAAATTATATCGTTATACTGATTTACAAAAGCAAATGGCTGAACCGTATGGTAAATAGTATCCTCAGCTTCTACTCCACCTAATTTTTTTTCACCAATAATTGGTAATAATAATTTTTTAGTTTCTTGTTTTGGAGTACAACCAAAAAATATAACACCAAGAATTAATATGTTTAAATACGTTTTCATTTTTATTTACTTTCAATTTTATTAGCGCTAACCATTCCTTCTTTTTCTTCTTTAATTCTTAAATGCTGATATTCTTCGGTTAGTCTTTTAATCTCTGCAATATATCTTCCATCGTAATAGCCTCTGATGTTGCGGTTTTTATCAACTAGTACAAAAAAACTGTAATCTACATAAATGGGTTTTTCTTTAAAGTAAGAATAATTTAAACTATCAAAAGACGATGTATTCCAATATAAACTTTTAATGTTTTTATTTCCAACAGATAGTTTTTCCATCTCTCTTAAGCAACTCGTATCGCTCAATCCATCGCAAGGCGTTACAATGACGAAGGGAATAAATTTAATTTTATCTTTTTTGTACTGAGCATATTCGCTTAGTCCTGCCATTCTGTAATCATCTTTTTTATAACTCTGTTTAATAAAACATACAGCAAACAATGGATAATTAACGGTATCTAAATTTAATGCTTGTAAGCCAATTTGATTACTTGTAGTTAAGGGTAAATTTTTAAACTCTGAGCCCACTTTATAAAACACAGTGTCTTTCCCTGATAATTGTTTAGGCCCGTAATGCGGTAATTTTTTAGAATTAATGGTACTGAACTCTAAAAAAAGCTTGAGAAACGCTGGGAATAAAAGGATAATAAAAAATAGGAGTTTCTTATTCTTCATGATAGTTCGTTTTAAAAGTGTCTATTTTTAAGGCTTTCATTTATTTTTTCGGCTAATTTTGCTTTAAATAATTTTTTATGAGATGCCCGCATTCCTAATAATGGCAAGTTTTCGGTATCTCCGTCATTATAAACCAATTTCTTTGACTTTTCATCAAATCCTCTAAAGTCTAAAAAATAAAACTCTCGGTTGTATAGTAACGATTGCTTAATTTCAAATCTATCCTCGTACACAATGGCATAAGGATTTACAAGGAGAGTTAATGCTTGAAGCGTTAAAATTAAGCCTGGGATTGCGGTTGCAGAGCCCCACGGATTAACATCTAGCAACATTTTTATACTAAACCAGTCTAATAAAACACCAGATATAGCAACAGTTGCCACTAATAATATACTACGCTCAAAATACTCTTTTGGTTCTTCGTCTTTGTTTTTCACAGCGCAAAGTTAAAAATTAAAGTACTTTAACTTTTGTTTATTAAATATATTTTTTATACTTGTTGTAACAGAATTATTAATAATTGTAACGTTTTGTAAGTTATTACGTTACACTAATAAACTAAAACAAACACGATGCTCAATACATTAAAACATACATTCCACAGAGCGCTATTAGTGTCTGCTTTGGCTACAAGTAGTTTGTTTGCACAAAACACGCTTACCATAACTGATAATCCGGTGGCTGCTATGTTAGATAGCTTAGCTAATCAAAAAGTTTTAGAAAAAGCACTATTAAAGCCAGTTTATCCAAAAACTAACAAGTATAAATATGCTGAAGACAGCGTTCCTCGTTTCGAAGATTTCGTATACGAAAGCCGTTTAGCAAAATTAGATGCTACTTCTCCGTTTGATTTAGTATATAATCCTCATGTGAAAGGGTTTATTGAGCTTTACGCTGTTCGCAAGCGTGAATTAGTAAGCCGTGTAATGGGTTTATCACAATTATATTACCCAATGTTTGAAGAAATCTTCGACAAACACAATATTCCTTTAGAATTAAAGCATTTAGCCGTTATTGAATCAGCTTTAAATCCCTGTGCTCGTTCAAGATGTGGAGCTACAGGTTTATGGCAGTTTATGTACCCAACTGGAAAAATGTATGGTTTAAATGTGAATTCATACGTTGATGAGCGTTCGGATGTTTACAAGGCTACAGAGGCTGCAGCAGAGTATTTAACAAGTTTATATGGCATGTTTCATGATTGGCAAATGGTGTTAGCGGCTTATAATGCTGGACCTGGAACAATTAGCAAAGCCATTCGCCGTAGTGGTGGCAAAAAAACATATTGGGAAATTCGTCCTTATTTACCTTTAGAAACTCAATCATACGTTCCCGCCTTTATCGCCGCTAACTATGTAATGAATTATCCAGCAGAACATAATATTTATGCTTCTACACCCCGTAAAACCTATTTTGAAGTAGATACCGCTGTTGTGAAAGAATCTATGACTTTTGGACAAATTTCAGCAGCTTTAGATATCTCAGTTGAAGAAATTGCTTATTTCAACCCACAATATCGCAAAAGTGAGGTTCCTGCTGGAGGAAATAGTTTAACGTTGCCAAAAGCCAAAATTGGAGCCTTCTTATCAAATGAAACTGAAATTTATGCAGCTATCAAATCTCAACAATTAGTAGCTTCAGAAAGTTCAGTAGCTGTAAAAGAAGTACAGAAAACACATACCGTAAGGAATGGAGAGAAATTAAGCACCATTGCCCGTAAATATGGCGTTACAGTGGCTGATTTAAGATCTTGGAATTACATTGGCAAAAAAGGAATTAGAACTGGCAAAAAATTAATTGTTTACGTAAAACAAAACACTGCAACACCTGCAGCTCAGCCTAAAACGGATGCTCCAAAAGATCCTCAAACCAATGTAGCTGCTAAAGCCAAGGTTGACACAACTGATAAATTGGCCGATAACTCAGCAACTGGTGACATAAAAATACACAAGGTGAAAAAAGGAGAAACTTTATACGGCATCTCTAAAAAATACGGCATCAGCGTTGATAAGCTCATTGAAATAAATGGGTTAAAGAAAAACCCACAATTACTGATGGGACAAAAAATCAAATTAGTGTCATAAAATTGAAACCCTCTGATAATCAGAGGGTTTTGTTTTTATAGGCATTGTAACATTATGCCAAACTCATGCGTCTTATGTGTAGTTTAATTTAAAAAGGTTTGGTTCAAACTATTCGAATTTAAAGCATACAAGAATTTGAATAGTTTGAACTCATAATACAAAATTGACAGTAACCGAATATAATCAATGCGTGGATAGCTATTCCGATTCCTTATATCGCTTTATTTTAAAGCATATAAAGGATGTAGACGTGGCTAAAGACATTGTGCAAGACACTTTCGAAAAAGTGTGGCGTAAAGTAAACGATGTAGAGAGTAGCAATGCTAAATCCTATTTATTTACGGCGGCACATCATACCTTAGTGGATTATACTCGAAAAGCAAAAAAGCAAAGTGTTTATAATGAAGTTGTTGAAAATACCTTACAACATAACAAACATTATAGCGACTTAAAGGATATTTTAAATAATGCCTTGGATAAATTACCAGAAATACAAAAAAGTGTAATTTTATTAAGAGATTATGAAGGTTACGATTACAACGAAATAGGAAAGATTACCAATTTAAGAGAAAGCCAAGTGAAGGTTTACATATATAGAGCAAGAGCCTTTTTAAAAAATTATATAGGAAAATTAGAAGTTGTTATTTAATGCACAAAATTGATATACATAATTTCGAAGCATATTTGTTAGATTATTCGGAAGGAAATTTAACAGGTGAACTTCAAGTGGAGTTAGAATTATTTTTAATTCAACATCCCGAATTAGAAATTAATTTGGATGAATTATCATTGGTGTCTTTAGAAAATGAAGTCGCATCTTTTTCAAATAAAAACTCATTAAAAAAATCAGAAGCTGATTTGGTTTCCGAAACACAATTTATTGCATACATAGAAAATCAGCTTCCAGTAAACGAGCGCTTAGAATTAGAAAAAAGTTGTGCTATTAATCCTTCTCTTGCAAAAGAACTAGCTCTGTATCATAATACAATTGCAAAAGCAGATGCAACCATTGTGTTTGAAAACAAACAATCCTTAAAACGCAAACCGAAAGTTATTTGGTTTAATTTTTCGGCTAAGCAATATGCAGCGGCGGCTTGTATTGTATTTTTAATTGGCTTATTTATATTGTGGCCAAAAACATCGATTGATTCTGAAACCTCAACATTAGCAGACAAGACAGATGCTGTAACTAGTCAAACAGTATCTTCAAAAAATAACACAATGGAACCAACACACAATACAAATGACTTAACAAGTCCGAAAGAATCTAATACTTCTTTTGCTCCACAAGCCTTAGCTCCTATCGTGACTAAAAAAGAAAAAACCTTATTTGCAAATAATAACTCTTCTCAAAAAAACAATACATCATCTATAAAAGAAGACACACTTCATCCTACTATCAAAAAATCTCCAATTATTGAAACACCTAAAAACGAAGCCTTGATTGCTTTAAATACAGTTCCAGTTGCAAAACCTAAAACAGTAGTGCAAGTAATTACAGAAAACGATGACGAAGTAGTTGCGGCAACCCCTGACAAAAAGAAAAAAGGTATTTGGGCAGCTGCTAGCCGAGCTTTAAAAAATTTGAATCATGCGGGCGTTAAAACTGTAAATGGTGACGAGGAAACATCTAATGATAATGCAGCTTATGCTCTTACATTAGGTGGATTAAGTATTACTCATAAATCGGGTTTATAAAATTATTTAACCACATAGACATAGAAAAGAGTTAATTAAGAACTCAAAAATTTAGAGTTTAATATAGAAAACATGTTTTTTTCACAATAGTTCTATATAATGCGAAGCATCTATCCACCTCTATAACTCTAGCAACAAATTCCTATGTTATGTGGTTTAAAAATTAAACTATAACGTAGGATAAAAAGCCCCGACTAAATGTTCTACTTTTAATTCGCTAGGATTTTGGATAATAGACACAATATCGAACCTAGTTTCCCAATTTATGTTATTTTCCTTAATGTAAAAGTCGGCTGCTTTAATGAGTTTTTTCTGCTTGCTTTTGGTCACAAAATCCTCTGGATTTCCATAATAAGCATTAGCTCTTAACTTCACCTCTACAATCACTAAAGTAGCGTTAATACTAGCAATAATGTCAATTTCTAAGTGTTTATACCTCCAATTTCTTGCCAATATGTGATACCCATGTTTTAAAAGATGAGCTACTGCAATTTCCTCTCCTTGAGTTCCTTTTTGAGTATTATTTGGCATAATTTTTATTTATAACTAAATTATATTATTTTTAGTGTCAAATTTAAAAACAAATTAAATGAATAAAATTAAATTATTAGTAGCAAGTCTTACATTATCAGTAATGGCAGTTGCTCAATCTTTCGAAGGCAGTATCGAATTTAAGATGGAAACATCAAAAGATACAACTACTAACATTTATTATGTAAAAGGCAAAGATGTAAAATTAGATCAAATTGGTCGTAAATCTGGTAAAGTAGAAGGTAGCTTCGTATTTAATACAGAAACTAACGAAATTAAATTTGTTAATCCTGTTCGTAAAGTTTGGGGAGAACATAAAAGCGAAACAGCTCCAATCATTAAAGGAACTTGTGTGTCTTCAAAAGGTGCAAATACAAAAATGGTTCAAGGTCAAAAATGTGCTGAGTATATTGTAAAAAACACAGAAGAGAATACAGTAATTACTTATTGGATTGTTTCTGGTAAATATGATTTCTTTGCTCCATTAGTAAAAGCTTGGAACAGAAAAGACAGACAAAGTATTTACTTTAACCAAATTAAAGATTTACCTAAAGGATCAATGCCTTTGCTATCTGAAGAAAAATCTTTAGATGGTTTATTAATAAGCAAATTAGCAGTTTCTAAAATCAACAAATCATCTATTGATGCTTCTATATTAACTATCCCATCTGAATACAAGAAGTTTGAACAAAAATAATTTGTTTCAATAATTTTAAAAAGCCGTTATCACTCCATGGCGTGATAACGGCTTTTTTTGTTTTAACCAAACTTAACAAATTATTGTGGTTACTATAGTTATGCTTTTGGCATCAATAATAAAATCCACAACCATGAAAAATACAACATCAACTTACTTAAAATTAACAGGTTTTTTTTTAAGTACAACACTTATTTTATTTTCTTGCGGACCCTCAGCAGAAGAAAAATACTATTCAGAAAATTCTTCTAAAGCCTTTGCCGATTCGGTTTCAAGCACTATTCAAAAAATAAATAAATCGCCCATGCAAGCCGACAGCACTAGAGCTTTTGTGCGCTCGGCGGATTTATCATTCAAAGTAAACGACGTTAAGTTAGCCACTTTTGATATTGAACGAATTGTATCAGAACATAACGGTTATGTTACTTCTTCTGTTTTAGAAAGTACTGTAAATTACAAAAACTCGGTAAGAACTACTAAAGACAGTATGTTGGATGTTATTAATTACACCGTACACAATGATATTGTGATTCGTATTCCAAACAAAGACTTAGATAAAACCTTAACAGATATATCCAACCTAATTGATTTTTTAGATTATAGAAAAATAAAAGCTGATGATGTTACCAAGCAATTTCAATCTGCGAAATTATCAGAGACTAGATTTTTGGATCATAAAAAACGGCTAGAAAAAGCTATTGACAACAAAGGCAAAAAATTAGAGCAAATGGTAGCTGCCGAAAACGAATTAACTGTAAAACAAGAATCTGCTGACTACTCAAGATTAAACACAATGGAATTAGCTTATGATGTTTCTTATAGCACTGTTACCATAGCAATCTATCAAAAAGAAACCACTAAAACAGAAGCTTACGCTTATACATTTCCATCTGAGCCCTACAAGCCTAGTTTTGGAACTAAATTTATAGAGTCAGTGAGTGATGGTGCTGGCATTTTTGCAGAAATCTTTCTGTTTTTTGTGAAATTATGGCCAATAGCACTGTTAATAGTAGGAATTACAGCATTCATTAAACTGTTACTGAAACAAAAATGGTTTGCATAAATTGTGTTTTGTCAGTTTGAGTAATTCTGCTATTCGCATAATGTATCGAGAACACACCCAAACTTCTCGATACACCCTTCCTGAAAAAGCAAGTGTTTCTCGAAGTGACAAACACCATGTTTTTATTATTGCCTAAATCATTAATAAATGTATTTTTGTAGCCTATTAAACAAAGGCTTGGCCTGACTGTTTATCTCAAAGAGAATACAAAAACATGATTACTGTTAATACACCTATCGTTAATTCAGATAGCATTTTAAATTACATTCCTCAACGTCAACCAATGGTGTTGATTAGTAGAATTTATAAATGCGATGAAGCTTCTGTGATTACAGGCTTTGATATTGTAGATGAACATATCTTAACACAAAACGGTGCTTTAACTGAATCTGGTATTGTAGAAAACATGGCGCAAACAGCTGCAAGCATGGCTGGTTACGAAACGGTTGTTAATAAAACGCAACCACGCGTTGGCTTTATTGCAAATATCAAAAACCTAGTGATTCATCATTTACCAAAATCAGGTAACGAAATTTTAACAGAAGTTTCTACTAAAACGCAAGTGATGAACGTTTCTATTATTGAGGCTAAATCATATTGTAATAATGAGTTAGTAGCTACTTGCGAAATGAAAATATTTTTACAAGAAAACGTATAGATGAGCATTTTGGTAGACATACAACATGTATCTAAAAAATACAAAGATGCGCCAAGAGCTGCAGTTAATGATTTAACCTTCTCTATAGATAAAGGAAATGTATTTGGTTTATTAGGCCCTAACGGTGCTGGCAAAACAACCTTTATAAGTATGTTATGTGGTTTATTCCCAACAAGTAGTGGAGAGATTTACATTAACGGAAAAACACACAAAACACATAGTAAAGAATGTAAGCAAGTGATTGGTGTTGTCCCTCAAGAAATTGCCTTATATCCAAAATTAACGGCTTGGGAAAACTTAATGTTCCTAGGTCATATGTATGGACTGAGTGGTACATCTTTAAAAGAAAACGTAAAGGATAATTTACGTATACTTGGTTTAGAAGAAAACATGCATCAAAAAATTGTTTCCTACTCGGGTGGTATGAAACGCCGAGTTAATTTAATTGCTGGTTTATTACATAACCCTCAACTATTGATTTTAGATGAGCCAACCGTTGGCGTAGATGTTCAATCGAAACAAGCCATTATTGAACATTTAAAAAAATTGAATAGAGAAAATGGTATGACGATTTTATATACATCGCACCATTTAGAAGAAGCAGAAGATTTTTGTAGTCATATTGCTATTATTGATGATGGTAAATTAATAACACAAGGCGCTACTAAACAATTAATAGCCGATAATAATTGTAAAAGCATAGAAGAGGTTTATTTAAAAATTACTGGTGTAAAGTTTAGAGATAAATAATGAAATTATTATACAGCATATATAAAGAATACAAAGTCTTAACTCGTGATAGATCTGGATTGGCTATTACCTTTATAATGCCTACGGTATTAATTTTAATTATTACTTTAATTCAGGATACAACTTTTCGTTCGGTAAACGAAGCTTCGGTTCCATTACTAATTGTTGATAGAGATCACGATTCATTATCTAATGTTTTAGAAATATCTTTGATTAAATCTAAATTTTTTGTGATCACAAAAAAACAGTTGAGTGACGAAGAAACAAAAAAAGAAATTGCGACTGGACATTTTTTTATTGGCATTATTATTCCAGAAAATACAAGTAAAAAATTACGAGAAAAATCATCAGCTCGTATTTCAAAATTATTAGGAAGCTTTAGTGGCGATACATCCGCTGTTGCAGAACCTTTAGACACTAGCAAATTAAAGGTTCAATTATACTTTGACCCTATCACCAAAAAATCATTTAAAACAACTATTAGTAATTCTATTGAGCGCATTATCTCTCAAATAGAAATGCAAAGTATGGTAAGTTCTTTAAATGAAAAGATGAAAGAGAGTTTCCCTTTAGCTACTCCTTCAAAATTAGAATTAACTCCTATTGTAAGTTTAACAGAAGAATACGCTTCTTATAATAACTCTACTATTATCCCTAACTCTGTTCAACATAATGTGCCTGCATGGACATTATTTGCCATGTTCTTCATCTGTATTCCATTAGCTGGTAATATTATTAGAGAGCGAGATGATGGTAGCGCCTTCAGATTATTGACGATGCCAGGCTCTTACATGATTGTGATTTTAGGAAAGATGTTAACCTATGTGATTGTGAGTTTAATTCAATTTGCTTTGATGTTATGCGTGGGTGTATTTATTTTACCATTATTGGGTTTACAGGAATTAAATATCGGAAATAATTTGCCTATGTTATTTTTAGTGGCATTTTCATCGGGTTTAGCCGCTACCGGTTTTGGATTATTAGTGGGAACCATTGCTACCTCTCATGACCAAGCTTCTCTATTTGGTGCTGTGTTTGTAATTATACTTGCCGCTATTGGCGGTATTTGGGTGCCAACGTTTGTGATGCCAGAAGTTATGAAAAAAATTGCTGTGATTTCTCCACTTAACTGGGGACTAGAAGCCTTTTACGGGATCTTTTTACGAAACTTTGGTTTTAAAGAAATCTTTCCCGAAGTAGCTAAGCTATTACTTTTCTTTGCAGCGTCCCTTGGTGGTTCATTTTTATATCAGAAATATAAGAGGTTGAAATAGTACTTTATAAAATAATATACTAATAGATATGCTTGCAGTTTTTTCTCCAATTAGTAAGGAACTACTATATCTCCTACGTTTGTAACAACATTACTAACAGCCTTCGCATTTTGTAAAACAAAAATTGTTCCTTTGTCAGGAGTTATAATTTGCAAATAATACCTGTTTCTTTTTGAAGCTTTAGATTTTAACGTAAATGTTCCATCTGCTGCAGATGTTGTGGATGCTAATTCTACACTACCGTCAGCAGAGCTTTTAGAAATATATACGTTGTCAGCCTTTAAATGTATTTCAAATTGTGCTGGAAGTTGATTATTATAGTGAATAAGTCGGCCAGTAAATTGGACTTTTTCAAAAAGTTTTTTTTGACTACAAAAGTTTAAAGTAATTACACAAATAAAAAGTAGTGCAACTATTTTTATTTTTATCCTCATGGTTTTGTTTTTTTAAAATTATCAATGGTTTATAAAACGTTTAATAAAAGTATCAAAATCAATTAAGTCATACAAGTTAAATTTAGAACAACTTTTCCTGCCTAACATAATTTATCGTTCAATATAGTTCATTGAATTAAATTAAACTGAATTTATTCAACCACCTTAACTCTATACTTCCGATAAAGTATTTCGCCACTTGCAACTTTGCATTTCATACTTAAAAAAATAAAGGAATTTACTTTTGCTTGGCTCAAGAAAGATAATTTTATTCCATCCAAATTACTCCCCTTAAAATGCTTTGTGCCGTGTTTGCCACCTACGTTTACTGTAATTTCCATAGAAACCCATGTGATGTTTTTTGGAAAGTCTGGAATAATTTGATTGAGAGATTTTAGTGTTGCAATTTTATCTTTTTTAACTGTATACACTTTGTTGGCTGCATTTTGAGAAATACCAATAGATACAAGCAAAAAAAATTGTATACAAAATAGATAATATCTCATTAGTAAATTTTAATTTTCTTTTATAACCATCCAAGCCATTAAGCCGGTTGAAATTTCTAGCGCGTTTTCATCAATATCAAACGTAGAGGTGTGAACACCTGATGTAATTCCTTTTGCTTTATTGCCAGTTCCTAAACGGTAAAAACAACTTGGCACCTGCTGTGTAATGTATGCAAAATCTTCAGCAGTCATTCGTAAAGGTAAATCTTCTACATTATCTTTTCCTAAATACTCAATTGCTGCTTGTTTGCAATGTTTGGTGACCTCAGCATCATTAATTAAAAAAGGATAACCATCCATAATATTAATGTCTGCTTTAGTATTGTATTTAGTTGCCACAGAATTTATAATTTCCGTGATTTTTAATTTCACTTCCTTTCTCCACGATTCATCCATGGTTCGAAAAGTCCCAGCTACATAAACAGATTCAGGAATAACGTTCGTAGCGCCTTTGCCTTCAATTTTTCCAAAAGCAATTACCGTTGGAATATTATTTTGTGTGTTTCTTCCCACACCTTCTGCATCAATTATAAAAGGAAATTGTTTTTCTATTTCGGTAATAATATGCGCTGCCACTACTAAAGGATTATTGTAATCTCCTGCCATGGCTGCGTGTCCGCCTTTACCCGTAATAGTAATATGCAGTTCGTCGGTGCTAGCCATGTACATCCCTTCTCTAAAACCTACCTTTCCAACTTCCATACTTGGAAACACATGTTGCGCCATAGCTACATCCACTTTCGGATTTTGCAACACGCCCTCTTTAATCATTAAAGATGAACCACCAGGTAAAACTTCTTCGCCTGGCTGAAACATAATTTTTACAGTTCCTTCAAATTCATTTTTTAATTGATTTAAAATAATGGCAGTTCCTAAAACAGACGCTGTGTGCGCATCGTGTCCGCAAGCATGCATGATACCTGCGTTTTGAGATTTATACGCTACATTGTTTTTTTCTTCAATTGGCAAAGCGTCTAAATCAGCTCTTAATAATATTGTTTTTTTAGTTGGATTTTTTCCTTCGATGATAGCAACGATACCTGTTTTGACAATGCCTTTAGTATATGTAATATTGTATTTATCTAAAATAGAACACACATAATTTGAAGTTTCATGTTCTTCAAAAGATAATTCAGGATGTTGATGTATATGTCTTCTAAAGGAAATCACTTCATCAAAATACTGATGCGCTAATTGTTTTATGTTATCAATCATCGACATGAAAATACTATTTATTCTATTTTACCTTTAGCTTGAATCACACTTAATCTATCTAAAATTTTATCATAGATTAGTTTTAGTTTCTTTGGATGTCTTGTGTAATAAGCCATCGACGAATCAAATACTGCTTTATCAATACGGTTATCACTTATAGGATTAAACACGTAAACTGAATCAAATTTTTCGCCAGGAACATTTTTCACATTAATGCCAGAGGCACCTTCTGCTAAATAAGCGTCGGTTAATACTTTTACTAACCGGTCTTCGCTAAGCACAGTTTCTGGAACAACTTCGTTTTCTTCGGATGTAGGTTTACATGAAGAAAAAAACAAAACTGAAACGATAAATAGTTTAATTAAGTTTGTATGCATTAAATGCAAAGTTAACACTATGCAGCACATTTTTAAATTGTTCGTGAGATTCGAACAAAATAACGTTTTTTGGTAGCTCAATTGGATCATTTGGATCAAAAAATGCACGTCCAGAAACCATAATTTGACTATTTGGGAAGGAGTTTGACAAATTATTAAGGTAATCCTGAACCGAAATACCCTCCATACGATTCGTAAATACAGTTACAATCACATCCGCCGGAGCTACATTAGTAACTGTTAGTAAATCATTAAATGGAACAGATTGTCCTAAATACAAGCATCTATGGCCTTTTGATTTCACTAAAAAATTACAATACAAAAGACCTAATTCGTGCATTTCGTTTGATGGGAGATATAACAAAAAGGTTTTTGGATTTGCTAATGGTTCAGGAAATAAGCCATCAATTCCAACAATCACTTTTTGACGGACTAAATGAGTAATAAAATGTTCTTGAGCAGGATTAACCATGCCTACTTGCCACATATTACCTATTTGGCGCATAAAAGGAAACACCACTTTTTCAATAGTACTCTCAAAACCAAAGTGAATAATGCAATTTGAAATGATTTTCTCGAACTTAGCTTCGTTCATTTCCATCATACACAACACCAAATTATCAATTTGATCGCTCTCTTTGTTAAAATTATTTAAGATAGATTGCGCTTGCTTAATAATTTCCTCATCCGGTAATTTGGCAATTTTAGAAATTTTAAAGCCATTACTGTTTAACAAAGAAATATTCAAAATACGACGTAAATCATCGGAAGTATAATACCTGATATTGGTGTCAGTACGTTCTGGCTTTAAGATACCAAAACGCTGCTCCCAGATACGTAAAGTATGGGCCTTTATTCCAGAAAGTCTTTCTAAATCTTTTATTGCGTATTGAGTTGACATCTTTGAGTTTTAGAGAATAACAAAGGTAAATCAATTTTGTTTAACGTTTCTGATAAAAATCAGGATTTAATCTCAATCTGAATAATTACCCCGCCCAACCTTATCTGTCAACAAAAAACAATTGAAAACCGCTTAAATTTTTAGACTTGTTTTCTCAAAAAATTATTACTCAATAAAAATTATAAAGTTATTTGCAATGATCTATTCTTTTACCACTTTAAAAGTTCGAGTAGTTTTATCTCCAACATTAAGTAAATAAATACCTCCCGATAAATTTCCTAATTCAATTAATGTGTTTTCTGAATTTATTTTGCCTGTTAAAACTAATTTCCCTTTATTATCATAAATAGTATAAACAGAACCTATTAATGAAACATCGGCTTTTATATTAATTTCAGTTGTTACTGGGTTTGGATAAAAGTTTGCAAAATAATCTCCTATTGAATTTTCTGTAATTCCAACCGAACTTATTTTTTTGATTCTCATATTAATCATTAAATCAGTTGTTTCGTTTCCTCTATATGCACCTGTTACACCATTTACATATTCCACATTTTGATTTGAACGAGGAGTTGTTGTGTTCGTTCCTAAGCTAATATCAGGGCCGTCCATCAACCACATAACATAAACACCTCCTGAGTTAATAGTTAATGGTACTGCTAAAGTAGTAGTGTTCCAAGATGAAGTTACTACAGAGCCTGGCAATATACCAATAGAATCTAATACTGCTCCAGGTTGATTGTTTGGTCCACTATCGTCTTTCACAACCATCGAATAACCAACTCCACTAACGTTAGTACTTATATATGCTAACACATCTGTAATTTGGCAAGGGTAAAATGGAGGCGTGTAATGTACGCCAACTCCACCTATTCCGCCCGACCAACTATGAGCTACTCCATTAGCTAAACCATTATCAAAAGATAAAAGAATTGAAGCGGCTGTTGTATCAACCACAACTACTTCCTGAACTTTTTGATTATTACTTGGTGTAGCATCTCCTCCTAATTGAGTATCATTAATAAATCTAAAAATTCCTGCATTAATAGGATTAAAAGAATTTGTCATATTTATTGTTTGAGATTGGCCTGCTGCAAGAGAGTTGCTTGGAACTGTATTTTGCACTTGTATAACATTAGAGGCATTTACAACTCTGCCAAATACATTAAATGGATTTAATGGTTGATTACCCGTGTTTTTAATGGTTACAGACAATGGAAATGCTTGCCCAGATTTGCTAATATGTACCCCAGCTGTTTCTGAATTAGAGTTAGAAATTGTACTTGCATCTGATACAGCAAACGCTGTAATAGCAGGATAATAGAACTTTACAGCTAATCCTGGCGTAGGATAAGTATTTAAAGAATGTTGAAGCCCTACTAAGCCTGAATTATTTTCGATACCAATAGAGGCATTAATAGTTGGCGTACTAGCGCTTTGAGCAAAATATTGATATGTAATTGAACTATCAACCGCACTTAAAATAACTTGAAAGGTATTTAAACCTGAACCAGCAAGAATTGCTGCGTCATAGAAGGGGACATCTTTCCATGTCACAACTAAGGTATCGTTTGCGGCATTTGTCCATCTCCATGCTTTTGCTGAATTCGAGGGGTCGAAAAGCAAATCAGAGGCAAATGCTGCTAAAAAGTTTTGCGGGTTGGCTGTGCCCGGAATAGCAGTAAAAAGTGCAGATAACTGGCCGTTTGTAAACCCTAAGTATCCATTTGATCCTACCCAAAATTGAGTAACATCATACCAATAATAATGAAAAGGGAACCCAATTGCAAAAGAACCAGTATTGTTGTCATCGGCTAAGCCATTAATTTGTTGAGCTGATGCCATTGTATCTATGACAATCCAATTATAAGTTGGTCCTTGTGCATCTAAATTATTTCTCCAAACGTATCCGTATGCATCTGGGCCACCAGTTGTTTGAGCAATTAAATTAACTGTGCCTAAAACAAAAAGGCATAAAATCATGTAAATTTTTTTCATAATAATAATTTTTAAAATATTTATTAAAGATAATAATATATCTGTAATTCGATAATTATTTCCAGAGACACTTTTTGAAACACGTTCCTTTCATTAATTAGGATTCACTGAAAGTATTGAGATGTTAGTGAATTCAAACTTTTTAGAGCCTATAATTTTATTTTAATGCATAGCGATTTGAAATAAAGGATAAAAACTTGTGCATCATATTATTGCAAATTTATCATACGTTGGTAATAGTGCAGAGGTTTTTGGCGAAAGAGCAACGTAAACTAGCCAAAATTTTTGAAGATATTTTTATACAAGAAGCTGTGGCAAAAAAGTTTAACGCCGAAACGTTAAGAAAATTAACGGGCGATGACCAAATTGATTTTGAAAGATTTAGAAAATACTGCTACTACTTAAGTAACGATTTTATAATAGATCATGATGGGTACGATTTATATTACCGTATTATGGATTGCTATTATCGCTGGAAAGAAGAGGGTAGGAAGTAAGCTATAAATTTGATAATGACACAAAATAAAAACGGGAGTTTATTAAAATTAACTCCCGTTTTTTTGGTTTCTGGTCTCCAGTTTATTTTTTATTTTACCTCAAATGTTAATTTGAAGTACAATTTCTGCTAATCTTTATACTCAGTATATACAGCAGTTCCTATATCTATTTTCCACTCTGATTTATTTGAATCGTCCTTTATGAGTTTTCCTGATTTTGGTCCAATGCCTTTGTCCCAGCTAAAAGTTAGTTCATCCTTTTCTAAACTATATGTGCCTAGATTTGATCTTTTTAAAGTACCAGTAGTTAGGAAAAAACTACATTTTTCGTTACTTTCAAATTCGATAACAGCACCTAAATCAGCAGCATTGTTCATATGCATGAATTTTTTACCATTCAAACCACTATCTCCCCCAGCACTGGCTATAAATAAGAGTGCTATTGCGCCTGTAACAATCCATCTTGTTTTCTTAGTCCATATTTCGTTCTTCCACATTAGAAATAATCCTACTGGAAAAAAGACTATTAATAATATTATAATTCCTGTTGGCTTTTGATACCATTTAAGTTCAGTTTGATTTTCCATTTTCTATTTAATTATATTTCCTACTCATTTGGCTTTTCAGTTACGCCCTGTTTTTTTAAATTGTTTCTAGTCTCAATTTTGTATCATACATTTTTGCATTGCAAATTGAATTACTCACAATGTCGTATGATTTGAAACAAAAATATTTTAGAAATCAAGAAAATATGTAATGGTTTGGTTTCATTTTGGTTTTTTATTTAAAATGAAACCTACTTTTATAGAAAGTTTTAGGCCTTTTTGGAAATTCTGTACAAAAATTTTCGTTTATCAACTTCGTCTTTTGTGCGAACTATGAATCCGGGATACATTTTATTTAACTCAGTTAAATGCCGATGCCTTCTTAGCTTTCTGCTTTCTAATGTTAAATGGTTAATTTCTAGCGCTATATCAAGTTCTTCCATGCTTAAAATTTCTTTATTAAGCTCAATAATTTTACGATACATAATTTCTGTATTCGTATTTTGAACTTCAGCATCTTCGCTAACTAACTCATCGTCAACAGGAACCACTCTTTTTCTATTGTATCTTACCCAAAAAACTATTACAAATGGAACCGCTATTAGCAAATACCAGAGTGCGCTATTGCTTTGTTTTTGCTCGCTACTATCATCCGTGTTTTCATTTGGTATTAAGTTTAATTGTAAGTTAGTATATTTATTCCATATAGAATCTAGACTAATTTTACAATATCCTTCATCTATTAGCGAACTGCTAGGCCAGCTAAAAAACAAGTTATTGTTTAATTGATACTTTATTTTAATGCAAGCAACGCACCCTACCTTTTCATTATCTATTATGATATATTTTAGCGGCTTCTTTTTTATTATTGCCGAGTAAACTTGATTATGATACCAAAAAAAGTCATTTGTTTCAAAGCAATCTCCTCCCATTATCAACCTTTTATCAAAATTAACATACTTCTTCCAAGTCATTTTTAGTAAATCCAATTGGTATAAGCTAGAATCTACTATATCTTTTTCGACATAATTCCCCCCTTTTAAATGATTAAAACTATAAATACTATTATTACAAAGAAATGTTTTGCCATTCATAAAAGCGGGAGCTTGACCCTTGGTGGGTTGAAATAGCCATTCTCTTGAAATGTTTTCGAAATAAATTAAGTTGCTGTGATTGGTAAAATAGCCATAGCCACCTAATTGATATATTTTATTATTCCAACTAAAAAGACGTCTCCCAAAATTTGCACCATGGTATTGCGAAAGGTCTAATCTTATAGCTGAATCTCCTGTAAGTTTAAATAAATAGTAATAGCCATCTGGATTAAAGAAAGTATCTTGCCCTACAATACAAGTGGTTATTAACGTTTTGCCAAGAAAAACTTTTTCGGCAACACCATCAAATTGTTTTGAGATAGTTTGCTTCACAAGTTTTATTTGCTTAGGATATAGTTTGCAAGTATCTTGAGCCCAACTATATGAAAATAGTAAGAATGTAAAAAAAATACATGTAAATTTCATAAGCGTTTTCAGTTTGAACAATATTTGATTGCGAAATAAAAAAGGAATACCTCAATTCTACAAAATATCAGTTTCATTTTGGTTTCAAAACCGAAATTACCAAAAAATCATCCTAAAAAGCACTCTATTTTTGTGATATTTTAGTCTTATTTTAATGAAAAAGATTTTTTGAAACTGAATTACCCCGCCCAACCTTCTCTGCCTATACTAATGCATTGTATAGCCAATTTTGGTTCTAGGCTTTGGGTTTTCCCTTTTATCAAGCAGTTCATCTAGATATTGAAAAACCATTTCAATATTTTTTGTATTGTTATCTGTTTTTTTTCTAATTTTTTCTATTTCCAAACGAATATCTGTATTATCTGCAAGCGCCTGCCTGATTTGTATAAATACCCTGACAACTTGAATGTTAACAGCAATTGCTTTATCGCTGTTTATGATGCTAGCCAACATTACTGCACCGTGTTCCGTGAATACATAGGGTAATGAAGTAGAAAACTTTAATGAATTTAGATGCTTAAAACTTGATATAATATCGTCTTTCTCTTCTTGATTAATTTGAAACATAAAGTCCTCAGGAAATCTTTTTATGTTCCTTTTTACTTGTTGATTTAATTGCTTTGTTGTAATTCCATATAATTCTGCCAAATCTTTGTCTATCATAACTTTTACATCACGTAAAACAATAATTTTATTGATAATTATTTCATCTGGAATTTTTGTTATAGACTTATTTTTAACCATCGTAAAACTTTTTAGTAGGTGGTCACAAATTGTGACCACCTATGTTTATAAATTAATTTATTGAATTACCCCGCCCAACCTTCTCTATCTAAACTGCGATATTGTATAGCTTCGGCAATATGATTTGTTTTAATAGTTGTCGAAGCTTCTAAATCAGCAATAGTGCGAGCTACTTTTAAAATTCGGTCGTAAGCACGAGCGGATAAACCCAATCGTTCCATAGCGGTTTTTAATAAGGTATTACTGGCTTCATCCAAACTACAATAGGTTCTTAAATCCTTCGTGCGCATTTGAGCATTACAATAAATGCCATCGGAAGTTTTATATCGTTCCGTTTGTAACAGACGTGCTTTAATGACGCGCTCTCTAATATCTTTACTTGTTTCGGCACTTTGAGATTTACTCAACTCGCTAAAAGGAACAGGTGTTACTTCCACATGCAAATCAATTCTATCTAATAAGGGTCCTGAAATTTTATTTAAATATTTTTGTACTACACCAGGGGCGCACACGCAGTCTTTTTCGGGATGGTTATAGTAACCACAAGGACAAGGATTCATACTAGCCATTAACATAAAACTGGCAGGATACTCCACACTAAAACGCGCACGGGAAATAGTCACAATTCTATCTTCTAATGGCTGACGCATCACTTCTAAAACTGTTCGTTTAAATTCAGGCAACTCATCTAAAAATAAAACGCCATTGTGTGCTAACGAAATTTCTCCGGGTTGTGCGTTCATTCCTCCGCCCACAAGCGCCACATCC
>CAITNS010000031.1 GCA_903893815.1 uncultured Bacteroidota bacterium
CATCGAATCATTATCTCCCATATTTTTGTAATTGTCTTTGTATCCCATAGTGTTTATTGTTGTCCTTTTTTCCACGCTTTAGAAACTACCCAAACCATTCCGAATAGAACTCCTATTCCGAGAGCCGTTGATAAAATTTTCTTTCCCATAGTTTTATTTTTTCTTTAGTGCTAAATATGCGATTCCTCCTAAAGCCAATACACCTAAACCGATGTAAACGAATTTCATTGAGCCACCTTGACCACCGATATTTTTGTTTTCATCTTGACCACCAAGAGGCCGGCCACGACGCCGTCGACCGCGATCGACTGCACCACCCGCTGCGACGCCAGCTCCAAAATCAGCACAGGGCTGGACGCGGGTCCGCCGGCCACGACCACATACTGGGACAACTTGAACACTTTTAAAATGGTGGGCGCAAACGGCACCGCCTAATGTGCCGAACCAAAGGTTTCCGGATTTATCTTCTAAAATCGACCAAACAACATTATTGCTCAAGCCTTCTTTATCGGTAAAATGAGTAAAACTTTTACCATCGTATTTACAGGCGCCACCGCCTGCTGTGCCGAACCAAAGGTTTCCGAATTTATCTTCTAACATACAAATTATATTGCCGTGTTTTAGACCTTGCAATTTACTAAACGAGCTAAAGTTTTCAGGGTTTTGGTCTTTGTTGGCCATGTCTTTAGCTATAACCGTTTCGGGTACGCCGGCTGTAATAATGTTAAGTTTTGAATGTTGAATGTTAAATGATTTTTGAACAAGGAAAGTATCAGTACCCGGAGTTATTACTCTTGGTTTGCCAGCTAAAACAATAGTTGGTATGCCAGCTTTGTGTATGTTGGTATTGGTAGGTACAATTTTAGGTTTGCCTGCGGCTATTTTTTTTAGTTTGCTTTCATCCATCAAAATTACTTTTGGTGTTGCCATGCTGTCTTTAGGAACTACGTAGCCGTGGGCTTCAAGCACTTTTATATGGTGGGTGTTGTTTTTTTTGTTTTCTTCTTTGCAAGAGAAAAAAGAAATAATTAAAAATAAATACCATATTTTTTTCATCATATAAATATAATAAAAAAGCCCTCGCAAATTGCGAGAGCTTTGATTTTAAGTTTGAGATTGCTTCTCACGCCAAGGCGTAATAGCAATGACTTGGAGTTACATATTCCTTCTATACTGACCCCCAACCTCAAATAAGCATTTGGTTACTTCGCCTAAGCTCATAAACTTAGCAGCATCCATTAACTCAGCAAAAATATTTTTGTTGTGTATAGCTGCTTTTTGCAGGCGCTTTACCATATCATCATGTTTATCAGTATGTGTTTTATGTAACTGAGCGAGCATGGTAATTTGGTATTCTTTTTCTTCAGTAGTTGAACGAATCACTTCACGTGGTAATACCGTTGGACTTCCTTTGCTTGATAAGAAAGTATTGACACCAATAATTGGATATTCACCTGTATGCTTTAATGTTTCGTAGTATAAACTTTCTTCCTGTATTTGTCCACGTTGGTACATGGTTTCCATTGCTCCTAAAACACCGCCACGTTCAGAAATTCTATCAAACTCAGTTAAGACAGCTTCTTCTACTAAATCTGTTAATTCTTCAATAATGAAAGACCCTTGTAACGGATTTTCGTTTTTGGCTAAACCTAATTCGCGATTTATAATTAACTGAATAGCCATGGCTCTTCGCACTGATTCTTCGGTTGGCGTTGTGATGGCTTCATCATACGCATTGGTGTGTAACGAATTACAGTTATCGTAAATGGCGTATAACGCTTGAAGAGTTGTTCTAATATCATTAAAATCAATTTCCTGCGCGTGTAACGAACGACCAGATGTTTGAATATGGTATTTCAACATCTGACTTCTTTCGTTTCCACCGTACCGTAACTTCATGGCTTTAGCCCAAATACGGCGACTCACACGACCAATCACACTGTACTCAGGATCGATACCGTTACTAAAGAAGAATGATAAGTTTGGTGCAAAATCATCAATGTGCATTCCACGACTTAAGTAGTATTCTACAAACGTGAAACCGTTAGCTAAAGTAAATGCTAATTGAGAAATAGGATTTGCGCCAGCTTCTGCAATGTGGTAACCACTAATTGAAACCGAATAGAAGTTACGTACTTTTTGATCGATGAAGTATTGTTGCACATCACCCATCACGCGTAAACTAAACTCAGTGCTAAAAATACAGGTATTTTGTGCTTGATCTTCTTTTAAAATATCAGCTTGCACCGTTCCTCTAACTTGAGTTAACGTTTTTGCTTTAATTGTTTCGTAAACATCTTTAGGCAATACTTGATCTCCTGTAACACCTAATAGCATTAATCCTAAGCCATCGTTACCTTCAGGCAATTCGCCTTGGTAAGTTGGGCGAACAGTTCCTTTTGCTTTATAAATAGCAGCGATTTTTGCTTCAACTTCTTTTTCTAATTTATTTTCTTTGATATAGATTTCACATTGTTGGTCAATGGCTGCATTCATAAAAAACGCTGCTATGGTTGGCGCCGGTCCGTTAATAGTCATTGATACAGACGTTTTTGGATCGGCTAAATTAAAGCCACTATACAATTTTTTAGCGTCATCTAAACAACAAATACTTACACCGGAGTTGCCAATTTTTCCATAAATATCTGGACGGTAATCAGGGTCGTTACCATATAAAGTGACACTATCAAAAGCTGTGCTTAAACGAGCGGCAGGTAAACCTTTACTGACATAATGAAAACGTTTGTTTGTACGCTCTGGACCACCTTCGCCAGCAAACATACGCGTTGGATCTTCGCCCTCACGCTTGAAAGGATAAATACCAGCTGTGTATGGAAAATCGCCAGGGAAATTTTCCTGCAAGGTCCATTTTAAAATATCTCCCCAAGAAGTATATTTTGGTGACGCAATTTTTGGAATTTTGGAATGAGACAATGATTCGTAATGTGTTTCAATTTTCAACACTTTATCACGCACTTTAAATTCGTAAAACTCATTACTGTATAATTTCTTTTTAGCTTCCCATCCTTGAATCACTAATAAATGATGAGGATCTAAATCTAATTTTGTTTTCTCAAATGCTTCTTGCAAACCTTTAATTAAACGATCTTTATCATCCATTTTAGATTCAGAAATCGTTTCGATGGTTTTTTGAATGCCATATAATTTTTGCGCAACTTCTGCTTGTGCATTGGCTCTCTTATCGTAATTACGGTTGTTTTCAGAAATCTCTGATAAGTAACGCGTTTTTGAAGGAGGAATGATGTAAATTTTTTCGCTCATCTCTTCTGTAATAAAAAACTCTGATGCTAAACTTTTATCGCCGGTTTTTTCAACCATCTTATTCATTACCGCTTTGTATAAACGATTCATGCCAGGGTCGTTGAATTGAGAAGCAATGGTGCCAAATACTGGAATATCTTCATCTGCAATTTCCCATAAGTTATGATTGCGTTTGTATTGTTTTTTTACATCGCGAATGGCGTCTAAAGCCCCACGTTTGTCAAATTTATTTAGCGCAATAATGTCAGCAAAATCTAACATATCAATTTTCTCTAACTGTGTAGCGGCACCATACTCTGGCGTCATCACATATAAACTCATGTTAGAGTGTTCAATAATTTCAGTATCCGATTGTCCGATACCTGATGTTTCTAAAATAATTAAATCGAAATTCGAGGCTTTACAAATATTTACAGCATCTTGCACATATTTACTTAATGCTAAATTACTTTGACGAGTTGCTAATGAGCGCATATACACACGATCATTATTTATCGCATTCATGCGAATTCTATCTCCTAACAAAGCTCCGCCAGTTTTGCGTTTAGATGGGTCGACCGAAATAATGGCAATTTGTTTGTCTTTAAAATCAATTAAAAAACGACGCACTAATTCATCTACTAAACTTGATTTTCCGGAACCACCTGTACCGGTAATTCCTAAGACAGGAGTAGAAGCCACTAGCCCCTCCCCAGCCCTCCCCGAAAGGGAGGGAGAAATAATAGAACTGAACAACTTAGTAAATTGTTCATTATGATTTTCTGCAAACGAAATAACTTGCCCTATTGTTTTATAATCTTTGTTTTTAATTGCATCGATAGCCACTTTCGCAGCCTCCTCTCCGCCAGTTGGCGGAAGGAACGAGGTGGGGCTATCACACTGACGTAATAAATCATTAATCATTCCTTGCAATCCCATCGCGCGTCCGTCATCTGGCGCATAAATACGAGCAATGCCGTAATTGTGTAATTCTTCAATTTCTTCAGGAAGAATTACTCCACCACCACCACCAAATAATTTAATGTGTTCACAACCTTTTTCTTTCAATAAATCATACATGTATTTAAAATACTCCACATGTCCACCTTGGTAACTCGTTACCGCAATGGCATTCGCATCTTCTTGAATAGCACAGTTTACAACCTCTTGCGCGCTCCTGTCATGACCTAAATGTATTACTTCCGCTCCGCTTGATTGAATAATGCGGCGCATAATGTTAATGGCTGCGTCATGCCCATCAAATAATGCGGCAGCGGTTACAATACGAATTTTATGTTTTGATTGATATGGTATAGTTTCCATAGGAAATTGATTTTAAAAATAAAATGTCTAATATAATAGTTTTTATGGTTTTTGGACAAGTAATTAAGCAAGTTTGTCCTATTCTTTTTTTAAAGATGATTCTTCTTTATTAAATAGTAATTTGTAATAAAAAATTCCTACAAAAATAAATCCTAATCCAAAAGGAATCGATGCTAATAATTTATATGCACCATTATTAAAAAACTCGCTATACATCCAAAAGCTATTTGCACAAATCCAAAATAAGACAGCCAGATTTAAAAATAAATCCGTTGTTTTGCGAGTAATGTAAATGATATAGGCGGCAATGCTTAAGGTAGGAATAATCATTAATACGCCCAATAATTTAGCTTCAAACATCCAGCAACTATCTTTTATTAGCCAAAAAACAATGTGCAAACTTTCATACTTTTTAATCTTTTCCCAAAGTTCCATAATTCAGCATTAAAAGTAATATTTTTTTAACCACATAATTACATAGGTTTTCATTGATTTATATAGAGGATTAAAAAATTCCGCTTTTACACGGTTCAACTATGTACAAAAACATGTTTTCTATCTGGAAATTCTAACAAATAGTATTCTATGCCTCTATGTGGTTATTTTTCCATAACTCTTTATGTATTTAAGCCTTTTTAGTATCTTTAAAGATAATTTACTTCAAAAAAATATATGATTCAGTTCGAAAAATTTAAACTTAAAAATAACCTCACTGTCATTGTTCACCAAGACAAAAGCACGCCTATGGCTTGCTTAAATATTATTTTCGATGTCGGTGCTCGTGATGAGGACGAAAATAAAACAGGATTTGCCCATTTATTTGAACATTTAATGTTTGGAGGTAGCATTAATATTCCTAATTATGACGAGCCTTTGCAATTGGTTGGCGGTGAAAATAATGCATTTACCACAAACGATATTACAAACTACTATTGCACAGTTCCATCCGAAAATTTAGAAACGGCTTTTTGGCTAGAGAGCGACCGTTTGTTGAGTTTGGCTTTTGATAAAAAAAGTTTAGAAGTACAACGCAGCGTAGTAATTGAAGAGTTTAAACAACGCTATTTAAATCAACCTTACGGCGACGTTTGGTTATTATTACGTCCATTGATTTACAAAGTGCATCCATACAAATGGGCAACTATTGGTAAAGAAATAAAACATATTGAAGATGCTACCATGGAAGATGTGAAAGCATTTTTTAAAGAACATTATACGCCGAGTAACGCCGTATTAGTTGTAGCTGGCGATGTTGAATTTGAGCAGGTAAAACAATTAGCAGAAAAATGGTTTGAACCAATTGAAGCAGGCACTAAACCAAAACGTAATTTACCTGTTGAACCACCACAAACAGAATATAGAAGTTTAACTGTTGAACGTGATGTGCCAATTAGCAGCATTTACAGAGCATATCGCATGTGTGCCAGAGTTGATGCAGAATACCATACCATTGATTTAATATCGGACATTTTATCGAGAGGAAATTCATCACGTTTGTATAAAAACTTAATTAAAGACAAACAATTGTTTTCAGACATCAATGCTTATGTGATGGGGGATTTTGATAAAGGACTATTTGTGATTTCGGGTAAAATAAATGACGGCGTTACCATTGAGCAAGCTGAAGCTGGTATAGATGCTGAAATTGCAAAACTACAAAACGAATTAGTTGCTGCTGATGAGTTACAAAAATGTAAAAATAAAGTTGAATCTACTGTAACTTATAGTGAGGCTGATGTGCTTAATAAAGCAACAAACTTAGCTATTTCGGAATTGTTAGGCGATGCTAATTTGATTAATTTAGAAATTGAAAATTACCAAAATGTAACCGCTGAAGGCATTAAAGAGCAAGCGAATAAAATTTTACAAAAAACAAATTGCAGTACTTTGTTTTATTTAAAAAAGAAGTAGGTCGGGTTCCCGCAGATTTCGCAGATGACGCAGATAGAAAAAATAGTAGAAAATGATTTATCCTATATAATTAGAGGATGTGTTTTTGATGTTTATAATGAACTTGGTCCTGGTTTGTTAGAATCTATTTACAAAGCTGCGTTAGCATATGAATTAAGGGAAAAGGGCTTAAACGTTAAAACACAAGTGGGATTGCCTATTAAATATAAGGACACGCAACTAGATCTTGGTTATAGAATAGATATACTAGTAGAAGACAAAGTGATTATCGAATTAAAATCTATTGAAACAATTTTAGATGTTCATCATAAACAAGTACTAACCTATTTAAAACTTACAAAACTTAAATTGGGATTATTGATTAACTTTAATAGCGATGATATATCAAAATCAATTTATAGAAAAGTAAATAATTTATAAAAAATCTGCGGAAATCTGTGAGATCTGCGGGACATTAATTATGAATATAACTGAAATATCAAATCGTTTAACTCAACTTCAGTTTAACTCTGATGTGATTAATGCTTATGATGAACCTCACAGGTTTTATCATACATTAGAACATATAGAAGATGTGTTAAAGCAATTACTTAATGCCGATCTATTAAAACATGATGAATTGTTTTTAGCAGCTGTCTTTCACGATATTATTTACAACCCGCAATCAAATACTAACGAAGAAGATTCTGCAGAGTTTTTCTTACACTCAGCCAAATCAACTTCTTTAACTGGCGAACAAAAAGAGCACATCAAACAATTAATATTAGATACAAAGCATCATAAATCTAGCGTTAAATTTTCGGAAGAATTTATTAAAGCCGATTTAGCCATTTTAAATTCATCCTTTGACAAATTAATCAAATACGAAAAACAAATTTTTAAAGAATTTCAATTTGTAGATTATAAATCCTATAAAGTAAAACGCATTGAAGTATTAAAACACTTTAATACAAACGGAAATTTAAATCATCTAATAGATTATGTAAATTCTGTTGAGCCAAGTATTGGAGTATTTGCTGGTAGTTTTAATCCTTTTCACAAAGGACACTACAACGTCTTACAAAAAGCCGAAAAATTATTTGATAAAGTCATTATTGCTTTCGGTAAAAATCCTGATAAAACCGTTCGCACTTGGCCTGTTCCAAAAACCATTGCTAATCGTCAGCAAACAGAATACCACGACCTATTAACCGATCATATCGAATCGTTTGACTATGATGTAACGGTAGTAAGAGGTTTAAGAAACTCAACTGATTTTAACTACGAACAAAATCAATACCGTTACATACAAGAGTTAAAACCAGATATTAAAATCATCAATATCTTTTGCGATAAAGAATTTGAACATATTAGTTCTTCTGGTATTCGCACGTTAGAGAAATACAACAAACACCACAATTATTTGTTAGACTAAAAAAACATCACATGAAGACAATTATTTTTATTATAAGTTGCACTTTTACGTTCATTAATATAAAGGCGCAAAAAACTTATCAATTGCCATATGATATTTCAGTAAATGACTACTTAGCAAAAACGATTATCATCAAAGTAAAACCTGCTTTTGCTAGCGTATGTTCAGTCACAAAAATTGATCATCCTTTGTTTAATTCTTTAGCATCCGCTATTAGCGCAACTAATCTTCATAAAAAATTTCCTTTAGATAAATCCCCTGAAACTCCTTTAAATTCGGCAGGGCAACGTTATGCGGATTTATCGTTAGTGTACGAATTAAATTATACATCAAATCTTTCATTAGAAAAAGCCATTAGCAAATTATTACTATCAAACATTTTAGTGTATGCCGAACCACATTTTGTTCCTAAGATAAATTATTCTCCAAACGATCCATTAGCCAATCCAACTAACCAATACCATTTATTAAACATCAATGCCTTTAATGCCTGGGATGTAAACAAAGGTGATTCATCTATCGTTATAGGAATTACAGATACGGGGAATGATTTTACGCATCCTGATTTATTTAATAACGTCAAGCGTAATTATGCAGATGTAAATGATGGGATTGATAATGACGGCGATAGTTTTATAGATAACTACATGGGTTGGGATTTAGGTGAAAATGATAAAGATGCATCGTGGAATGCCAATGCACATGGCGTGCATGTGAGTGGTTTATCTTCAGCAAGTACTGATAACAATATAGGTGGAGCTGGTACGGGTTTTAATTGCAAATTTTTACCTGTTAAAATTTCTGATGCCACTGGTGCTCTAACACAAGCTTATGAAGGAATAAAATATGCGGCCGATCATGGTTGCCAAATTATCAATTGCTCTTGGGGCGGTGGCGGCTCTAGCCAGTTTGGACAAGATATTATTGATTATGCCACTATCAATAAAAACTGCTTAGTGGTTTGTGCGGCAGGAAATAATGGGGTTGATGGAGATTTTTATCCAGCTGCCTATAATTATGTATTGTCTGTTGCTAATACCTCACAAAACGACGTTAAGTTTTCTAACTCTAATTATGGCTACATGGTAGACGTTTGTGCACCTGGCGACAATGTTAACTCTACTTGGCCAGGAAGTTTTTACATCACCACTTCAGGCACGTCGATGTCATCTCCTGTAGTTGCTGGAGCTGCTGGAATCGTTAAAAATCACTTTCCAGCATATAACGGTTTGCAAGTTGGTGAACGCTTAAAAGTAACTGCTGATAATATTTATGCAGCAAATCCTACATACATTAATAAACTAGGAACAGGAAGAATTAATTTATTTCGCGCTTTAACAGATCCTGCTTCACCAAGTGTAGTGATGACCAGCAAAACCGTAAGCGACCATAATGATATGTCATTTATTAATGGCGACACTTTATTTATTGCTGGAAATTTTATTAATTATTTAGATCCAACCTCTGCTTTAAACGTTACAGTTACGCCTTTATCGGCTTATGCTGTAACAATAGATAATACAACGTCTTTAGGCGCCATCAATACATTAGCAAGCGCTACAAATTCGCTAGATCCATTTACTTTTAAATTAACTGGTGCTATTCCAATTAATCAAGCTATTAGTTTTGAAGTAAGCATGAGCGACGGTGCTTATCAAGCTAAACAATTTTTTACCGTATATATTAATGTAGATTATATTAATATAGACATAAACGATGTGAGTACAACTGCTACTAGTAAAGGAAAAATTGGTTACAACCTAGATACTCAAGGGCAAGGTTTAGGTTTTAAATACAATAACACAGAGTTGCTATATGAAGCAGGTTTGATGATTGGTAGCGACACTACTAAAGTATCTGATTGCGTGAGAGGTTTAAATGGTAATCCTTCTGATAACGACTTTGGAATTACAAATCGAATTGCACTACAAATTCCATCGATGTTTTCGGACTTTGATACGAAAGCAAAATTAAAAGATAACCTAGCCTTTAATCCACTAAACATTGATATTGACCAAAACACATACGCTTGGGCGGCTGTGCCAAATACACAATTTGTTATTTGGGAATACGTCATTACAAATACACACGCCACAGATACTATCAAAAACATGTATGCTGGTATTTTTACTGATTGGGATATTGACGGTGGCACCTACGCGCAAAACAGAAGTGCGTATGATGTTGTTACAAAAATGGGTTACAGCTATTACACAGCTGCAGGTGGAAAATATGCTGGTATAAAATTATTGACCAATACAGCACCTCCAAATTTTTATGCTATTGATAATGTAAGTGGCGGCAACGGCGGATTAGACTTTGCTAACGGTGCGGATACTAAAGATAAATATTTAAGTTTATCTACTCAGCGTTTAGCAGCTGGCGTGGCTGGCAATGGTGTAGATGTGATGAATGTGATGAGTAGTGGTCCAGTGCAATTAATCCCAGGACAATCGGTGAAAATTGCTTTTGCTTTAGTGGGTGGCGATAGTTTAGCAAATTTAATTACCGGCGCACAACATGCACAAATTAAATACGATGGTATGCCAACAAGCATACAAGAATCCGTATCTGCTGATTACACTTGGAGAATTTTTCCTAACCCAGCAAAAAACAGTATCACTATTTCGCAAAGAGAACCAAGCTTTAACAAATATGAAATTTATAGCATAAACGGAAAACTAGTTGCAGAAAGTAAAATCAACAGTATCTTACAAAAGGTTGATTTGTCAGGTTATGCAGAAGGCATGTATATTGTGAAATTGATTGGGAATCAGAAAGTAGAGTTTAAAAAGATTGTAGTTACAGAATAACTTTAATGCAATCCAGGTGTTAAAAACCTGACAGGTCTTTTCCTCAAAATTCCCTATATTTGCCCTTTATTTTTAAAAATTATGGAATTAAATACTTTAACTGCTATATCTCCTGTTGATGGTCGTTACCGCCGAGTAACTAACGAATTAGCAGCATACTTTTCGGAATTCGGGTTAATAAGATACCGTGTGCAAGTAGAAATTGATTATTTCATCTTGTTATCACAACAAGGGTTACCTCAATTACCAAAATTAAACGAAAGTCAAATTACTAGCTTAAAAGCAGTGTATCAAAACTTTTCGTTTGCTGATGCAGAGGTGATTAAAGAAACTGAAAAAACAACCAATCATGATGTAAAAGCAGTTGAGTATTTCATTAAAGAAAAATTAAAAGCACAAGGATTAGAAAACTATTTGGAGTTTGTGCACTTTGGATTAACGTCTCAAGACATTAATAACACCTCTATTCCGCTATCGTTAAAGCAAGCTAACAACGATGTGGTATTACCTAACTTAAAACAAGTAACAGATAAATTAACAAGTTTAGCTAAAGACTGGAAAAATATTTCGTTGCTAGCTCGTACTCACGGTCAGCCTGCTTCGCCTACTCGTTTAGGAAAAGAAATTTATGTGTTTGTAGAGCGTTTACAAATTCAAATCAATCAATTAAATGCTATTCCATTCTCAGCAAAATTTGGCGGTGCAACAGGTAACTTCAATGCACACTATGTAGCTTATCCGAAAAATGATTGGATTAAATTTGGAAACGAATTTGTAAATAATACATTGGGATTAAGTAGAAGTCAGTTTACCACTCAAATTGAGCACTATGATAATATTGCTGCATACTGCGATGCTTTAAAACGAATCAACACTATCTTATTGGATTTATGCCGCGATATCTGGACATACGTGAGCATGGATTATTTTAAACAAAAATTAAAAGCTGGAGAAATTGGATCTTCGGCAATGCCACATAAAGTAAACCCCATTGATTTTGAAAACGCAGAAGGTAATTTAGGAATGGCCAATGCTATTTTAGAACATTTATCGGCTAAGCTTCCCTTATCGCGTTTACAAAGAGATTTAACAGATAGTACTGTTTTGAGAAATTTAGGAGTTCCAGTAGCTCATATTTTAATTTCTTACAAAAGCATTTTAAAAGGCTTAGATAAAT
Source organism: uncultured Bacteroidota bacterium (assembly GCA_903893815.1). GTDB lineage: Bacteria > Bacteroidota > Bacteroidia > B-17B0 > Aurantibacillaceae > UBA4416. Next base: position 11,900 of record CAITNS010000031.1, read on the forward strand.
TAATTTTAAACGAAGAAATTTTTCATAGAGATTTAGAAAATAACTGGGCAGTTGTAGCTGAAGCAGTTCAAACTATTTTACGCAGAGAAGGTTATCCAAAACCTTATGAAGCCTTGAAAGATTTAACTCGTACCAATGCACAAATTACAAAAGATTCGATGCATACATTCATCAACGGATTAAATGTAAGCGCCGAAGTAAAAGCAGAGTTATTAAAAATTACACCGCAAAACTTTGTAGGACAAAATCCGGAGTTTTAACCCTTCGACTCCACTCAAGGTGACGTGTTTGTCAGTTCGAGCGAAGTCGAGAACAAAAAAATAAATGAAAGTAGCAGGCTTCACCATCATACGAAATGCGATTAAGTTCGACTATCCAGTGGTAGAAGCTATTACGTCTATTTTACCCATTTGTGATGAGTTTATTGTAGCAGTTGGTAATAGCGAAGATGACACTTTACAATTGATTAAAAGCATCAACTCTCCAAAAATAAAAATTATTGAAACTGTTTGGGATGATAGTTTGCGGCAAGGTGGGCAAGTATTAGCCATTGAAACTAACAAAGCATTTGATGCTATTAGTGAAGATGTTGACTGGTGTTTTTATATTCAGAGTGATGAGTGTGTTCACGAAAAACATTTAGCTTCTATTAAAGAAGCGATGCAAAAATATAAAGACTATAAACAAGTTGAAGGTTTATTGTTTAACTACGTTCATTTTTATGGTACTTACAATTACGTTGGTAATTCACGACGTTGGTACCGTAAAGAAATTCGCATCATTAAAAATGATAAATCTATTCGTTCTTATAAAGATGCGCAAGGCTTTAGAAAAACAGACAACTCTAAACTAAACGTGAAACCAATTAGTGCGGAGATTTATCATTACGGATGGGTAAAACCACCAAAAGCACAACAAGCCAAGCAAGAACATTTTCATAAAATGTGGCACGATGATGAATGGATGAAAAAAAACATTGCTCAGGTAGAAGAATTTGATTACTCACAAATAGATAGCTTAGAAGAATTTAAAGGCACACATCCGCAAGTATTTCAAACACGCTTAAAAGCCGCAGACTGGAAATTTAATTTTGATAAAACACAAATTAAATTAAGTGGAAAAGATAAATTCTTACTCTTTATTGAAAATACTAGTGGCTGGAAGGTTGGGGAGTATAAGAATTACAAAGAGATTTAAGAGATCACTTGACAAAAGAGATTTAAGGGATTAAATCTGCGTTCATTTGCGAAATCTGCGGGACACAATACTAGAATTGAAAATAAATAAAAGGTTGCATTTCGCCACTTACCATTTGGTAAATACAGAACACAAATACCACAGCCACTAAACTCATGATTGGCAAGGGCAATTCCGCAAATTTCAAACGATACCTTTCTTTAAAGTTTTCTGGAATCCAGTGTATTAAGTAGCCAACTAAAATTACTGAGAATACTAAAGCATAGCCTTGAATAATATTAAAAGTCAATGCGGCGCCAAAATGATTGGTAATTCTATCAAAAATTAAACTAACGGTATCTAAACTGTCGCTTCTAAAAAAAATACGCGTAAAGCTAATGAATGCAAGAGTGATAAATACCATCATGCCTTTTACGAAAAATGAATTAGAGTCTTTGAACGGAGAAATTTTTTGCCATAGTTTATGTACCACTAAACCTACTCCATTTAATCCGCCCCAAATAATAAACAACCAAGAGCTACCATGCCAAAAACCACCAATCAGCATGGTAACTAATAAATTAATATTGGTATTCACACTCTGTTTTACTTTAGGGAAGAAGTAAGCTAATAACACCAATACAATTGCCATCAATAACAAAACTAACAGCAACCAAATTTTACCGGTGAGCATAACTAATACAATGGATAAAAAGGCAATACAGATATAAGAACCAATCGTTCCTTTTTTATTTCCACCTAATGGGATGTATAAATAATCCTTCAACCAAGTGGATAAGGAAATATGCCAGCGTTTCCAAAATTCACTCACGTCCTGTGCCTTATAAGGCGATTTGAAATTGGTTTTTAAACGATACCCTAACAGTAAGGCTACGCCAATCGCAATATCAGTATAGCCACTAAAATCAGCATAAATTTGCAAAGAGTAGCCAAAAATACCAAATACGGTTTCTACCCCTGAATAGTAATTAGGGCTGTCGAAAATACGATCGATGTAATTAACAGCAATATAATCTGCTAGTATTTTTTTTCCTAAACCATTCAATATCCAAAATATAGCATAACCAAATTCTTTGCGGGTTAAGCTATACTCCTGATAAATTTGATATAAAAATTCATTAGCCTTTACTATTGGTCCTGCCACTAAATGCGGAAAGAAGCAAACAAAGAAACCATAATCAAAAATAGATTTTACAGGTGTTACTTTAGCCCTATACATATCAATGGTATAGGAAATAGACTGAAACGTAAAAAACGAAATACCAACAGGTAAAATCAATTTATCTACCGGATCGTTTGTTCCTAAAAAGGTATTGCTAAACTGCGTAAAATGATTAAAGAAAGAAATATCCGTTCCTGCTAATTGATTCACACTCTCTGTAAAGAAATAAGCGTATTTAAAATAACACAATAAAGTTAAATTAAGCAGTAAGCTAATCGTTAAATATGCTTTTTTTCTAGTTTCTGATTTACTTTGATAAATCAACCGTCCCCAGTTATAATCACTAATAATGGTGAAGATTAGTAATATTAAAAAAACACCGCTCGTTTTATAATAAAAGAAAAAACTAACTAATAATAAGTAAAAAGTACGAACTGTATTCTTTTTATAAATCAAGGAGTATAAACCCAACACCACAGCAAAAAATCCCCAAAAATATAATTGAGTAAAAATGACTGGTTGTCCTTTTACATAAAGGAAACAAGATTTTAAATATTCAATAATGTCACTCAATTTTACTTAATCTTACTGTTAAACTTGTAACTTCTATTAATCGCATCAAACATCATAGAGGCTAAAATATTATACCCTCGCCCGTTAAAATGTACTTTATCCTTTGCAGCTAATCCAGCCTTATACCATTTATAAATTGATTTGTATCCTCCCATCACAGCATATAAATCATACACTGCTGTGTTATGCTTTTCCATTAACTCATACATGGCTTCTTGTGCCTTAATAGGGCGTTTGTTAGATGTTTTGCGATTCATGTAATTATCCGTAACCGTCGTAAATAAAAACGTACAATTTGGCGATGCAATTTTGATAAGTGTAATTAAACTATCATAATTTTCAATAAATTTTTGTTTCGAAAAATTAATATCGTGAGTATCATTAACGCCTAATGAAAAAATTACTAAATCAGGCGGTATAGTACTTAACTCATTAACAAATTCCTGACATCTTAAATAGGAAGATGTACTTGCTCCATTAACACCAATTGATGCATAATAAAACCCTGGATTGTCGTTTTCGATACTAAAGCCTCTAAGCATGAAATCAGGAATAATAGTATCTTTTCTCACTAAATTAAAATTCACTGAGTCGATATAAGACTCAAAGAAAAATTCGGAGTACCCATTTTTTCTGAAATCATTTCTTACAAAGTGCGCTCCTGTTTGATTGGCAATAGAAAATTCAAAACTGGGATTAAAATTATGATACACTCTTAACGAATTAAAACTTTGGTGATGATTATTTTTTAACAAATTAAAACCAAATGTATTAGCACTATCGTTAGTAATACCAGCCATTCCAGCCATTCCTAAGTTATCACACATTTCTTTTATTAAGGCGTTACGCTTTCTGATCCACTTGCCAGTTGTAAACGACTTAAAAAAATGGGGACTATTTGTTTTTACTATTTTAAAAGGAAAAATAAATGTACCGCCACCTTTAAAATTTCCAATTTCTTGAAATCCATCCATTAATACTTCTGTCCAAAAACCTGCTTGAATATGCGAACCACCAAAATGAACCACGGTTACTTTTTTTCTTTTCCCTTCTCGGAGTTCATCAATTTTTTTATAAAAATCCATAAACTGAGAACTATCTTTTCCGAAACGTAATTTACTTTGATCGTAATTAATGAAAGGGTATTGTTGCGCAGTAGCATTGACTGTTATAAAAATAAGAAGACATGACAGAAGAGACTTAAGGGACTCAAGAGACCAAGGGGATAAAAGCCGAATGCCTTGTAAAAAAGAATTTTTTATATAGTGTGATTTTGTCATTTTTTTTCTGTCGTTTTTTTTCTCTCTTGTCCATTCATTCTCTATTGTCTCTTCCATCTCTATCGTCCCTTTACAAATCCATTATAATCACTCATCAACGACGAATACAACAGCACCGCAATTTTGCGCGCACCACCTGAACTGAAATGTATATAATCTTTAGCACCAATACCTTGTTCAACCCAAGTTAACATGCTGTTTCTTCCACCCATACAGCTGTACATATCAAAAAAAGCACAATCAGTATCAAAAGCTGCTTTTTTAATGGCGTCACGCAAGTCTTCCAATTGCGGATGCGTTTCATACTCTGTTCCAACTTTTACACTCATATCGGCAGGGCCAATAACTAAGATAGAAGCTTGTGGCGCTATTTTTTTTATGATGTTTATTTGCGCTCTTAAGTATGTTCCAAAAGCATCGGCTTGTTCTTTGGTTTTAATATAAGGCAATGAGTTACCACCAAACTGAAGAATAATTAATTTAGTATTTAAGTAGTCATAAAAACTTTTTAATTGTCCGAAATTAATTTGATTAAAAAATGTACCAGAACTTCCTCGTAAGCCAAAATTATCTACCATCACGCCTTTGCCGCCTTCCAACGAAACGCCATAAAAATCGGGACTATCTTTGCCTTTAAATTTAAACTCTTGCAATAAAGCGCCTTGATTTAAATTAAATTCTTTGATATTAAAATTTCCTCCCACTGCTAACGAATCTGTTGTATTTAAAGTTCCATTCTCATAAAACTCAACTTGAGTTTTTGATTGAGCGCCCCCATAAAATAATTTCACTTTTTTATAAGCTGCCGCTTTTGGTCCACCATTTTTACTTGTAACAATTTTTACCCAAGCAGATTTAGCTTGCGCCGTGTCAGAAATAGTGCCATACGGACTAAAACGAGTAATATGCGCCAATGCCCCGAAATTATTATGTTTTACGCGCTTATCTCTTCCTGCAAAAACAGGATAACGATCCCACGTTGAACTCCAAGATAATTTATTTACCACACTTGGCGCAACAGGCATAAACGAAATTAATCCTGGTCCTTCTCCACCAAATTCACCTTGCAATTTTAATCTCAAGTAATCGCTAATTCTATCTCCTTCAATTTGCGAGTCGCCATAATGTAAGATGCGAATGCTTTTGTCTTCATTAGAAATATTAGCGAGTGAATTGAAAAAACTCGTCATCGCTATTTTCGATTCATTTTTATATTGAATACTTGTAATGAGTTTTAAATTAGTATCCACTTTTACCAATTTAGCAACCGCTGGCGATAAGCTATCTTTTTCGGCTGTAACTGTTGTATCTGAACTTGCTTCAAGTGCATCATCTTGGGCGTCAGATAAAGCGATGATGCTAGAAATATCAGTTTTTTCAACTTTCTTCTCTAAAAATAAAGACGCAAATGTTGGGTATTGAATTTTAAAATTATCTGTAATATAAATACCGTTTTCAGGGACTACCAGACTTATTGCGCCTAATAACAAAAATGTAAGTGCAACAAATAAAAGTGTATGAAAAGGTTTATGCAATATCTGTGATTTAAGTAAATAGCAATATCCTAAATACTTAGCTTAAAGATTGCATACAGCAAATTAGTTTTTCACAAAAGGCTTGTAGATAAGTAAAATAGGTATGTTTTATCGTTCTCACATCCAGAAAATTTTGTCCTAAAAAAGCTCATTTTTATATAGATACTATCCAAATTCGAATCTCGTACAATTGTTTTAAAATCAGCTAGTTACTCTTGCCGGATGATGTTAACTCAAAAAACGTAAGTATTAGTGGGTATTTTAACTAAAATTTTAGTTAAATCGTTGATTTTTAGCTAAAATCCCTTATTTTTGCACCCCTTATATTTACTTAAGAAAAACAACATGAACATATCTAAAAAAGACATTAGCGCATTAAATGCAGAATTGAGTATCACATTGGCTCCGGCTGATTATGAAGTAAAAGTTGAGAATGCGATTAAAAAAGTACAAAAACAAGCGGCTTTACCAGGATTTAGACCAGGAAAAGTGCCTGTTGGTTTAATAAAAAAACAACATGGTAAATCTATTTTAGTAGATGAAATCAATAAAATACTAAACGAAACTTTATATAACTACATCAACGAAAACAAAATCGAAATCTTAGGAAATCCAATGCCTAAAGAAGACAATAAAATTGATTTTGATTCACAAAAAGAATGGACATTTAACTACGAATTAGGCTTAACTCCTCAGTTTGACGTAAAATTAGACAACAATCAATCCTTTGTTTATAATAAAGTGAAGATTGATGATGAGTTAGTAGAAAAATATTTAAAAGATGTAAAACGTAACTACGGTAAACCTTCAAACCCTGAAGTAGCAGGAGCTAGAGACGTACTATATATTGATATCGTTGAATTAGACGCTGAAAACAACATTGTTGCTGGTGGTGTTTTTAAATCAACTAGTATTGGCATTGATCGTTTAAAAAACGAAGCAACAAAAGCTAAATTAACTGGCGCAAAAGTAGTAGATAAAATTGTGCTTAATGCAAATGATTTATATGATTCAGCAGTTGATAAATCAATGTCGTTAGGGATTGATAAAGAAGTAGCTGAAAACTTCAACTCTAACTTACAATTAACGGTTCGTAACATTGCCCGCATGGAAGATGCAGAATTGAACCAAGAGTTATTTGATAAATTATACGGTGCTGGAACAGTTAACTCCTTAGAAGAATTTAAAGATAAAATTAAAGGAGAATTAGCTTTAATGTTTGAACAGGATACCGACCGCAAGTTTGTTGAAATAGTAGAAAAAACATTAGTAGAAAAATTAAACATCACATTGCCAGATGATTTCTTAAAACGTTGGTTAATGGCGGTTAACGAAAAGCCTTTAACGAAAGAGCAATTAGAAGCTGAATATCCTGCTTATGCTAAATCAATGCAATGGAAGTTAATTGAAAACAAAATCATTAAAAATAACGAGATCACAGTAACTGCTGATGAAGCTAAAGAAGAAGCAAGTAATTACGTTCGTTCTCAATTTGCTCGTTACGGACAAGTGCCTGACGAAACTGAAGTAGCAAAAATTGTTCAAGGTATTCTAACCAAAGAACAAGAAGCTCAAAAAATATTTGAAGGCTTATACAGTAAAAAAGTATTGGACGTTTTAAAAACTTCTTGTAAATTAGAAACCAAAGAAGTGAGTTATAACGAGTTTTTTGGAATTAAAGACTAAATAATTAATCTTTTAAACTGTATATACTTAAAAAGATACACCCCCATATAATGCAAGGAGTTTATATAACCAAAGCCGCCAAATTTTTACCTAATGATCCCATTTCAAATGATGACATGGAAGATTATTTAGGCATGATTGATGGTGTGCCATCTAAAGGAAAAGGCTTAACCCTTCGCAACAACGGCATAAAAACTAGATACTACGCTATTGATAAGCAAGGTAATTCAACGCACTCAAATGCTAAAATGACTGCCCTTGCTATTGAACAATTAACTGATAGTACTTTTACTCAAAAAGACATTGAATTAATTGCATGCGGAACTACATCACCAGATAATTTACTACCATCTCATGCTGTGATGGTTCATGGAGAACTAAAATGTGGTCCTGTGGAATTAATTTCTCCATCAGGAGCTTGTTGTGCTAGTATGCAAGCTTTAAAATTTGGGTTTACCTCAATTTTAGCTGGCACAGCCAATAACGCCGTTATCGCTGGCTCCGAAAAATTATCTTCTTTAATGCGTGCCGAACACTTTGAAAAAGAAACAGAGCGTTTAGCTGAAATGGATAAAAATCCAATCATTTCCTTTGAAAAAGATTTTTTACGTTGGATGCTTTCTGATGGTTCTGGTGCCTTGTTATTAGAAAATAAACCTCGTCAAACTACTTCGTTAAAAATTGAATGGTTAGAAATGAGATCATTTGCTAACGAATTAGAGACATGCATGTATTCCGGTTCTGATAAAAACGAAGCTGGAAATATTAAAGGTTGGAAAGAATATTCTTCAGAGGAATGGTTAGACAAATCTATTTTTGCTTTTAAACAAGATGTGAAATTATTAGGTCGTGAAATCGTTCCAAGAGGTGCTGCTTATTTAAAAGAATTATTGACTAAGAAGTCAGTTGATGTAAATGCAATAGATTATATTTTACCTCACATCTCATCTATGTTTTTTAAACAAAAAATGTATGATGAATTTGTGAAGTTAGGGATTGAAATACCATTAGAAAAATGGTTTACAAATCTTACCTCTGTTGGTAATGTTGGCTCTGCCTCCATTTTTATGATGATTGAAGAATTAATAAATTCTGGTAAATTAAAATCCGGACAAAAAATCTTATTAATGGTTCCTGAAAGCGCAAGATTTTCTTATGCTTTCAGTCTTTTAACTGTTTGCTAATTATTACTTTATCATGAAAAAATTATCTAGTGTTTTACATAAATTTTTCAGATAATTTTACTATGCAGCATTTAAAAAATAACAACTTTTCTGTATGAAAAAAGAAGATGTACCTCAAGATCCCTCTGCCTTGGTTGGCGTAACTCGTGATGTATGTTATGTAAAAGATAAAGACGGTAAATATACAACCGACTTAAGTATAGGTTGGGATGTAAAAAAACAAGCTTTAGATAATGCTTGGGATGACATTAAAGAAAGAGTTGCAGAGGCAGCAACGCAAGTAAAAAATGGAGAGATTAGTCCTATTTTTTATTTCATGGAAGTAAAACTAATGGACATTACTTTACTTTCGGGTTACACTGGTTTTTGGAAATGGACTATCAAACGTCATTTTAAACCTTCAGTTTTTAAAAATTTAAGCGATACAAAATTAGCAACATACGCCAAAGCATTTGACATTAGTGTAGAGGAATTAAAAAATTTCCATGGATAATAAATTAATTTTACCCTACAATCATATTCAAACCGCTCATTGCGAAAACGGTGTTGCCACAGGTCTTTTAAGACATCATGGTTTAGAATTTATGACTGAGCCATTGATGTTTGGCTTAGGTTCTGGTATATTTTATATTCATATTCCTTTTTTAATGGTCAATGGTGGACCAGCAGTTTCATACAGAAGTATGCCAGGTTGGATTTTTAGTAGAGCCAGTAAATTATTAGGGATAAAAGTAAATCGCAGAAAATTTAACAGCGAGAAAGAAGCATACGATTATTTAAATAAACAAATACAATTAGGAAATCCTGTGGGATGCCAAGTTGGCGTTTACAACTTACCATACTTTCCTGCCGAATACCGTTTTCATTTTAACGCCCATAATTTAGTAGTGTACGGAAAAGATAATGGAAATTATTTAGTGAGCGACCCAGTGATGGAAACCGTTACTACGCTTACTGAAGAAGACATGTTAAAAGTGCGTTTTGCAAAAGGACCACTAGCCCCAAAAGGACATGTGTATTATCCTGAAAACGTAAAACAAGTATCAAAAGAACATTTACAAAAATCAATTTTTAAAGCTATTCATCGTTCGGCATTTGATATGCTTAACATTCCAGGGCCAATTGCTGGAGTGGATGGCATCAACTATACAGCTCGTCAAATTCGTAAATGGAGAGAGAAGTTAGGTCCACGTAAAGCAGGTTTGTACATGGGCCAAATTGTGCGTATGCAAGAAGAAATTGGAACTGGTGGTGGTGGGTTCCGTTTTTTATATGCGGCTTTTTTAGAGCAAGCAAGCGATGTTACAGGAAATCAAAAACTACTAACCCTATCTGATGAATTTACAAAAGCAGGTGATTTATGGCGCACAAGTGCTATTAATATGGGACGTATTTTTAAAGGCAGATTAAACGAACAAAAAGATTTTTTAGAAAGCGCTGACATGTTAGATAACATTGCAGCTATTGAACGCGCTGCATTTAAAGAATTGAGGAAGATAAAGATGTAGTTTTTAATAGAACTCTGATAACACTGATTTATTAAGGACATGTATGATGAAAAATAGGAACGCGGATTTAGCGGATACTGCTGATTTTACAATAGCAGAAATTATTTTTAATCCGCATTTATATGCCTAATCCGTTTAATCTGTGTTGCTATTTAAAGATGTTAGTAAAGATTTATTTAGATTGCAGGTGTCAAATCTTAACCAGTGATAAAAAATCTCGGCTATCTGCTTTCTAGCCATCAATCCTTAATATATGTTAATGATGGGTTACAATTAATGATTTGATGTAATCAATCATTAAACCATAACATATAACCAAAATGAAAAATCTAATCGCAACCATCGCCACTTCTATTGTTTTAGTATTTAGTATGACATCTTGTTTTGATGACACCGATGCATTCGTTCAAAAAATAGAAGCCACACAAACAGAATTAAAACAACAAGATTCTCTTTTAGTGTCTTACCGTTCGGAACTATCATCTGTAGCCTTTACCGACACGATTACAAATGCCAATCCTAACGATAGTTTATTCAATAAGCTTTCCGAAAAAATCAATCCATTAATTACACGTTTGGAATTAATGATTGAAAAAAATAAAACTTTAGTTGAGCAAGTGAAAACCAATTCAGGAGATGCAAAACAAGTGGAGAAAGATTACACAGCACAATTGGATGAATTAGAATTAATGAAACCTGAAATTGCTTCTGTAAAAAGTGACTACGAAAAAATAGTTGCTGAAGTTGATGAAGCTTTTAAAAACCTTGGTGATTCAACGAAAGTTAAGTAATTAAAAAAACAAAGCCTCAACGATGTGAGGCTTTGTTTTACTTTATCGCTGTTTAATATGGCTACACCTTGTTCGGTAAAATCGTAGGGTAAATATTTACTATATTTTCCTTTACCAGATTCTAAGGACGCAAATTGCGTCCCTAGAAAAGAAGAGGTATCACAAATTGTGATGCCTCTTTTGTAATAATTAAAAACCCGATAGAAACTATCGGGTTTTTAATTATTTAGTTTGTTGCTTTAAAAGTTCTTTTGCTTTTATGCGAACGATTTCACCATCTTCGCAAAAAATTAATTCACCGTCATCTTTGGCTTTATCTCTTACTAATTTTTCAAAAGAACGGTGCAATCCTTCTGTAATTCTTTGTGTTAGAGTTTTTTCGTTGTTAGTTTCCTGTTTTTCCATTACATCCAGCAATTATATAAATGTTTGGCATCCTTTAACAAATATAAAAAATTAACAGCATATTTCTAGGGTTTCAAATTGTAACCTTAGAAAAACAACTATGTCATCACAAATTGTGACGACATTTTCTTAAGTTATTTAAGGTGCTAAAATTGCACCTTAAAGCTTATCCCAAATTGGGATAAGCTAACACTTTAATTTATGCGGTCGCAAATTGCGACCGCATCAAACTATTGTTTTTCGAAAACAAAAAACCCCGACATTTCTATCGGGGTTTTTATTTATATTTTAAGATTATCTACACTTCGGTTCTCGACTACGCTCGAACTGACAAACTCAGTGTGACAGAGCGTTGGCTGAGCGGAGTCGAAGCCTAAGCTTCTTCTTCGATTTCCTCTTTAGATGCCATTAAGCGCTCGTACTCTTCTTTACTACCAACTACGATTTTTTCGTATTGACGTAAACCTGTACCAGCAGGAATTAAATGTCCAACAATTACGTTTTCTTTTAATCCTTGTAATGTATCTACTTTTCCGTTTACTGCTGCTTCGTTTAATACTTTAGTAGTTTCCTGGAACGATGCCGCAGAAATCCAACTGTTAGTTTGTAACGATGCTCTTGTAATACCTTGTAAGATAGAAGTTGCTGTTGCAGGAACTGCATCACGAGCTTCCACTAATTTTAAATCCTTACGACGTAACACAGAGTTCTCATCACGTAATTTACGTGCAGTTACTATTTGTCCACGTTTCAAGTTTTCAGAATCACCTGGCTCAACAACCACTTTTTTACCGTATAACTCATCATTCTCAGTCATGAAAGTGATTTTGTTAATCAACTGTAATTCTAAGAAAGATGTATCACCTGGATCTTCAATTTGAACTTTACGCATCATCTGACGAACAATCGTTTCGAAATGCTTGTCATTCAATTTTTGTCCTTGTAAACGGTAAACCTCTTGAATCTCATTTACTAAGTATTCTTGAACTGCTGTAGGGCCTTTAATTGCTAAGATATCGCTTGGAGAAGTTGCTCCATCAGATAATTGCTCACCTGCTTTCACAAAGTCATTCTCTTGTACTAAGATATGTTTAGATAAAGACACTAAGTAACGGTGTTGTTCGCCAGTTTTAGCTTCAACAATTACTTCACGATTACCACGCTTAATTTTACCGAAAGTAACGATACCGTCAATTTCAGAAACTACTGCTGGATTACTTGGGTTACGTGCTTCGAATAACTCAGTTACACGAGGTAAACCACCTGTAATATCTCCCGTTTTACCAGTAACACGAGGAATCTTAACTAAAATTTGTCCTAACTCCACTTTTACTTTTTCGTTCACAACAATGTGCGCACTAATAGGTAAGTTATACGTTTTTAAAGGCTCGCCTTTTTTGTCAACGATTCTAATTAATGGTGATAATGTTTTATCTCTACTTTCAATAATTACTTTCTCACGGAAACCTGTTTGTTCATCAGATTCTTCACGGTAGGTTACGTTTTCTTTAATTCCTTCGTACTCTACAGAACCAGCGAATTCAGAAACAATAACCGCGTTATATGGATCCCAATCACAAATTACATCTCCTTTTTTCACTTTCGCGCTAGGTTTGATATATAATTGTGAACCGTAAGGAATATTACCTGTTGTTAAAGTGATACCAGTGTTTGCATCAACGATACGAACTTCCGTAGAACGACCAATTACTACATTAGCCTTAGTTCCGTCAGCGTTAATACGCTCAACTGTACGTAATTCATCGATTTCAGCAATACCATCGTATTTAGCAATTAAGCTAGATGATGCTGCCGTGTTTGATGCAGTACCCCCAACGTGGAATGTACGTAATGTTAACTGTGTACCTGGCTCACCAATAGATTGAGCTGCGATAACACCAACTGCCTCACCTAATTGAACTTGACGTCCGTTAGATAAGTTACGACCGTAACATTTCGAACAAACTCCTAATTTAGATTCGCAAGTTAATACCGAACGAATTTCAACTGATTCAATTGGAGACTTTTCAATTAATGCACATACATCTTCGTCAATCATTTCACCACCTGTAACGATTAACTCGCCAGTTGTTGGATGATAAACATCGTTTAATGCAATACGTCCTAAAACTCTGTCTGTTAATGATTCAACGATATCGTCATTGTTTTTCAATGCCATAGCCGTTAAGCCACGTAATGTTCCACAATCTTCCTCGTTAATAATAACATCTTGAGCAACGTCAACTAAACGACGAGTTAAGTAACCCGCATCCGCTGTTTTTAATGCCGTATCCGCTAAACCTTTACGAGCACCATGCGTAGAAATAAAGTATTCTAAAATAGATAAACCTTCACGGAAGTTAGATAATACCGGATTCTCAATAATGGAAGCCGTTGTATCACCTGCTTTCTGTGGCTTAGCCATCAAACCACGCATACCACTTAACTGTTTAATTTGTTCTTTAGATCCACGAGCACCAGAATCCAACATCATATAAACTGAGTTGAAACCTTGCTTATCTGTACTTAACACATCCATTACTTTTTTAGTAACTTTTGAGTTAGCATGTGTCCAGATGTCAATTACTTGGTTGTAACGTTCGTTGTTTGTAATGAAACCCATTGAGTAATTACTCATTACTTCATCAACTTGCGTACGTGCATCTTTAATAATTTTGAATTTCTCAGCAGGAGTTTCAATATCACCTAAGTTAAATGATAATCCACCTTTGAAGGCTGTTTTAAATCCTAAGTCTTTGATATCATCTAAGAACTTAGCAGTTTTAGCCATACCTGTTTTCTTAACAACCATTCCGATAATATCACGAAGCGATTTTTTAGTCAACAATTCGTTGATGTAACCTACTTCATGTGGAACAACTTGGTTAAACATCACACGACCAACAGTTGTTTCAATTACTTTAGTAACTAATTTATCGCCATCTAAAGCATTGGTAACACGTACTTTAATTTGAGCATGGATATCAACTTGCTTTTCATTTAAAGCAATGTTAACCTCTTCTGCACTATAAAATATTTTTCCTTCTCCTCTTACTGCGTCGTTAGGTAAGTTCTTTTTAGATTTAGTTAAATAATATAAACCTAAAACCATGTCCTGAGATGGAACCGCAACTGGCGCACCGTTAGATGGATTTAAAATGTTATGAGAAGCTAACATTAAAATTTGTGCTTCTAATACTGCGGCATGTCCCAATGGAACATGCACCGCCATTTGATCCCCGTCAAAATCGGCGTTGAATGCAGAACACACTAATGGGTGTAACTGAATCGCTTTTCCTTCAATTAATTTTGGTTGGAAAGCCTGAATACCTAATCTGTGCAATGTTGGTGCACGGTTTAACATGACAGGATGTCCTCTTAATACGTTTTCTAAAATATCCCAAACAATTGGCTCTTTTTTATCTACAATTTTCTTAGCAGATTTTACCGTTTTCACGATACCACGCTCAATCATTTTGCGGATAATAAATGGCTTGAATAATTCAGCCGCCATATCTTTTGGTAAACCACACTCATGTAGTTTCATTTCAGGTCCTACAACAATTACCGAACGTGCAGAATAATCAACACGTTTTCCTAATAAGTTTTGTCGGAAACGTCCTTGTTTACCTTTTAATGAATCAGATAACGATTTTAATGGTCTGTTAGATTCAGTTTTAACTGCATTTGATTTACGAGAGTTATCAAATAATGAATCTACTGACTCTTGTAACATACGTTTTTCATTACGTAAGATTACATCTGGTGCTTTAATTTCAATTAAACGCTTTAAACGGTTGTTACGAATAATAACACGACGGTATAAATCATTTAAATCAGAAGTAGCAAAACGACCACCATCCAATGGAACCAAAGGACGCAATTCTGGTGGAATAACCGGAACTGTTTTGATAATCATCCACTCAGGACGATTTTCAATGTGTTTGTTTGCTGAACGGAAAGCCTCAATAACTTGTAAACGTTTTAATGCTTCGTTTTTACGTTGTTGAGATGTTTCTGTATTTGCTTTGTGACGTAACTCATAAGATAACTCATCTAATTGTAAACGAGCTAATAAATCTTGTAAAGCTTCCGCTCCCATTTTAGCAATAAATTTATTAGGATCATTATCATCCAATAAATGATTGTCTTTTGGCAACGTGTCAACTAAATTTAAGTATTCTTCTTCAGTTAAGAAGTCTAAATATGCTGTTCCGTTTTGAGCGGCAACACCTGCATTAATTACTACATAACGTTCGTAGTAAATAATCATATCTAGTTTTTTAGTAGGTAATCCTAATAAGTAACCAATTTTATTTGGTAACGAACGGAAATACCAAATATGAGCAACAGGAACAACTAAGTTAATGTGACCCATACGTTCTCTACGAACTTTTTTCTCAGTTACTTCAACACCACAACGATCGCAGATAATACCTTTGTAACGGATACGCTTGTATTTTCCACAATGACATTCGTAATCTTTTACTGGTCCAAAAATACGCTCGCAAAACAAACCATCTCTTTCAGGTTTGTAAGTACGATAGTTAATCGTTTCTGGTTTCAAAACTTCACCAGCACTGCGCTGTAGGATAGTTTCCGGAGAAGCTAAACTAATAGTGATTTTTGAGAAGTTTGATTTTACTTTGTTATCTTTTCTTAAAGCCATTTTTTTGCTTATTGGTTTTAGTGATAATAAAAATTCATTTTCCATAAATCCCCTCTAAAAAAGAGGGGATGTAGGTGTGTGTTTTAATCAAGTGTTACATCTAATGCTAATCCACGTAATTCGTGCATTAATACATTAAACGATTCTGGGATACCTGGAGCAGGAATGTTTTCACCTTTTACAATTGCTTCATAAGCTTTTGCGCGGCCCATTACATCATCTGATTTAATGGTTAACAATTCCTGTAAAACATTAGCTGC
Source organism: uncultured Bacteroidota bacterium (assembly GCA_903893815.1). GTDB lineage: Bacteria > Bacteroidota > Bacteroidia > B-17B0 > Aurantibacillaceae > UBA4416. The sequence continues at coordinate 28,150 of CAITNS010000031.1, forward strand.
ACCATATGCTTCTA
>CAITNS010000032.1 GCA_903893815.1 uncultured Bacteroidota bacterium
ACAAAAACTTCAATGGACAAATTAAGACTTAAATATAAATTAGCAATTATCCCTAAAGACACTATTCTTTTTAGAAAGGCGCCTGACAATGGAATTTACGAATCAATGTATTTTAGTTTTAATTCAAGCGGAACATATAGTTCTGACTTTAATTCTGGACCAACACAACTATGGAAAACAAAACAACCTATAATTTCACGTTTTATAGTCAAGGGTAAAATTACTCCATTCATATACGAAACTGATTTAGAATATTGTTACCATCAATTCTGTGGTGAGGACAAATGTTATTTAGATGCTAAGCATCGTAATAATCCTAAACGCAAAGACTTCTTAGTTTCTTTGAAAAAAAATAGAATTGATAGTTGGGTAACATCTATTCACAATGGCACTGATATAGAATTCCATTTGTTTACGGACAACAATAAAAGTTTAATTCAATTCAAACAAAATATAGACAATGAAAAAAATAGAATAATAGTAAACAAAGATTCTTTTAATAAAGTAATTTTATTAGACCCAAAAGATTACACATAGTACAAGCCATTAATCGGTAGACACGAAAGCTATGTTTAACTAAAAGGCAGCTTCAACCACTAACACACGCTAATTTGTAGTTCAAGCAAGCAAAATCTAATTCCCTCTTTTCAAAGTAAAACTAATAGTAGTTCCTTCGTTTACTTTGCTTATTACGTCAATAGTTTCGCCGTGGCCTTCAATAATATGTTTTACAATGGCTAGTCCTAAACCAGTACCGCCTTGTTCTCTACTGCGGCCTTTATCCACTCTGTAAAAACGTTCAAACAGACGAGGTAAATGTTTCTCGTCAATACCAATACCGTTATCTTTTACTTCAACAATTACTTGCTCATCAAATAAGTTTAAGGAGATGGTTGTTTTACCGTTTTCTTTACCATACTTAATGCTATTGGTAATTAAGTTAACTAATACTTGGCGTATTCTAAATTTATCAGCTTTTACTAAAGTAGGTTTGTCGTATTTTTTTGGTAGTTGTAATTTAATGTTTTGTTTGCTAGCTTGAAATTCTAATGCATCGATGACATCTCTCACTTGTTGAGCAATATCATACACTTCAGGGTCTAGTTCCAAGGTGCCAACTTCTAATTGAGAGATGGTTTCTAAATCATCAATAATTTGTATCATCCTATCCACACTTTTATCAGCACGCTTTAAGTATTCTACATTGATGCTTGGGTCGTTAATACCGCCATCAATTAAGGTAGAAACGTAACCTTGTATGTTAAAGATGGGTGTTTTTAATTCGTGAGATACATTGCCTAAAAATTCTTTTCGGTAACTATCTAAGTTACGGGTTTGTTCAGCTTCTTTATGTCTCTCGTGAGCTAATTTTTTTATTTCTTCTTCTAATCTATCTAATGAATCTACTTCATCTAATTGAAACTCAGTATTAGGAATTTCTTTAGGTTGTTGTTCTTTTACCAACACATAGAGTTTATCAATTTTCTCGAAAATTATATTGCTATATAAAAAATAAATAACAAAAAAACTCACAATAAAAGAGATGAAAAATGAGAGCAAACAAACGGCTAAATCAAAACTATTATTGATTTTGTATGAAATATAGGAAACTAAAATAGTTTGTATAACCGCCGAAATAGCACTAAGTACTAAAGTTAAAATTGGTGTTTTAAGGGTTTTCATCATAGCTTAATCGGCGTAGCGAAAATGCGAATTAAAACTCAATAAAAAAATAATTGTTGTGTTAAGAATTGGAACGCAGATAATGAGGATAGAACTGATTTACGCTGATTCCTTTTAATAAAGTAATACAAAATTTATCCGTGTTTATCTGTTTAATCAATCAAATCTGTGTTCTTATTAAAACAACAACTCAAAAAATATTTAAGAATTGGAACACCGATAATGCGGATAGAACTTATTTAAGCTGATTTTTTTTAAATAAAATAACACAAAATTTATCCGTGCTTATCTGCTTAATCGGTCAAATCCGTGTTCCTATTAACAAACATAAATATTAAAATGGAACACAGACAAAGCGGATAGAACGGATTTACGCTGATTTATTTTAATGAAATAACACAAAAATTTATCCGTGTTTATCTGTTTAATCAGTCAAATCCGTGTTCCTATTAACAAACATAAATATTAAAATGGAACACAGACAAATCTGATAGAACTGATTTACGCTGATTTCTTTTAATATAATAATACAAAATTTATCCGTGTTTATCTGTTTAATCAGTCAAATCTTTGTTTCTATTAAAATAAAAAAATCAATTCCTATCCAAAGTAATCAACTCTCTGTAAAAAAACTTTTCTTGCGTGCTTTCAAAAGGTCGATATATGTAGTAAACATATCCATCATGTATTTTTAGTTTATCAGCACTATGAAATTGTAAGGTGTATTTTCCTAATTCTTTGCCTGTTTGTGTACTAATGTGTTTAATGTATTTATGTCCGTTTTTATCATAAACCGCATAAATTAAATTCTCCGTATCATCTTTTAGCATTTTGTTTTTCCATTCTTTCCAGTTTTTTGGATGGTTGTAATTAATAGAAATAGAATCTATTTTTGTACCGGTTTTGTCTAAATGGTAGAGTTTATCTTTATAATGATCAAATACACATATAGTATCTTTAATAATATAAAGTGGTGCAAATAATGGCTCGTAAAACATGCTTCTTGTAAATCCACTCATTAAGGATGCTACCACATGTTTATCCATTTTCAAATCCATGGCTATTCTTCGAGCCTCTAGTTTATCCTTTGGTTTTAAGGAATAGTATTCAAAATTATATGCATGCATCAATTCCTTATCTTCAATAGTTAAGAGTTGCTTTTTGGTACTATCGGTTTCGTTATAACTTAGGTAATTAAACAAAGGGTATTCTTTCCAATAATCGGTAAAAATGAGTTTGCCATTTACCGTATCAATAATTGGTTTTATGTAGGCATTCACATCTTCTACTTTTAAGGGAATTAATAAAAATCGATCATGATATATATTGATGCGGTAGATATAATTTTTACAAACTAAATTAGTGTACCCTAAATAATCGCGGTAAAACTCTTTGGCTTCGCCGCCTTCTTTTGGGACAAAATAAGTGGTTAATATTTTACCATTGGCATCTGCTAATTTAAGTTGTGCTTTTTCTAAGGTTTTTTCGGATGTGAGTAGAATGTATTTGTCTTCATAAAAATCAAAATCAAAAATGCTATAGTCTGGTGCGCCAACTAAAGTATCGGGTTTTACTTTGCCGTAAACGGTAAAAGTATCTAAGGGCATGTATGATAGGGAAAGAGATAAATTAATAAGTATGGAGTCTTGCTCCTCTTCAATATCAATTTCTTTAACTCGGCTTGTATAACCTAACAACTTAAATAAAACGGATAGATGTTTTTTGGTGGGAACGTTAAAGCTGAAGGAACCATTTATATTGGTATTGGCTCCATAATTTGAATTTTGTATTTGAATGGTTACAAATGCTAAAGGTTTATTAGTAGCATTATCGGTTACTTTGCCATATACAGTAATGTTTTGTGCATTTAACGAAGCAATAAATCCTAACAGGATTAAAAAATAATATGTTCTTAAAGCGTTCATTTGTATAAAAGACGAAAGGACTTTAGTATTCCATAAATTTATTATTTATTTTAGAGTCTGTTAAAATTTATGTTTAAAATCGTAATATTGTATAACAAATTTAAATCCGAAAAAACATGCTATCAAATAAAATAAAAAATGCTTTAAATGAGCAAATTCAAAAAGAAGCCTATGCTTCTAACGCATACTTAACTTTGGCTACTTGGTGCGAAGAAAAAAGTTTAGATGGTATTGCTGAATACTTTTACGCAGCTAGTAATGATGAACGCGACCACATGTTAGAAATTTACAAGTATATCAATACGTATGGTGGTTCAGCACATATTAAACCATTAAAAGACACAACTGTTAAATTAAAAACATTATTAGATGTGTTTCATTATGTGTTTGATTTGGAGCATGAAGTAACTGTTGCCATTAATAAGTTGGCAAAGTTAGCTTATGAAGAAAATGATTTTGCAACTTTCAAATTTTTAGAAGCATTTGTACTAGAACAACAACAATCTGAAAAAGGAGTGAATGAAGTAATCGATATGATTAAGCGAGTTGGATGTGATGAGAAAAATTTATATTACTTAAATAAAACCTTTAAAAAGAACGAAGAGCGTAAAGCTTTAGGTCTTTCTCCAACAGGAGTTGAAAAGGAATAATTTTCAGTAATTATACCATAAAAAAGTCCTAATCTACTTTAGATTAGGACTTTTTTATGGTTATAGAATAAATTATTGATTTTCCTGAACTGAGCAACTTGTTTCAACTTTAACAGCATCATTAAATATTAATCGAGTGTTAGCCTCCATTTGAGAAGCCGTATTAGTACATATTTTTGTTGCTTTTTTGTTTGATACACGACCTTCTATTTTTTGAACAGTAGCTGTTTGATATGGAACATATCCAGGTTCAGTTAAATTAGTTGTACAGGTGCAAGAATAATTTTTTCGGCAAGAACTTGAAATAATAATTACAGCAAAGTAGGGTAAAAGTATAAGTTTTTTCATTTTTATTATTTTAGGGCGCAACTCACAGAAACTTTTTCGTTTCCAGATAAATAATCCGTATGGTTTTTACCTAATTGTTTTTCAGTTTGGGAACAGATACGTTCTGCAGTTTTTTTGGTGGTTTTCGAATCCAATTTTTCAGTTGTTGAAACAGTATAAGGAGAATAACCAGTTGAAGTAAACGTTGTTGAACACAAACAAGAACGTTCTTTTTTGCATGAAACTAAGTAAAGACTAGTAAACGTTATAGCAAGTACAAGTGTTTTTTTAATCATAAATTGATTTTGGAGCTAAACTAGTGTTTTTATTTATATCTTTTATTTATTTCTTTTATACTTCCAACGTCTGTGGCTCCAAAGCCAAATTTCGGGTTGGGCAATAATGTCTTTTTCTAGCTTGCGAGTATGTAGTTCAGATATTTCTCCTTCTTTTGTGTTTTTTGGTTCCATCACTAAATACTCGGTATTAACTTCGTAAAAGCCACGCTTAACTCTATTAACAGTTACATAAATAACCGGGTAGTTTAATTTTTGAGCAATTTTTTCAGTACCCCAAAACACGGGTGTATCTTGGTTTAAAAAGATTGTCCAATAAGCACCTTCAGGCGATGGTGTTTGATCGGCAATAAAAGCAGTTATATTTACTTCATTTCTGTTTCTAATCATTTCTCGCATCGTATCCTTCATGGCATATAATTTAGTGCCAAATCTGGTCCTCATATTATACATTAATTTATCAAAATGCTTGTTAGATAAAGGATGATAAATCACATATAATTGTTGTGATTTCATAATGCTAAAAGTATTTCCTGCCCATTCCCAGTTACCATAATGGCCCATTACTAAAATACAGGATTGTTTTTTATCGTATAAGTCTTTTATAATCGTTTTTGTATTTTCATTAAACGCACAACGTTTAATTGCTTCTTTTTTGGAAATAGTTAAAGTTTTTAAGGTTTCTAAAAATAAGTCGCATAGGTATTTATAAAATTTTTTTTCAATGGCTTTTAATTCATCGTGGCTTTTTTCAGGAAAAGAATTTTTTAAATTCTCATAAACTACTTTTTTACGATAACCAATCACTCGATAAAGCAAAAAATAAACGCCATCTGATACCAAGTAAAATAGGGGGAATGGTAATATAGAAATGAGATATAATAAGGGCAGGGCTATGTAAAATCCAATAGAACTCATGCCTTAAAAATACAGATTATTAAGAAACTGCAGCATTTTTTACACAAATAATCTTCATTTCAATCCTTTTTTATATATTTATAAACGAGAAATTATATTTATACCTAATTGAAATGAAGAAATTTATTACAACGTTATGTTTTTTTGCCTTTTTGTTTAATGCTAATGCAATTGATGCCGGCGATCAAGTGAAAATGGTTTTAGCAAAACAAAAGTTATATGCTGGGCAGTTTATTGGAGCATTAACTATTTATAATGAAGTATTGCTAAAAAACCCAGAAGATGCAGGCGTATTATATTATGTTGGATATTGCCAGTTTGAATTGAAAAAAATTGATAAAGCTACCGAAACTCTTAAAAAAGCAATTGCGATAAATAAAGATGTAAAGCCTGAAACACATTTAATATTAGGTAAAATTTATTTAGCTGATGAAAAAATTGATGATGCTTTATCTGAATTTAATAAATACAAAGGAACCGTTAATTCGAAAGAAGCTGCAACCGAAGATGTGGATGTTTTTATTGCACATTGTAATAATGCTAAAAAATATGTAGCATCACCTTTTGAATTGAAAATTGATAACTTAGGAGAAGCAATTAACTCTAAATACGATGATCAATCGCCATGCATTAGCGCTGATGGAAAAAAATTAGTTTTTAATACACGTCGTCCTGAGTCAAATGATTCTCCTGTGGATGTAGAAGGTGATGGCAAATATTTTCAGGATATTTATATCGCTACATGGGATACTGTCAACAAAAAATGGAATACAGCAGAAGATGTACCAGGGAATGTAAATACACCCGCACACGATGCTTGTACTTCTATTTCACCTGACGGAAAACAAATATTTATTTATAAAAATGATGTGAATGATAATGAATCAAGAGGTGGTGATGTGTTTGTATCTAAAGTGTTAAACAATAAATGGAAAACGCCCGAAGCACTTGGTAAACCCATTAATACATCGTATTGGGAAGGTGGAGCTTGTATTTCTCCGGACGGAAAAACCTTGTATTTTATTAGTGAACGTAAAGGTGGATACGGTCGTGCGGATATTTGGATGGTTAAACGTTTAAGTAAAACAGAGTGGGGCAAGCCTGTAAATTTAGGCCCAGAAATTAACTCAGAATACGATGAAGTAGGTGCATTTTTAGCACCAGATGGTAAAACATTATTTTTCTCCTCAAACGGAAAAGCATCTATGGGTTCTTACGATATTTTTAAGTCAACTTTAGAAGGTGATAAGTGGACAAAACCTGTAAATTTAGGTTTCCCAATTAATACAGTTTATAAAGATGGTCCTTTAGTAGTGAGTGCCGATGCCCAAACAGCTTATTTTGCTAGCGAGCGTAAAGGTGGCTTAGGTGAAAGTGATATTTATAAAGCAGATTTGTCAAACTATGCCATTTTAGAAAAAGATGGCAAAAAGAAAACGAATTCTGGTTTAAGCATTTTAAAAGGAACAGTTCGTGATGCTTTTCAAGGTAGTGGAATCGCCTCTGTAGACGTGCAAATTTTAGATGAAGCAGGATCAGTTGTTGCGACTACAATCACTAATGATAACGGAGAATATTTTATTACTTTAAAAGGAGATGTAACCTATACTATTAAAGTAGTGAAAAAAGGCTTTAAAACCACTGAGGAAAAAGCTGTATTGAAAATTGGAAAAACAGATACTTTCTCATTAGAGAAACAAATTATGATGAGTAAGGATAAGTAGTTTCTTATTTGAATAATTTAATATTTAGCGCTAACATTATGTTAGCGCTTTTTTTATTAATAATTTAAGATAAAATGTGTTTTAATTTAAGAGTGAACTGTAACTTTTTCAGTATCTTAAACGTCTGTTTATATATATGAATAAGTCATTACTTTCTTTATTTCTTGTTTTATTTTCTATGGTTTTATCCGCACAACAAGTATTGGTGAGCGGAAAAATTACTGATGAGAAAAATCAAGCTTTATCTTTTTCATCGGTTTTAGTAAAAGGAAGCACTCAAGGTACAAATGCTAATGCGGATGGTTTTTACTCTTTAAAATTAGCACCTGGTATTTATGAGTTAATATTTCAATACGTTGGTTATAAAAAGAAAGTTGAGAAAATAGTAGTGGAAGGCAATACGATTAAAAATGTATCACTAAGCCCCGAAAGCTACGAGCTAAAAGAAGTGGTGATTAAAGATGGTGAAGATCCAGCTTATGCTGTTATCAGAGCAGCCATCAAAAAACGAAAATTTTATTTAAACGAAGTAAATGCTTTTACCTGCAAAGCCTATATTAAAGGCTTACAACGCTTAAAAGATTTCCCTAAAAAAATGGTGAAATTAATTAACGCCATGAATTCTGGTGGAGAGAAGATTGACTCAACCTTATTGGGAGTTGTGTATTTAAGCGAAAGTGAAACAAAGTATCATTACCGCAAACCTAACGACGAAAAAGAAATTATGTATTCTAGTCGCGTAAGTGGCGATAATAAAGCATTTAGTTTTAACCAAGTAAGCGATATGAAATTTAGCGTTTACGAAAATTTAATCACATTAGATGGATTAAGCGATAGACCTTTTATTTCTCCTATCAACGAAAACGCTTTGTTATCTTATCGTTACAAATTATTAGGAACAACCTTTGAAGACGGTAAAATGTTGAATAAGATTGAGATTACACCGAAACGTAAAACAGATCCCTGCTTCAGAGGAATTATTTATATTCAAGAAAATACGTGGCGAGTGCATAGCGCAGATGTGTATTTAACAAAGGATGCAAAAATTGATTTTGTTGATACTTTACATATCAAACAATTAAACGCGCCAGTAAATGATAGTATTTGGATGCCAACGGGTTTAAACATGACTTTTAATTTTAAAGTATTTGGTTTTGTTGGCGATGGTTATTTTAATGCCGTTTTTTCTGATTATGATATGAATCCAGTATTCCCGAAAAAATTCTTTAAGAATGAAGTCTTAAAAGTGGAAGATGGTGCCAATAAAAAAGATACTGGTTATTGGAAGGAATCGCGACCTGTACCATTAACTTATGAAGAACAAGCTGATTATAGAAAAAAAGACAGCATAGGAGCTATTAAAAATACAGATCGTTACAAAGATAGTATTGATAGAAAAGGAAATAAATTAACGCTTAACGATTTGATTTTAGGTTATAGCTATAATAAAACGGCAAAGCAATTTAGTTTAAATACGTCGGGACTTTTAACATCAGGCGTTCAGTATAACACGGTAGAAGGAATAAACGCCTCTATAAAAGTAAATATGACTAAACGATACGAAGATCGCCGCAGTCATGATTTGGCAACAACGGTTAGATATGGCTTTTCTAATTATTTGTGGGGAGGCACCGCTAACTGGAAATATGTATTTAAACCCGAAAAGTTTGAATCGGTTAATGTAAAAGTAGGAACTACTGCTCAGCAGTTTAATGGTAACGATCCTATTAATGCTACCATGAATACTTCTTATACATTATTTGATAATGAAAACTTTATGAAGCTCTATAAAAAATCCTATGCTTCGTTTGGTTATCGTAAAGAATTGATAAATGGATTAATCGTTAATTTTAATACTGAATATGCTGAACGTTCATCCCTAAGAAATACAGCTTTTGATTTATGGGTAGATAATAAAAATAAATTATTTACGAGTAATGATCCATTACGTCCACACACTGATGATTCAAGTTTTGCAGTAAATAATTCATTTATTGTAGAGTTAGGTTTCTCAATACGTTTCAAACAAAAGTATTACACACGTCCGCATCAAAAAATTATTGTTGGCAGTAAGTTTCCGATCATTAATGTTCAATATACTAAAGCTATTCCAGGCTTAAATACCAAAGCGGATTATGATTTAGCTAAAATGGTGATTGATGATAATATTAAGTTAGGGTTATTTGGAACCTTTGCTTATCGTTTAAAAGGGGGTTACTTTTTAACCAGTAAATATGTTGAATTTATGGATTATAAACATTTTGATGGTAATCAAACTATATTAGCAAATAACGATTATTTAAATTCATTTAAGCTTTTGCCTTACTATACTTACAGCACAAAAAATTGGTATGCAGAAGCGCATGCCGAACATCATTTTAATGGATTTATTTTTAATAAGGTGCCTCTTTTAAAAAAATACAGAATACAAGAAGTTGTTGGTGGGCACGTATTGTTTAACGATAAGCTAGATCAGTATTACGAAATTAATTTTGGTATTGAGCATATTTTGCAAATTATTAGAATCGATTATATTTTGGGTTATGGTCCAAATGGGGTATTTAACCAAGGTTTTGTAATAGGTTTAGGATTAGAATTTTAAAAAATAAAGTGATGAAAAAACTATTTTTATTATTAAGCATAATTGTTTCGCTACAAACTTTGGCTATTGATTTTCCTATAAAAACAATCACGCTGCCAAACGGATTAAAAGTTATTGTGTGTGAGAAAAACACCTCGCCCATGTTGCAAATGGAAGTTTGGTACAGAGTAGGGAGTAAAGATGAATGGGATGGAGTGCGAGGAATGGCGCATATGTTTGAACATATGATGTTTCGCGGTTCAAAAAAATACAGCGGCGAAGGCGATGTGTATATTCATGAAATGGAGAAGCTAGGAGCTACCATTAACGCATATACTACATTTGATAGAACGGTGTATTGGCAAGAATTACCAAAAGAAAATATTGAAAAGGTGTTTGATATGGAAGCCGATAGAATGGAAAATTTAATTCTAGACCAAAAAGTATTAGATACCGAAAGAGAAGTAGTAGGCGAGGAACTGCGTTTAGGAGAAAATAATTGGTATAATCGAATGGGATCTGAGCGCTATAAACATTTATATCCTGCTCAACATCCTTATAAGGTTGATGTTATTGGTAATTTAGATGAGATAACAGCTTATACCACTAAGCAATGTCAAGATTTTTACGATAAATTTTATAGCCCAAATAATGCCTATTTAGTTATTGTGGGAGATGTAAAAGCAGAGCAAATATTTGAGTTTGCAAATAAATATTTTGGACCTATAAAAAAACAATTGCCTTTAAATGCTAAGAAAACTGAACCAGATGTGTTTAATTTTGTACCAACTACCGCGGAAATGCAGATTGATTATCCTGTTCAAATTTACTCGTATGTGGTTCCTGCGCCAGCAGTTGGAACGCTAGATTACTATGGATTTAATTTATTGAGAGATTTATTATTTAATAACTCTAATTCCATTTTAAATAATAGTTTGGTTGAACGAGGAAACTTGGCGTATCAAATAGTGCCTCAATCGGATGATTCTCGCTTATATTCAAATGTAGCCACTTTTGATGTGGTAATGCAAGCGCAGATGGGGAACGCCAAAGTAAAGAAAGTTGTTTCTAAAGAAATTTATGATATCATTAATGAAGGTATTGATCAAGAATTGATTGATAATTATGTAAAAAACTTAGAGGTAAATCAAACTTTTCAAAATTTCTCTAATCAAGCTATTGCCGATAAATTGGGTTTTGCTGAGTATTATTTTATGGATTATAAAAAGTACAATCAAGCGTTAGAAACTTATAAAACCATCAAAGCAGAGCAATTAACGGATATTTGTAAAAAGTACTTTAATCCAGAAAACTTAAAAGTTATTAATATTAAGCCAGCTATGGAATAGTTTTTAAATGATCTTATACTATTTCAGCAAGAGAAAGAGGGAGATTTTCACTAAATTCGCACTACTTAATTGAAAAAACTAACCTACATATTTATACTAATTGTTTCACTTTTTGCTTTTAATAGCTGTAAGGTGAAATATTCGTTAGATGGAGCAACTATTCCGATTGAGGCAAAAACAGTTTCTGTTGGCTTTTTTACAAACAATACAACTCTGGGTAGCCCTAGTATTAGTCAAAAATTTACTGAAAAATTAAGAGATGTGGTTTCTTCTCAAACCCGATTGTCGCTTATGAAACAAAACGGTGATCTTAAATTTGAAGGAACGATTGTTGATTATAATAATGCTCCTGTGGCTATTCAAAGTAATGATCAAGCCGCAAATAATAGATTAACAATAACAGTAAATGTAAAATTTACTAACCGTTTCGATGAAACTAAAAACTTCGAACAAAATTTTACGCGTTTTTCGGATTACCCTGCAAGTTCTGCTATATCGTCGGTTGAAGATGCTTTACTTACAGAAATTAATAGACAATTAACGGAAGATATTTTTAATAAGGCTTTTAATAATTGGTAATGCAGCAACAGCAATTTATAGATATAATCAAACAACCACACTTAATCGAATCGGCACATTTAGCTGATTTAGAAGTGTTGGTGAATGAATATCCATTTTTTGAAAGTGCCCATTTGTTATATACTAAAGGGTTGCATAAACACCAAGCACTTAATTATTCTAAACAATTGCGAAAAACAGCTATAGTTGTCAATAGTCGCAGTGTTTTGTATGAATTATTGCATCAGCCAAAAGTTAAAGTATCCGAACCTGTTCAAAAACCAGTAACTGCGGTAATTGAGCCTATTGAAGTTCTCGAAGAACATGTCGAAGTCAAAAAAACGGGTTCGGTGAGTGTTACCAATGATGAGATTAAAGTAATTTATGTCAATACAGTTCCCTCTATTAATACAATTTCTGTAGAGAAAGAAGTAATTGTAAAAGAAACCAATACAGATGAAATAGACATCATTAAATCCATTGAAAATGAAACAGAAGTGCCTGTTCAGGATTTTAGTGAAGATAAACTAAACAAAACCATTGAGCAGGAAATCAGTAAAAGTATCATTCAATCTTATGTTGAAACAGATATTATAAAAACTCCTGAATTACATAAAGAGGAAGTTTCTGAACCAAGTTCGTTTACAGATTGGTTAAAAACCATTCAGAAGGAAGCTCATACCTTTCAAATTGAAACAAAAACAGAGAAAGAGCAAGTTCAAGAAAGTGATAAAAATGACGATAAAAAGACTGAAAACGATAAAAAAACATCGTTTTTCTCTCAAAATAAGCAAATAATTGATAAAATTATTGAATCTGATCCTGGTCGTATTAAGCTCGGAACAGGGAAATTTTTTACCCCGGCTATCGACGCCAAACAAAGTTTATTGGAAAATGAACATTTGGTAACTGAGACTTTAGCTAAAATTTACGCTTTACAAGGAAATATTTCTAAAGCAATTCGCGCTTATGAAATATTAAGTTTGAAATTTCCACAAAAAAGTGTTTACTTTGCATCCCTTATAGAAAAACTGAAAACTAACAAATAAATTATGCAAGCAATATTAACTATCTCCATTATCATCGTGTGTGTATTACTAATCTTAGTAGTATTAGTTCAAAATTCAAAAGGTGGAGGGATCTCAAGTAATTTCTCAGCAGCTAACCAAATCATGGGTGCTCGTCGTGGAACTGATTTTATAGAAAAAGCAACTTGGACTTTAGCTATCTTATTATTAGTATTTAGTTTATTATCTACTCCTAAAAAAGGTGATTCGGTTGATAGTACAGATACAGAAGGTTCTATTACCAAAGCAAAAGCAAGCGGAGCGGTTGCTCCAGCTGCTCAACCAGCAGCACAACCAGGTGGTGCTCCAACAACATCAACTCCTAAATAATTTTGAAATAATTAAATGAAAAAGCATTCACTGTTTAGTGGATGCTTTTTTTATGTTATTTTTATAGCACAAATAGTTTTATTTGACACTGCATAAAATGAAAGAGCTACATTCAAATAAATCTTCCTTATTTAAAGTCTTGTTTGCAAGCGTTTCTGTTATTGTTTTTATAATTATAGCACTTAGAAGTTATTTAGTTCCATTTAATCACGACGAGACCGCTACATTTTTCTTTTTTATACAATCTGGAAATTATATGCCATTTCATTCTGCTGTAGACGCGAATAATCATGTGCTTAATAGTATTTTAGGAAATATTTGTTTTCACTTATTTGGTTCATCTCCATTTGCGTTACGTATTCCAAATTTAATAGGATTAATTATTTTGATTTTTGCTACCTATAAAATTTCAAAAAACTTAAATCAAATTGGCTCTAAATTAGTTTTAACAGCAGCATTTTTATTATCCTATCATTGGTTAACTTTTTTTGGAGCTTGTCGTGGTTATGGATTATCATTGGCTTTACTCATTATGGGTATAGCGTTTATGTTGGGTTTTATAAATGCACCTGAGAATAGAAATAAGTTTTTATGGACCTTGCTATTTTTTCAATTAGCGATTAGCTCTAATTTAATTTTAATCATTGTGGTTTTATTATTAAGTGGAATTATGTTTGTGATTCAAATTACTAATAAAAAAATAAGCAACCCCGTTATTATTGGAGCTTGGTTATTACATTTTGCTGCTATTTATTATTGGTTGTCATTTTCTTTTTACCTTCAAGAAGGCGGTGCTTTGTATTATGGTGCAGGAGATAGTTATTGGAGCGTAACGTTTGTCACTTTAATTCAATTATTGGTTGGTACGTATTCTGCTATTGTTAAATGGATAGTTCTTGGTTTGGTAACATTAGTAGCGGGGTTGTTTATTTTTCTTAATAAAAGCAATCTTCTTAAAATTAAGCAATTAGTAAAACTGCCTGATTTTTCAATTTTATTTTTTATCATTTTTTGGTCATTAGTAATTGGTTTTTATTTAATGAATAAATTATTTGATGTTAATTTTCCAGAAGATAGAACAGGTTTGTTTTTTTACGTGTTTTTTGCTTTATGGATGTGCTTTACGATTGATAGGCTTTCTTTAAATTTTAATAAAATTGTTGGATTTGGCTTAACAGGATTATGTGCTATTCATTTTATGTTGAATATTAATTTTACAAAACATTCTTTAAGTGTTTATGAAACGATCCCAGAGCATTTTTATACTACCTTATTAAAAGAGCAAGAAAAATCTCAAGAACGAATTACCATTGGCGGGCATCGCGTTCGAGAATTATTTTATGGGTTCTTTAATTATCGCTATGGAGGCGCGTTAAATCCTGCTGATCCAACAGAGGTAATGCAAATGAATTGCGATTATTATATTGCCACCAAATTAGAAGAAAAATATTTTAAAGACTATTATGATATTATTGATACTGAACCTGATTGGGGATTTGTAGTTTTAAAAAGAAAAGAAAAAATAAAGCGAAATTTAGTTATTGAGAGAAAAGACATAATATTGGAGACAAATGACGCTGAGTTCCTTGGCATTTATGATAGAGGAGATACAGCATTTGCTAATTCAAATCCAATAATTGCAGAAATCAATTTTGATGTGTTGAATATCTCCAAACCAACTAATACTTGGATCGTTTTAGCGGTAAACGATTCTCTGGATCAGCAATTTTATTTTAAACGTTATCCTTTACAATGGACAGGATATGATTTAAATGGCAAAAAAAATCTAACCTATAGTTTAATAACAGGAACCCTTCCTCCAAAATCTAAAAAAATGGTGTGTTTTATATGGAATATTGGTAAAAAGCCATATAATATAAATGTAAACTCATTTAAAATATACCAAATCGAAGGAAATGGAGTTAATTATATGGCTCCTGATATTAAATAGGGAATTATTATATTAGTATTTTATTATTCAAGATTAAATAAATATGTCAAAACAAGTTAATACAAAAAAAGAGACACCATCAACTTCGGATTCTAATTTTTACGATTCATATATAAAAGGAAAAGAATTAT
>CAITNS010000033.1 GCA_903893815.1 uncultured Bacteroidota bacterium
GAAAATTTTTCGAAAACCTACGATTTTTCATCATTAGCAAATGGCACTTACATTGTGGTGGTAACTGATGGGAAACAAAAGTCAGTAGCAAGATTAATTAAAATGTAATATTAGATTAGTAATTCAAAAAAAATCAAAAAAAGTTT
Organism: uncultured Bacteroidota bacterium; assembly: GCA_903893815.1. Taxonomy (GTDB): domain Bacteria; phylum Bacteroidota; class Bacteroidia; order B-17B0; family Aurantibacillaceae; genus UBA4416. The sequence continues at coordinate 147 of CAITNS010000033.1, forward strand.
TTTTTATAAATATTAATCATTAAATTTGGTCATAACAATTTTTTAAACAATTAACAATGAGCACAGGAACAGTAAAGTTTTTTAACGAAACAAAAGGATTTGGATTTATTAAAGATGATGAATCAGGAAAAGAGTATTTCGTACACGTAACAGGATTATCTGATAAAATCAGAGAAAATGACGCGGTTACTTTCGATATTCAAGAAGGTAAAAAAGGATTAAATGCAGTAAACGTAAAACTATCTTAGTTATATAAATACCATTTAAAATCTTATCCCCGAAGAAATTCGGGGATTTTTTTTGTCAAAAAATTCTAAAAAAAGATAGGTGAATCTGCAAAAAAAAGGTATTTTAGACGATTAATTAAATAACACTAAAACACTTATATGGAACAAGCTACTGCACCAAAAACCGGACATCCTAAAGGTCTTTATTTTTTATTTTTTACCGAAATGTGGGAACGTTTTAGTTACTATGGAATGAGAGCAATCTTTATCCTATTCATGACTAAAGTGTTATTAATGAAAGACAATGAAGCGTCTGAGATTTACGGAAGCTACACTGGGCTAGTTTATTTAACGCCATTATTAGGTGGGTATTTATGTGACAAATATTTAGGAAACCGTCGCAGTATCATTATTGGCGGCTTATTAATGGCTTTAGGTCAATTTTTAATGTTTTTAAGCGCTAGTGTAGGTGCTGAAGGTGGAGTTTCAATTATGTGGGCAGCATTAACAGCTATTATTATTGGTAATGGTTTTTTTAAACCAAATATTTCTACGATGGTTGGTCAATTATACCCAGCAGGAGATAGAAGAATTGATAGTGCCTTTACTATTTTTTATATGGGAATTAACTTAGGAGCTTTCTTCTCTCCTTTAGTTTGCAGTTCAATGGATTATAAATGGGGCTTTATGGCAGCCTGCATAGGTATGCTAGCAAGTTTATTATTTTTTATTGTTTTTCAAAAAAAATATTTAATTTCTGAAGAAGGAAAAGAAATAGGCTTGCCAGTAAAAAACTGGATATCAAAAACATACTTATAATAATAGGCTCAATTGGTATTATCTTCTTCATGTTAAACTTTAAACAACTATTTAAAACCAACTTAGATATTATTGGTTACTTTATTTATGGCGCTATGATTTTAATGCCAATCATTATTTTAACTGATAAAAGCTTAACTAAAACTGAGCGTAACAGAATTATTGTAATTTTTATTTTAGCATTTTTCGTGATTTTCTTCTGGGGAGCGTTCGAACAAGCAGGTGCATCTTTAACCTTATTTGCTGATAGACAAGTTGATAGAAATGTACATATTCTTGTTCCTGGTTGGTTAATCTTAATTTCTGGAATTGCTCTAATTTATTTTTTATCTAAAGGCTTAAAATGGTTTTTTGATTGGAGAAAAAATTCAGATTATATTCTAACTGGGATTGTATCTCTTACTCTAATAATTTTATTTGCATTAGGATATATTCCTAATTTAGAAAAAGATGAATTTCCTGCTGGTTGGTTTCAGTCAGTAAATCCGTTGGCTGTTATTTTATTAGCACCTATTTTCTCGATGATATGGGGCTTTTTATATACGAGAAAATTAGAACCATCCTCTCCTAAAAAAATGGCTTTAGGTTTAGCATTAGTAGCATTAGGATATGTTGTTATTGCATTTGCTGTAAAAGGATTAGGAATAGATGGTAAAACAGGTATGACTGCTTTATTTGCTTTATATATTATTCACTCTATGGGTGAGTTATGTTTGTCTCCAATTGGTTTATCAATGGTATCTAAATTAGCTCCATTACGTTTATCATCATTAATGATGGGAACATGGTTTTTAGCCAATGCTGCAGCAAACAAATTTGCAGGAACATTAAGCGCATTAATACCTCCTACTCCAGATCCAGTAAATCCAACTCCATTAGAATTTCCATCGTTTGTTGGTTTTCAAATCACCAACTTATATGAATTCTTTATGGTGTTCATTTTAATGACTGCTGCTGCTGCTGGAATTTTATTTATATTAAGTTCTTGGTTACAAAAAATGATGAACGAAGGACATGTTGAAGCGCATGTTGAAGAATTGCGTTAATCTCACATAAACTTAAATAAACCCTAATAAGCCTTTCATTTCAAAAAGGCTTATTAGGGTTTTTCATTAAAATACCATTATGGAAAAACAACTAACAATAGAAGAAATACAAGACTTTAAAGGAAAATACCCGAAACAAATTTGGCCTTTATTTTTTAGTGAAATGTGGGAACGTTTTTCCTTTTATGGAATGCGTGGTATGTTGGTTTTCTTTATGATTAACCACCTTAATTTTAATGAGGTGGTTGCCAATTTACAATATGGAGCCACGCAAGCCTTTGTGTATGCCTTTACATTTGTTGGAGGATTATTTGCTGATAAAATTTTAGGGAAACGCCGCTCTTTATTTTGGGGTGGTATCTTAATGATTATTGGAAGTGTATTGCTAGCCATCAACCCAACCGATTTTTTCTTTTTAGGAATAGCTTTTAACGTAGTAGGTACTGGATTTTTTAAACCAAACATATCGAGCATGGTTGGTAATTTATATAGAGACGGCGACAACAGAGTGGATGCAGGCTTTATGTTGTTTTATGCCGGTGTAAATGCTGGTGCTTTTTTTGGAGGATATGCTTGTATTGCCATAGGTAAAGGAGAAATGATATCATCATTAGTACCTGAAGCTATGCGTTGGAATGTAGCTTTTGGATTATCCTCTGTATTTATGGTAATTAGCTTATTAACCTTTACACAAACTCAAAAAAAACTAGGCAACATTGGTTTATCGCCATTATTACACCTACCAAAAAACACCAGACTTACTCGTGAAATATTAACCTTTGTGGGTTCCTTAATCGCCGTTCCTATTATTATGTTTATGGTAGCTAAAACAGAATATACAGATTGGTTTATGTATACTATTGGACCATTAGCCATATTATATGTTTTATTTGAGATGCGAAATTTTTCGGCAGTTGAAAATAAAAAAATAATCGCAGCTTTATTATTCATGATCTTCTCGATTTTCTTTTGGGCATTTTTTGAACAAAGCGGAGGTTCATTAAGCATTTTTGCAGCTAATAATTTAAGTGATTCGATCTTAGGTATGCACTTAGATCCAAATGGTGTAAACAACTCATCAAACTCACTATATGTTATTATTTTTGCAACTCCCTTAGGTTTATTGTGGCTGTGGTTAGCTAACCGCAAAGCCGAGCCAAATACGATTGTAAAATTTGGTTTAGGATTCATCTTTTTAGCCGTAGGTTTTTACATTTTTTACTCTAGTAAATTATTTAGCAACGGTAACGGTATTTCGTCATTAGGGCTTTTTGCTTTTGGTTGGTTCATCATTACCTTTGGAGAACTTTGCCTCTCGCCTATTGGAACCTCTGTAATGACTAAACTATCTCCCAGTAAATTACAAGCCGTTATTATGGGAATGTGGTTTTTAGCGAGTGCTTACGGACAGTATTTTGCAGGATTATTAGGGGCAAACATTGCAAGTGCCTCTGAAAATTCTACAAATCTTGAAAAGCTACACATATACGCCGATGGATACAAACAATTAGGTATTTATGCGCTTATTGCGGGTATTGTTCTTATTGCCATTTCTCCAATAATGAAAAAATTAATGGGAGGAGTGAAATAAAATTTAACAATTAGGTAAGCTTTCCGAAATCCAAATTAATAGTTTTTGGCATTACCTTTGTTAAAAATATAGCATGTTTAACTGGAAAGATATATCAATGGCAGGCATCATAGGGATGGCCATTGTATTTTACACTTGCAAAAAAAGCACCTTGCAAGCCTCCATTAATTCTCCCGAAAACAAAGTGAGTAATTTTATAGTTGAAGATAATTCTACTTTCTCCTTTGTTTCTGAAAATACTTATACCGAATTTCATGAAAATTCACCTGTAAACTGGATTACGTTTGATGAAGCATATGCTAAATGCAAAAAAAATCCACGTCCTATAATGGTGGATGTTTACACAACTTGGTGTGGACCATGTAAAATGATGAGTGCTCAAACTTTCAATAATCCATTAATAGCAAAATACATTAACGATAATTTTTACGCTGTAAAATTTGATGCAGAAAGTAAAGACAGTGTGAAATTTGATAAATATGTTTTTGTGTCAACAGATGCATCAAATCCTAAAGCTCCGCATCAATTTGCAGCTTCTATTTTGGATAATCAATTAGCTTATCCATCAATTGTATTTTTAAACAATCAAATTCAGCGACTAGATGTTTTAAAAGGTTTTATGCCTCCTCAAAAATTTGAACCAGTATTAAACTATTATGGTTCAGGTGACTATCAAAAAACTAAGTGGGAAGACTACGAAAAAAGCTTTGTTCCTACTCTTAAATAATTACTTTTTATTTTTCTATTTCTCTGCTTTCCATCATTGTTATTATAAAAAAATAATTTTTTATTTAATATATATTACCGAAAGGCTGAAATACAATTAAAAAGGTAATGGTGCCAAAAATAGTTGGTGTTTTTGATAAAAATAATTGTTATACTAGTCC
>CAITNS010000034.1 GCA_903893815.1 uncultured Bacteroidota bacterium
CTATTATAATCTAAGCAGAGGTCTAAAATTCCGTCAATAATTACAATCGGACATTCGGGGTTGTTTTCTAAATAGGTTTCAATTAAAGCCTTTATTTCGCTTGGACTATCTTCCCTTACCGAATAAAAATGCGCCCATTCCGGTAGTCCGTTAATGTGCGCAAAGTTTTTAACCTTATTAACTTGTCTAAAAAAATCGTATTCGCTTTGCTCGGTATCAAAATAAGCAATTTTACGCCTACCTTCCGGAAAACGAAATTTCATACCAAACATATCGCCCGGCATAAAAGCAGAGGAAATAGCGGCGGCGAGGAATGTCGATTTCCCCGCCTTAGCTACGCCTGACAAGATTATAAAGTTTTGAATAACGCCAATGGGTAGTTCACTAATTGAAAATACAACCTGGTCTTTTGGGGGTACAAAGTCCGGGTTGTATTGTCTTAAAATTAGTTTTTCGGATAGGGTTGTTTTTGTCTTGTTTTCCATTAATACCTTTGAATAAAACCAAATAAAAATAGTGCAATTATAAACACTATTAAAGCTTGAATTTCCGGGCTACATTTGAATAACGCTCGTTGTATCTTCTTTTGCATTTTGTAATTTTTCAAGGGTTAAAAAATATTCATTGGCTAAAACTTCACATTCTCTCAAAAGTGTTGAAACTGCAATATTGCTTTTATTGTTTTGACTTTCCTTTGCGCATAGTATTGATAAAAGGACGTGTTCGTATTTTGTTAGTCCCGGTATGGCGGCAATAACTCTGCCAAAATTATCTTGAACGGGTACACAAGGGTAAGCGGGGGCATTAGTTTGGTAATTCATCTTTAATGTATTTAGATTTCAATTTTAAATTTATTGTTACTCCACCGGTTTCGTTTCTATAAACGTCCGTTATTATTTCCTTCATTAGATTTACATCTTGTTCGGTTATATCAATAATTCTTATAAGTTCATTATTGGTATTGCAAATTTTAAGTAAAAAAAAGTTTTTAGGGGTTTTTGTTTTTGTCATTTGTTTATTTTACAAGGTTATTAATTTCGTTTATCAATAGTTTTGCTGAATTGCTTTTAACTGAATGGGCTTCGCCGTCCGTAGTAAAATAGCCCAATCTATTATTTAACATTGTTACTCCTAAATCTTTGAAGCGTTTATAATAAGCGTTAAATAAATTTTCAAGCGTTGTTTTGTCTTTTGGTACACTCCACCCATAAGACCCGCCATAAATATAAAGTTTTGCATTAGGAAACTTTTGTTTTAATAAAGTTACTAAGCCGCTAATATTGTCGCCTTTATAAAATTGCCCGTTTGTGCCTATTGAAATTATCACTTTTGTAATATCCATTTTTTTAGGATAGTTATTTAGTGCCTGAATTAAATTAGACACACGCCAACCCCCCTTGGCAATTAGAGGGTCGGTAATTGCGTTTTTAATTTGTGAGCCTATGCCAACGGCGTGGCTATCCCCTACAATTAAACTTTTTTGTATAAGGGTTGGTTTATTACCTAACATTTTATTTGCAAATAAAATAATGGCGGTTATAAATAAACCAATTTTAAAAAATGTGTTATACTTCTTTTGCATCTTCAATGTTTTTATGTTTAATATTTAATGATAAAAATTTGTTGTTTGTTTTCCCAAATTTTACCCAACCGGCAATCTCATATAATTTGCCGTCAATTTTTATCCACCCGTCATAATCGGGTTGCTTTTCGTTTTTTTTGTTTGTTACCGGGTGCATTGAGCCGTAGCCGTCCGCAAGGTTTTTTAGATAATCATTCATAGGTTATTTGTTTTGGTTATATGTTTGATTGTAGTATTCTTGTGCTTCTTCGTTTGAATACATAATTGGGCAATCATTACACCTGCCTTGTCTATTAGCTTTTATTATCTGCTCTTTTTCTTTTTCAATCATTGACTCTACTTTGTCAATCACTTTTGAAGGGTTCCAATAATCGCTTGGGCTACTCCATTCATCAATAAAATGTTTAAGTAATTCTTGCATTGCTGTTTTCATAGGTTATTTTTTATTAAGTTCTTTTTTTTCAAATTCCCAATACTTTACGCAATGTAAAATTGCCTCTTTAAATTCAGGACTACATGCGGCGGCTTGTTGTAATAAAATAAACAACTCTTTTGTTCGCCCTTCAATGTCCAATGTTATTACATTGTCGTGAGCGGTTAACCTAATTTTGCAATTGTTAAATTCAATTGACTTTTGTACTTGTTCTTTCATTTTTTTTTGTTTTTAAAGTAAGAAATAATTGTTAATACATAGTATAATAAATATACTAATAAGGTTAGCGGGATACTTACCAAAATTAGATAAGCAACCGCTATAATTTTAATAAATATAATTTTCATTGAAACGAATTTTCCAACGTATTTATTTCGTTTTCGTAGTGTTCAATTGAGGCATCAATTAAAATTCGCATTTCAATTGCTAAATCAAAAGGAACGTCATTTTCATTAATGGATAGGAATTTACCGCCTGAGCCGTAAAAGAAAAAAGTACATTGCTCAAATGGAGCGAGAGAGCGTAGCGCCTCTAATCGTTGAATTTTGGATTGCGCAGCCGCAATTTGACCCAAAATCTTGGTGTCTGTGTTAAACGTCATAAAATAGGGTTTTTTGTTTTATGACCTAAAATTATATATAAATAATTGAAACCACCAAATTTTAATTCCATTTTACCCATTCCGAAACGGAATTAAGTCCAACTTGGAGCCTACTTGGATAGGTTTTATTTGGTTATATGGCATAAAAAACCCCCGAAATAGACATTCCGAGGGGTTTCCTTACTTGTATTTAACCCTTGCTTTCTTACGCCATAAATAAAGCGCTTTCTAACGCCCTTCTTTTAACCAATCCCGGTGTTATTTCTAAAACGCCCGTTTTATCATTTTTTGATTTATTATAAGCCGCAAAACCTTTTGCAACTTCGCTTTTAGATTTACCAGCGTTTAAATCTTTTAATAACTGACTATTCCTAAAACCTGACTTTCCCCCGGGCGCTCCCGGACCAATATTATAAGTCAAAGAAGTCATTGCAGCCATTTGATTAGCATTTACGGGAACTTTTACGCTACCATTGACATAATTAAAATACTTTTCCATTGATTTTAAAAGCCACCTTTTCGCAGTTTCTCTGTCTATTGTGTCCCCGGCTTGTACTTTTCTATTTTTATCCCAATTCCAACCTTCGCCATAACCAATTGAATATTGCGCCTTATCCCATTTTGCAACGGGTGTAAAGCCTTCAAAATTTACTAATAATTTAAAAAGTTGGTCTTGAATATCTAAATAAGTTATTTTACCCAAATTTTTCTTACTATCCATAATAATATAAATTGCTATTGCAACGCCTAACGCAACAATATATTTTTTATTCTGCGTCATTATTTACGCCCGTTTAAATTTACATCACTATCTTTTGCAGCGATTAAACCTAAACCGGTTAAAATTGCCGTTATACCACCTTGAACGTCCCCTTTTATAATCGTTGCTACACCGGTAATAAAAGCGCCTATTCCAAATAAACTTGTTTTCCAATTTTTAAACATAAAATTATTTTTGTGTGAAGAAATCTAATTTTGTTTCAATTCGTGCCAACCGGTCTAATATTTCAGTATTAGTATTATTGTGCCTTGCTAAATCTTTTTCAATTTTATCTAAGCGGCTCTTTGTTGTAAAATAGAAACCGCTACCAATAGCAACAAAGCTAAATATACTAATTAATAACTCCATTTGCATCATTTTCCGGTTTTTCCTCTTTGATTAATTCTCGTGTAATGTGGTTGAAACTTTGAGCCGCTAAAAAACTTGCGTCCATGTTTTCAAATATTCCACCTTTTGAGGCTGCGTCTAAAATTTGCTTAATAACGCTAAGGGCTTGTTTTGTGTCCATTGTTTTTTATTTTAAGGTTAAATTAAACTATCATTAAAACTCCCGCACTGCTATAAATATCCCCGGTAACTAAACCGGCGCTTGATGTAGGTATGTTTGTAATATTCATAATATTATTAGTAAAAGTTTTTTTCATTCTCATTACTTCATCAACAAAACCTGACATATTATTATAAATTCCAAATACTATTGGTCCGCCTACTGAACTTCTATTAAATAAACAAAATTCCCCACCGGTTGTACCTTGTATAAAATTATTTGAAGTAGTAGCTAAACCAATTCCAAATGAATAAGTAGGAGCGCTTCCCGATGTACCAACTCTTATTGACGGAGCATTAGCACCTATCACAACAATGTGATTGTCACTTGTAGCACTATTAACAGTAAATAATCCGCTTGTAGTTGTTTGAGGACCCACAAATGTTGAACCGCCATTTTGAATACTAAATCTTTCTTGACTATATAAAACGTCATAAATACCAAAACTATGGTTGCCAGAATTATAATAGTTACCTATACGCCATTTTCCAATGCTATTGTCTTGAAAAGCCAATAAACTATCAAAACCGGTGCTTAATTGGTTTAATTGGCTTACAACATTTGTTGAATTATTACTATGCACATCAAAACTTGATGTTGGTGTATTTGTATTAACTCCCAATCTATTATTTGCAGTGTCCCAAAATAAATTATTTGTACCGGTTATTGAACTTGCACCGCTCCAATACGATACTTGACCAACTGAGCCGCTACCGGTTACACCACCGCCACCACTTGCGCTAATTTGACCACCTGAAATTGTTATACCCGTTCCGGCGGTAATGGTTGTGCCGTCTGCAACTAATATTTGACTATTTAAACCACCATTAATGATAAATTTAGTACCATAATAATTACCATATCCAACAACATTAAAAGGTGTTGCTAAACTTCCTATTGTAATACTTTGCGCTCCAGTTTGTTGTGTTATAACACTATTTGTTATACTTGAACTTGAACTAAATAATGGGATAGTATCGGTAGTACCACTACCGCCAATTGTACCGGTAGAACTTGGACTTAATAAAACCCATGCCGTACCCGTATCACGATATAAATCATAAGTATCGGTTGAAATAAAAACCCTTCCAACAAAAGACGGGGCGGGTCTATTTGCTAACGTATCAGCAAAAAAAGCCGGGGTCGCCTTTTGGTTTAATATTGATAAATCTATACTAGGCATTGATTATATAGTTTTTCTTAACTGAAACTAAATTATTTGTACCGCCTGAGTTTACAAAAGTAGCAAGTAAACGTGTTTGTAAAAATTCACCCGCATTACCTTCTATATTTAAACTTTGGTTTTGTTGCAAAACAACGCTTTCAATTTGTACGGCATTAGTTCCGTAATTAATTAATAAAATAGAATTGCAATCGGTTGTAATAAACCCGTTTACATCATACGTTATGAAACTAACGTCATATTTTATCAAACCGGCTTTTATTTCAAAATTACTCATTGTATTATTTTTAAAGGTGTAAGGAATGAATTAAACGCAATAAGGTACGCCCATTTTTTGACCGCCTATATTGGCATACATTGTTTGGTAAGCATCTTTTTGTTGCTCTGCGTCAATATCCGGTTTATATAATCTTTGATATGTAATTGCTTCCACTGGCTTCATATTTTGTATTTGTTGTAAAATACTTGTGCTTGGTTGCATTTGACTTCTTAATTGAGTTGCAAGTTGCTCCGTAGTTGCGCTATGAGGTACCATTGGATATTCAGGATAGTCCTCGTGAAAATTACCGCTTGGGTCGGGAAATTGTCCGGGTCCCAATGGATCTACAATTACACTACCTTTTAACTTTTTCTTTTTATTTTTTATTACATAATAAACAGCAGCACCGCCTAATAATAATAACAATAATGAAAGTCCTTTATTTTTCATATTAATATTTTAAAATCTAAATTTTATTCCTTTTCTTAAAAAGTTATCGTTTATAGTTGCCTTTTGTGAAGCACTTAAATTTGAATTAATAAAAGATACTAACCCTTGCAAACCCCCGTAAGCTATTCCCAAAAAATACTCTTGTCTTGTTCCAAATGCTTTTATTAATGTTGCCAAATCTGCATCATTTTTTACTCTCATAACTTGCACCATTGCACCCTCTTTGTTATCACTTGCTCCTGAATATCTTAAAAATTCATAAATTTGATTTCCTATAATTGTCCATTCACCCAAAGTTTTTGTTGGGGATTGTCTTCTTAAAACTTCATCTATATATGTATCAACGTTTGCATCTCGTTCTTTTTCTGCTTTAATTTCTGCCTCACTTTTAATTATTCCAAATTTTACCAATAAAGGCTTAACAATTAAAAAATAAGTTATACCGGCTCCAATAGTATATGTAACTATTTTTTCCGTACTTGCTGACATTATTTTATCCTTTACCGCCATTTTATAACATCATTAAAAGTGATTGTAATTTCATTGAGTTCATTTCGTTTAATTTTCTTAAATGGTCAATTGTTACACCCTTACTCATTAAACTATTTAAAATTGTAATTGCCTCATTTTCGTTTTCTATTCCGGCAATGCCAGTAGGTACACCACTTTTTGTAAATAAGCCCGATAAAAGACCCATTACACCGGCAACAAGTGTTTGTTGTAATTCCGGATTGCTTAACATTGCGTTAATGGGGCTTTGCGGCTCGTCTTCTTCTTCTTCCATTTCGCCAATACTTTCAAGCGCTGAAAGTCTTGATTGCATTAAAGAGTTTTGCTCTATCAATTTTTCTAATAACATTTCAGTCCTTGGACTTCCAACACCCGCCATTTGTTGCATGGGCATATATGATTGAGGTCTGTTTAACTGAAACGAAATAGAAGTAAGGATAGGCTCTTTTTTCCTACCCTTACTTATTTTTTCCTCACTAATAACTTGTATTAGGTATGGATTGTAATTTTCTACATTGTTACGAAGTTGCGTTAAAGCCATTTGAAGTTCTTGACGTCCTATCTCTTTTTCCCCGCTAAAATTATATCGCAGATATTGAGCGGTAGGATTGACACCGGCAAAGATTTTATAATCGTTGCCGTCTGCCGTATCGTAAAAATTTAATACTTCGTCTATTGTGAAAATTTCAGGTCTAAAAGCTGCCATAACAAATAAGATTTTACATATAATAATAAATACCAAAAGAGTAAGCCACATTTGTAGTAGCCAACGCAGTTGGTAAACTAACGTAAGATTTAGTCCAACTAATATCTTGGTCGTTCATTCCCGGTAAGTCAAACACATAAGCGCCCGTACTTTTTACAATATTACTAATTGCAACAATTGGTAATTGGTAAATCAATTGTAAATCGCCTTGGTAAAGCGTTAAATAAGATTTACTTGCGTCCGCATCTGTTACACTCGCACTACCACTTAAAATTGAATAAGGTGTAGCGTTAATATTGTAAAATTGTATCGCTTCAATATGTGCGTTCCGTAGCTGAGGTTGGTCGGCAAAAAAGAACTTTGTAAGCGTACTTCCGTTTGGCACCGGGATTTCAACCCCTTGAAAACGTTTTATTCTCATACAATTTTTTTAATAATAATAAAATAGGGTGGGGCATTTACTCCCCCACCTGAGTAGCTTTTATAGTTAGCCAAACTATATTGTAAAATATTATTTTACCGTAGTTACGTTTTGTAGGAGCAATCCACGTTGAATTACGCAAATAAAACTATTTGTAGTAACTGAAGCCGGAGCGCCACCGCAAGTTAATTGGAAATTAATATTTGCAGCACCATTCATAACAATACCTGGTTCAATTGGATAAAAAGCGTCTTGAGCCGCTTCAAATTGGTCAATTGTAAATTGAGCCGGTGATGTAGCAGTTGCACTATTGAAGTTACTATTTTGTTGTGTTTGTGGCACATAGTAACTACGGAATACGTCAAAAGACGGAACAACTAAATCATTGTTAATTGTTAAGTTTAAATAACCATTATACAAACTCCATAAATCATCATCACTTGTTGAGGTAAACGCAGTTTGGTTAGGATATGAATATAATTTTGCCTTGGTATCACTTGCAGTACCTACGCCAAATAAAACAGCCCATTCTGTTGTAACAAAAATGTCTTGTAAATTTAAGCGGCGTTCGTTAATTCTAACAGCTCCATTTTGGGTGTCGTTAACTAAAACCGGAATGTGATAATTCGCACTTGATGTGCTTAAAGCTACTTCACTTCTTAAATAAGATTGAGTAATTTTTGCGTGTTCAACGCTGTAACCTAAAGAACGTACTAACGCTTTGCTATTTTCAAACGTCATACGGGCGCCCATTTGAGTTGCCATATTTTTTAATTTTAATTTTTAATTAATAAAGGTGTAAATGAATGAATTAATTAACAACCCGCCTCGTCTAAACCGGCAATACTTGGTGTCATGTAGCTTTGGTCAACAAGTCCATCACGATTGTATGTAGCAGCAATCATTGGTGTTGAATAGTCGCCATAAGACAACGCACCAATTCCGTTTAATACTCCAAACGATTGAACAAGTTTAATACCACCAACGGCAATCATGCCATTTGCTAAACCTTGACCAACATTACCTTTTAATACTTTTGGTAAAAATAGACCAACAGCCAAAGGAACGGCAGCTTTAATTTTTGCATCTAAAGTATCTGGAAGATACTTTGTAACTGCTTGGGCGGCAACGCCACCGGCAATTGTGTAAACTACGTTCATAGCCATTGAACCAACTGCGCCAATGCCTGACATTTTACGTCTGCGGCGTGGAGCGGCTTTTCTTTTGTGTGATTTTCTACGCATTTTTTTTGTTTTTAAATTATTGTGAAGAATTTTATTTATACTGTTGTTTAATTGTTTCTATTTCTTTTTTAGTAAGTACTTTAAATTTAGGACTTTTTAAATGTGTTATCAATTCATATATTTTTGGCTGATAACCATATTTAATATTTTTTAATCCTTCTACTAATGCTACTGGTGAAGTAGCAAAAAAATTAATTGAATGTCCATAAGGATATTCAACAAAATAAGCATTTAAATATTTAGCTCCTATTACAATATTTTCCATTATATATAAAATTTAGTTGATTTTATCATTCTACCAATCATGTGTTTATGTTGCAACTCATCTAATTCATTAACATTATTTTTAACCTTGTGAATTTTGTTTAAAATAGATTGTTCACTAATTTTTTTCTTTTTAGTAACCCCATTAACCCTACGTTTATGCTCCGGAATAATACCCCAATGTTTATGTTCTTTTGCTGAGTATCTTGGTTTTGATTTTTGTACTACTTTTTTAGCAGCTTTTTTAGGAGCGGCTTTTTTCTTTTTTACTGCGCCTACTTTTTTCTTTCCGTAAACTTGCGCAAATGCCTCTTTTAGACTTACACCCGTTTTTGAACGAATAGCAATAGCCTTTTTAAATTTTTCTTTTGCTGATTTTTGTGCTGCGGTCATAAAATTATTTTTTTGCAAATTGTTTAACTAATAAAAAAGCCCCCGCCGCCAAACCTAAAGTTAGGGCAATATTCATACCGGCTTGTTTTGTTGGTGGGTTTAAAATATCATCTTTTTTTACAACTCCTTTACTTTGTGCAACTAATTGTTGCGCCTCTTGTGGAAAACCGCCACGAATTAATTTGTCGGCTATATCATCAATGGTTATTGTTCTATTAAACCACGTTGAATTACCTAAAATATTACCCGTTCCGTTTGCTTGAATATATCGAACAATATTTAAAGCCTCATTTTGCACACTATCCCCGTCGTTAATAACCCAATTTAAAGCGTTTGTTCCTTTTGGCGCTCTAATTCTCACATCACTTGCGTCCCAACCTTGCCAGTCATTTGGGTTTGGTTTATTTGCAAACAAATTAATTAATGTAGCAACTGCATCAAAACCTAATTTTACCGGGTTAGCCAAATCGGAAGCTTTTGAAGCTACATCAGTTCCTTTTGTTACCAATTTAGTAACACTATCAAAAAAGCCGCTTATTTGTGGCATATCTTGTAACGCTCTTGTAACTTTATTAATTGCAACCTTATATTCTAATTCCTTAGAACTTCCCGGCTTTATTACACCCGAAATTAAAAGCCTATCCCTATCGTTTACCAATTTATTTCGGTAAGCAACCATTTGATTTTGCTTTTGTTCTGCGGTGTATTCTACACCTGACATTTGTACTAAGCTCATTTTTATTTTTTTATCTTTATAAAAAGTTGGTATTTTACTTCTGTCGTCAAATCTATCTAAAACCGGGTCTACCCAAATTTCCTTTTTTGTACCCGGATATAAAACAACAAAAACGTGTCCCGGCTCTTTTGAATTATTTTTATAACTCGCAAACCTAAATGCAACCGGAACTTTTAAATCTCCTTTGAAGTTTAAACTTTGGAAAATTCCCGCCGTAAATAAACTATAACTTTTGCAATCTGCACCCATTGGCATTGACAAGATAGCTGACGGGGAACGAAGTGTTTGCCGGTTGCCACTCTCAATAAAATATGGAACGTTGTTTTTTAAAAATTCCCAAACATTTTTTGCCGTTTCTCTTACATCATTTCCTAAAAAATATCTACTAATTTTATCATACTCTTTGCGATATTGGTATTCGGTATCAATAATACCATTAACAATATCTTTTGTACTTTGGTCACTAACTAAAACTTTTTTAAAGTTTTGGAAAGGACTTAATTTTTGCAATATGATATTTTTACTAACCAAAGAATTTATAATCAATTGTAAAAGGTAATGGGACACTATCAATACTGGCAATACCTTTAATTTTAAAGTTTGCCTTTTTTGATTTTATTAACTCAGCCACCGAAGTAGCCAAATTGCTAAAGGTTGTATTTGCAGTAAGTAAAATATTAACCGAACTTTTTGCCGGTATATCAAGTTTTTGATTATAATACACATCAGCGACCTTTTGTCCGTTTTCTAAAAACAATTCCGAATTTAAATTTGAAAATGTTGTACTAACATTTGAAGGGTTATAAATTTTAACTCCTAAAATTATTTCAGGGTTTAAAATGCTTCCGCCTACTTTCAATCCGGTAGGCACATAAGATAAACTATCGGCGAATTTGAATTTATTGTATATCCAATAAACCGCACCCGCTCCCAATATTACACCTATCCATTTTGTAGCTGTCATTTTACAAATTTAAGGTTTTTTCTTAAAAAAAAATTATTTTTTAAAAAATGTGGCGGTTGGTTAAACTTTTAGTTTAAAAATTTATATCTTTACGCTCGTAGGCGTAAAGATAAAATTTAAACCACCCTTTTTAAACCACTTAAACCGGTTTACTTCATTCCTTACACCTTTAATATAAAAACCTTTGTTTTATTGATGTATAGGCACAAAAAAACCGGGTTTTAAACCGGTTTATTGTATTGGGGGGACGTTGGGGGTGTTAAATATCGTTATTTAGCCATAATCGGCAGTAAAATTGCCTCGTTTTCCTTTCATAGACGTTTATGTACTTCGCACCGGCTTTGCGGCTAAAAAGGGCAAAACTATCCAAATTTGTTATTTTTCGGTATTTGCGTGGCGGAATGTTTAATTCAGGCTCAAAAAAAACTATTGCCGTATAAAGTATTTGCATTATTTTCGCTTTGTAAGTGAATGAAACGAGGTAATAGGGTTATCTTGTTTTTGTCTAAGCCGGTCTTTTTTAAGACCGGTTTTTTTATACGCCAACATTAGAAACTCAATATCTTCTTTGGTTAAAATTGTGTCGTTGTATTTAAACCTTATTTGATTATTTATTTTTACCATTGTAATAAGTCCGCTTTTTAGCATTTCAACTAAAAATTTTTTAAAAAGTCTTGACATATAAATTTTTTGTGTTTTTTACAATTAAGTTTTTTTCTATCCATACCTTGCAAATTTTCTTTGCATAATTTGTTCCCTTAGCCGTTAATTCCATTATGTCCGCAATTAAATCTTTATAGGGTTTTTCAATTGCCAGTGTTTGCAAAATCATCTTTTTATGGGTCATTTCACTAAAATCCATTGGGTTTGATTTATTGCCTTCATTTTCGGGCATTTTAACGCTATCTATTTGCTGCCATTGGTTGTCGTAATTCATTAATACAATGGGGTCAAAATCTTCCGAACTGCGTAAAAATCTTGGTTGTAATGTAAATGTTTTTTTGTCTTTGTCTTTTACTACTTCTAAAGTAGAACTTGCCCACCTATCACAATTTGACCCTAAATGTCCCAACGTTTGATTGCCTACGCCTTTTCCTTGGTGTAATACGCCAATAAATAAGCAATTGTAAACCTTTGTAAGTTTCTTAAACCAATTAATTAATTGGCGGCTCTCGACTTCACTATTATAATCTAAGCAGAGGTCTAAAATTCCGTCAATAATTACAATCGGACATTCGGGGTTGTTTTCTAAATAGGTTTCAATTAAAGCCTTTATTTCGCTTGGACTATCTTCCCTTACCGAATAAAAATGCGCCCATTCC
>CAITNS010000035.1 GCA_903893815.1 uncultured Bacteroidota bacterium
AAGGCTTTTCATTTTTCGTGGTAAATCATATTGCTGATTAGTTGCTCTCCAGCAGAGCTAATTTACTCTTCTGACTTACGGGACTAGTATAACAATTATTTTTATCAAAAACACCAACTATTTTTGGCACCATTACCTTAATCAGGGTAAATCTTTTTAATTCGCGTCATCCGCGTTCCAATAAAACTCAATAATTAATCCTTAAACAAAGGATATTTACTCATCATTGTATTAATCTTAGATTTCAATTTAGCTAATTCTTTTGGGTTGTCTTTATTTTTTAAAGCACCATCAATAAAGTCTACTACCTTTAAGCAATCTTTTTCTTTTAAGCCACGACTTGTTATGGCAGGAGTTCCAATACGAATACCAGAAGTTACAAATGGAGATTTGTCATCAAAAGGAACCATGTTTTTATTGACCGTAATATCTGCTTCACCTAACGCTTTTTCTGCTTCTTTACCGGTTAAGCCTTTACTACGTAAATCAATTAACATACAGTGGTTATCTGTTCCTCCTGAAATAATTTTATAGCCTTTTGCCACTAAAGCATTAGCCATTGTCTGTGCATTTTTAATAACCTGCACGCAGTACAACATATATTCATCGCTTAAACACTCTCCATAAGCTATAGCTTTAGCAGCAATCACGTGTTCTAATGGTCCGCCTTGAGTTCCAGGAAAAACTCCCATATCTAAACAAGTACTCATCATTTTTAATTCTCCTTTAGGCGTTTTTTCTCCCATTGGATTTTCGAAATCTTTACCCATCATAATCATACCACCTCTTGGCCCACGTAACGTTTTGTGAGTTGTAGTTGTTACGATATGGCAATGTGGTAATGGATCATTTAAAATACCTTTAGCAATTAATCCAGATGGATGAGAAATATCGGCTAATAATAAAGCACCAACGCTATCGGCTATTTTACGTAAACGCACGTAATCCCAATCGCGAGAATAGGCAGAAGCACCACAAATAATCATTTTTGGTTTTTCTTTTTTAGCAGAAGCTTCTACTTTATCATAATTTACTAAACCTGTTTTTTCATCAACTCCATAAAAAGTAGCACGGTATAATTTACCTGAAAAATTTACAGGTGATCCGTGTGTTAAATGTCCGCCGTGCGATAAATCAAATCCTAAAATAGTATCGCCTGGTTTTAAGCAAGCTAGCATTACTGCGGCGTTTGCTTGAGCGCCAGAGTGAGGCTGAACATTTACCCATGCTGCACCAAATAATTCTTTAGCTCTATCAATTGCTAATTGTTCAACTTTATCTACTACTTCGCAGCCACCATAATAACGTTTTGATGGCAAGCCTTCGGCGTATTTATTTGTTAAAACACTTCCCATAGCTTTCATTACCTGATCGCTTACGTAGTTTTCGCTAGCAATTAATTCAATACCGCGAGTTTGACGGTCTTTTTCTTCCTTAATTAATTTAAAAATGATGGTGTCTTTTTTCATAGGAGTGTAGTTATTGTTCTGTTTGAAATTTGTTATATAGTTTACTCGAAGCTAACATAAAAAATGCAACTAGTGGAGATTGAGCAATACCCATTAACCATCGGCTAAAAGTATATTCATCGCCATCAAATTTTTCGTTTACAAAATAATTATATAACATCGAAATACTTGCCAAAGCTAGTAATATTAGATAAATATATATAGCAGATTGAGCAATTTTTTTATGACTATTTAACTGTTTAATTGTAAAATAACTCGTAAAAAAATACGCTAAAAAATATAATACAGTTAAAGGGTATTTGATATAGTAGAGGGTATCGTAATCAAATTGATTGAAAAAAGATAAACTATTGGGAAGTATATAGTCGTTATGCTTATAAAACAAAGAGTACAATCTGTTATTTAAGTTTACAAAAACAAACTCTCTGCTAAATCCTAAAGCTGCAAAAATTGATATAAATAGTATGTACTTAAAGCTAGTTCTCAAACGGTTTATTGATATTTGAAAGTTTATTTACCCAAATCATCCATAATCCAAAAACAGCACTATATGCTAAAAATGTAAATGTGTATGTGTGATTGAAATCTAAATAAGTATAATCGTATTTTGCTATCAGGGCTAAAGCAATAATTCGAATAATATTGATGGTATGCACAATTAGTATTCCCAATGACACATACCATAATTTATTTTTAACATTTCCAGGATAGGCAATTACAAAAATAGCAAACAAAAACATGAGTGTAATTCCATTACAAGGTCCACCAATCCAAACTCCATTGGAGCCATCAATGCCAAACACCTGAAAATCGTTTACCTCTTTACTAGCAAATGTTTTATAGCCCATTATATCAAAAATCCATGTACAAAGATTAATGATTTGTCTTACAAAAAGTTGATCTCCTTTGGTGAGGCGTTTCAAAATAAATTCATACAAAAAGTAGCAACTTCCATACAATAGCGTCGCTTTAATAATAAAGTATTGAAATTTATTTTGTTTAAGCTTTTGTAACATACGAAAAAACCCCTCGCTAGTTGGCGGGGGGTTGAGGCTTATAATAAGTTCTCTTCTTTTTTTGTTTTATAAAGTTTTCTACCTCCGTAAATAGCTCCTGCCGCTATTAACAAGGAAATTCCTCCATCAATTGGAATACAAGGAGGTGGCCAACAACCTGGAGCCCCTCCATTATTTGGGCTTGGAGGAGGACCCGCTAAACAAAATGTTGAAATGCCTATGGTTAAGACTAATATGGATAAAAATTTAGTATTCATTTCTTGTTAAAATAATAATGTAAATGTACAAAATATATTTGTATTCACAATCTTGATTAAAAATCATGCCAAATTGTTATATTTGTGTGAATTAAAAATCGTTTGTGGAGCAAAAAAAGAACAATTCGCCAATTCAGATTAATGACTTTAAACTCATTTGGAGAATCATCTCTAAAAATTGGTACATCCCTTTAATCATTATGCCTATTTTTTATTTAATAGGCTATTTTTATTCATACAAAATTGAGAATGTTTATCAGGCATCTATTGAATTATTAAAATCTAACGACACCTACTATAAATCCAGTGTCATAACGGATAATAATTTTTATAGTGCTTCTATGTCTTACGTAGATAATTCTAACGAAATTAGAATTATTACTTCTTATGATATTATGAAAGAGACCGTTGATAAATTGAAAGATCAATTGCAGGTTTCATATTATATTGTAGGTAGGGTAAGAACAACTGAACAATTTTCTGGTTCGCCTTTTAGGGTCTCTATAAATTCGATTAATCCAAAATTATTTGAACAGCCTTTCTCATTTAAAATTTTAAATTTTAATGAATATGAATTACGATATATTAGTAATAATAATGAATTAGTTAAGGTTGGAAAATTTAATGAAGCCTTGGTAGACCTTGAATTTAATGTTACTATCAGTAGAGAATTTAATTTTTCAAGAAATTTTACTGAACAGTTTTCTAAACTAAATTATCAGTTTGTGGTACACGAAATGAATAATTTGGTAAGTCAATTTAGAAGTGTGCTAAAAGTTGAGAATCCTGAATATACAAACGTATTGGTACTAACCATTGATGATATTATTCCTGAGAGAGCGATATTAATTTTGGATACTTTGTCTAAGGTATATATCAATAAATCATTAAATTCTAAGTTTGATATTAACGAAAGAACCATTAATTATATTGAAAAGCAATTGAGTGATGTGAGTTTGTCTTTAAATGATATTGAAGATACCATGCAAACCTTTAAACAGCAATATAATATTTTAGATTTGGATTGGGAGAAAGAAGATTTTTTTAATAAGTTAGCGAAATATGATGGAGAAAAATCATCTCTTAAATTGAAAATTGATGCCATTAATGATTTGGAAAAGTACATTATTGAAGATAAAGACCCAGAGTTTTTACCACCCAATGTTTTTTTAGTGGGCGATGATCAATTTATGAAAGAATCCGTTCAGCAATTATACAAAATGCAATTGGATGTGAATAATCAATTAAGCTTTTCAAAGGAGATTAATCCCAATGTGATTGAGATCAGACAAAAAATTAAGAAGTTAAGACAAAACATGTTGATGTATTTAAATAATGCAAGGAATGCCACTTACAGAATTGTTGAAAATGTGAATAACGAAATTGCCTCTTACATCACAGATATCAAAGCCATTCCACCAAAACAGCGTGAGATGTTAAATATTTCTCGTAAAGTGGCTGTAAACGAAGAACTTTATAATTTCTTATTACAACAACGTGCTAATACCAAAATTGCTAGAGCCTCTATTGTGCCTGAGATTAAGGTCATTGATAGTCCGAGGAGTCAGGGAGTTATCAGTACTGACAAAAAGAAAATATTGTCTACTTTCTCAGCTATTGGTTTAGCGATAGCTTTGTTGGTTATTATACTAAGGGTATTATTTTTCTCCACCATACAAACTGTGGAAGAGCTAAAAGAAAATACGAGTTTGCCTGTGATTGGTGATTTACCTTTTCAAAAAGGTGTATCTAATTTAGGATTTATTGTGGAGGAAAGCCCTTCCTCTTTTATCGCCGAAGCATTTCGTGCTTTGCGCACCAATTTGCAGTATGTGATTTTAAATTCCGATAAAAAAACCATGTTACTCACCTCTAATGCGCCTGGTGAAGGAAAGACTTTTACGACGATTAATATTGGGGTCATTTTAGCAAAAAGTGGAAAAAAAGTGGTGTTATTGGAGTTAGATTTACATAAACCACGTATCCAAAAAGCTTTAGAAATGAACGCGGATGTTGGTATCAGTACCTTTATGGTAGGACAAAATACCTTAGATGAAATAGTAAAGCCTACTTTGATTAATAATTTATATGCTATTTTATCAGGTCCTATTCCTCCCAATCCTTCTGATTTGGTGCTTTCAGAAAAACTAAAAGAGTTAATCGATTATGCC
Organism: uncultured Bacteroidota bacterium; assembly: GCA_903893815.1. GTDB lineage: Bacteria > Bacteroidota > Bacteroidia > B-17B0 > Aurantibacillaceae > UBA4416. The sequence continues at coordinate 4,914 of CAITNS010000035.1, forward strand.
AAAGCTAATTTTGATTATGTATTAATTGATACACCACCTTTAGGCTTATTAGCTGACGCCAGTTATTTGATGCAGTATTCGGATATTAATTTATTTGTGTTGAATGCTAAATTTGCTACGAAATCAGTCTTAAATCAATTCCAAAAACTAGTCAATGATAATTCTATACCACATGTGTATTTGGTGTTAAATGGTGTCAAGCGTAAAAAGAGCCGTTATTATTATTCGAGATATGGTTATGGTTACGGATACGGTTATGGCTACGGCTATGGTTATTCAAAGAAATCATAAATTGCTCTAATGGAATATAACTTAAGAGATTTAAAAATATTAATTACAGGTGGCGCTGGGTTTATAGGTTCGCATTTAGCCGAATTTTTTGTGAATGCGGAAGCAAAGGAAGTAGTTGTGTTAGATGACTTATCTAATGGTTTCGAAAAAAATATAGAGCCTCTAATTGGCAAAACTAATTTTCGTTTTATAAAAGGTTCCATAGTAGATTATGATACCTGTTTTTCGGCTTGTGAGGGGATAAATATTGTTTTGCATCATGCCGCTCTCGGCTCTGTCCCAAGAAGTATTGAAAACCCTATGGCTACAAATGAAGTAAACGTCAATGGTTTTGTTAATATGCTTCAGGCAGCTAATTTAAGAGGAGTTACTAAATTTATCTACGCTTCATCATCTTCGGTTTATGGCGACGATTCTACATTTCCGAAAACTGAATCAAAAACTGGTAATTTACTATCTCCATACGCTGTTACTAAATATACTAACGAAAAATACGCTACAGTTTTTTCGGCCTTGTATGACATGCAAACCGTAGGATTTAGATATTTTAATGTATTTGGGGAGCGTCAAAATCCAAATGGCGCTTATGCGGCAGTTATTCCTAAATTTATTGCTTCGTTACTAAAAGACGAGTCGCCCACGATTTACGGCACTGGAGAAAATACTCGTGATTTCACTTATGTGGCAAATGTAGTGAAAGCTAATTTGTTAGCTATTCATAGTAAAAACCTGCCTTCTAGTTCAGTCATGAATATTGCTTGTGGAGGAACCATATCGGTTAATGAGATTTACAAAAACATTACTCATTTGTTAAATAAGTCGCAAATTCCTGCTGTTTATCATCCCGAAAGAAAAGGTGAGATAAAAGATAGTTACGCTAATATTAGTTTAGCTAGCCAACTTATTTCCTATGAGCCTGTGGTTTTGGTGATTGAGGGTCTGCAAAAAACAGTAACTTGGTTTAATCTAAAATAATTACATAATTCCTTGCTTTAGTTTTAAAAACGAGTAAATTTGTTACTCAATAATGATTGAAACACTCATATCATCTAAAACTCGCATTAAACTACTCATCAAATTTTTTTTGAATAGTGACACAACTGCTTATCTCAGAAATTTAGAAGAAGAATTTGGAGAATCCACTAATGGCATTCGACTAGAGCTGAATAAGTTTGAAAAAGCAGGCTTTTTAAACTCTTTTTCGGAAGGAAATAAAAAAATCTTCAAAGCAAATATTAACCACCCTTTATTTAAAGATATTAATCGCATTATTCTGAAAATGGTTGGTGTGGAATATGTGATGGATTATATTTTGCAACGCGTTGGAAATTTGGAACAAGTTTACCTTACTGGGCAGTTGGCCAGTGGTCAAAATTCAGACATCATCGATTTAATTTTAGTAGGAAAAAATCTCAATAGAGCATTTTTGCTAGAGCAGATTGAAAAGGCTGAGAAAAAGATTAATAAAAAAATACGACATATTGTTTATTTACCAGAGGAATTTGACGAAAGTAAGTTGAAAGATTTAGGCGCAAAACCATTATTACTTTGGAGTATATAAACATTGGATGGTTTAAAGAATTAGCTTGTATTGGCTGATTTAGTGAAGTTGAAAAGTTATTTTAAGGGTTTCACTTAGTTCATTGTGACTGAGGAGGCGAAGCTGTGAAAAATGAATACATGGAATGCTATATATGTTTCTTCGAGACAAGAAAAAAAAATACATGCAAAACTTGTTGAGAAAGGTATTGAAGCATACGTTCCCCTTAAAAAAACATTAAGTCAATGGAGCGATCGAAAAAAATGGGTCATCACACCACTCATTTCGGGTTATGTGTTTGTGCAATCATCTGAACAAAAAAAAGAGTTGATTTTACAAACACAAGGCGTTGTATCGTTTGTAAGATATAATGGTAAAGAAGCCATCATTAGAGAATCTGAAATTGATATTTTAAAAAGTATTGAAGAACACGGTTATGAGATTAATTTAATTTCAGACACGTTTAAATCTGGCGATACTTTACATGTTTTTCAAGGCCCACTAAAAGGATTAGTTGTGCAAGTATTAGAAATAAATAATGATGATACCGTTTGTGCTTTTGTGATTGAAAGTATAGGACAAAATTTTAAAGTTACTTTACCAAAAGTAGTATTGAGAAAGGAGAGTAAAGCGTGTTAGTAATTGTTGATTATGGTATAGGCAATTTGGGCTCGGTACATAATATGTTTAAAAAAATTGGGGTAAAAGAAGTGGTTGTTTCAAGTGATGAAAACATCATTGCTAAAGCTACACGAATTCTTTTACCTGGTGTTGGTGCTTTTGATGCAGGTATTTCAAATCTCGAAAATTCGGGTTTAACACAAACCTTAAATCAAAAGGCTTTAATCGAAAAAGTACCTGTATTAGGTATTTGTTTAGGAATGCAGCTTCTTACTAAAAGTAGTGAAGAGGGTGTGAAAAAAGGTTTAGGATGGATAGAGGCTGATACTTTAAAATTTAATTTAAATCCCGAATTAAAATTAAAAGTACCACACATGGGTTGGAACTATATTAAAGTTCAAAAACAAAATCCATTAATTGCTTTAGAATCTAAACATCGTTTTTATTTTGTGCATTCGTATTATGTAAAATGTATAGATGAGTCACAATCCTTAGCTACGAGTAATTTTGGATTTGATTTTACCTGTATGGTGAATAAGGATAATATTTTTGGTGCTCAATTTCATCCCGAAAAGAGTTTGAAATTTGGGATGAAATTATTAGAAAAATTTTCAAAATTGTAGGTATCTCCCAGAGACGCAGAGAACGCAAAGATTTTGTGCATGATGACGGAAAACGAAGTGTCAAAAATATTAGTGGATGTTTTTATCAAAGTTCATTCTCAATTGGGACCAGGATTATTAGAAAGTGTGTATGAAATGGCTATATGTTATGAATTAACTAAAAGAGGGGTTAACTATAAAAAGCAACAAGGGATTAATGTTTATTATGATGATATTAAATTGGATATAGGATTTCGTGCCGACATAATTGTTGAAGATAAGGTTATTGTTGAACTAAAATCCATTGAACATGTACTTCCTGTGCACCATAAAACTCTTTTAACCTATTTAAAACTGACCGATATAAAATTGGGATTGTTAGTTAATTTTAATGTAAACCTTGTGAAAGATGGCATAGTAAGGATAGTCAATAATCTTTAGACCAACTAAATAAAAATGCTCACTTAGCGCTCTCGGCGTCTTAGCGAGAAACAATAAACTACAAAATACATATCCTTGGCGCTCTTGGGGTCTTAGCAAGAAACAATAAACAACAAAACACATATCCTTATCGCTCTTGGCGTCTTAGCGAGAAACAATAAACAACAAAATATATATCCTTATCGCTTTTGGCGTCTTAGCGAGAAACAATAAACAACAAAACACATATCCTTATCGCTCTTGGCGTCTTAGCGAGAAACAATAAACAACAAAACCACATATTCTTAGTACTCTTAGTTTC
>CAITNS010000036.1 GCA_903893815.1 uncultured Bacteroidota bacterium
ATGTAAATGTATCTAATGTAATAAATGATAGTACATCATATGCAATCATAGATAATCAATGTGTTGGTAAAATTCCTGCTAATGGTACTTGCACTATGGTTGTTAAGTCCAACAATAACTCTGGAACATCAAAACTAACATTGGTATCGGATAACTTTACTACTCCACAAGAACTAACAATGAAAGTAAATAACGGCATTAAAATAACGTCTGCAGGTACTGGTGGTACATTTGTTTCAGCATTTATTGTTGTAAATGATAATCCTGAAAATGGTATTATGACAATTACAAATAATGCAGGTGGTTCATTTGTACCAAATGGACAAAACCCTGAGTGGTTTGCTGGATCAACTAATTGTATGCAGTATAACAATAGCATTCCAAGTGGAGCAAAATGTAAATATATGCTATCATTACCATCCAATGATCCTAATTCAAACTTTGGTAATATTGCTTATACATTTAAATACGATAGTGGGGATGAGGTTACACAAACATTTGTGCCATTTGTAACAAGACGTACCGTAAATATTCCAGCAACGTATCAACCAAATCAGGCAATAAATGCTACGCAATATGTACAATATAATAACTACGGTATACCAAATTCATTAGCAACTTATGTTGAAAATTACACAGGTCAACCATATCAGAAGTGTAATGATAAAAAATGTTGGACTGTTCAAGAAAAATGGTCACGTGGATTTTTGTTAAAAGTTGGTAATGATGGTGTTACGTTGAATGCTACATTTTTTGATGGGCAATCAACTAATCAATTAGGATGTCCTGTTGATAATTTTGGTCCTTTTGAAGTAACGAATATTCCAACAACTGTAAGTGGTGCAAACTCATTCTTTGCATTGAGTCCCACTACAGTTCCTGCATTAGATAACAGATGGTTGTCGTGGTTTACACAATCAGGTACAGGGTGTAATAATGGTGTATGTAATATTATATTAACAGGTAATGTAGCGTGTGGTGGTGGTGCATCTAGTTGGTTTACTGGGATGTCATCAGGTGGATTTACACAGCCAGTTACTGCGCAAAACTATACTGTTATTGACAATGTCACATGGAATGCTCAATAACAGATGATCTACTTTGTCAAACAATCCTAGCGGGGTTGGGGGCAGTAATGAGCCCCATTACTTAACACAAAATAAAAATATTTTAAATGGAAATAAAAATGCAAATTATTAAAAAAATTGGTTACGCTATTGGATTATATACATTATACATAACAAGTTGGGCAATGGATACAACAGGATTATCAGGACTTGATACAACTATTGGTAGTGGGCAACAAGTTTTAAAAGTTGCTGCAAAATGGGGTGGCATTGGTATACTTGTCTCCGCTGCAATTTTGTTTGGTAGCGGTAAGGCTAAAGGAGAAGCTTTGACTTGGTTGTTTTGGTTGGTTTTGGCGTGTGGTTTGATTATTGCAGGTTTTGGATGGTGGACAACGACATTTACAGAGGGTTTTGCACTTAACTTTTAAATTGGAGAATTTTAGTGAATCAAATTTTGGATTCTGCGCTAAAGTCAGTATTAAAAGAGATTATGCATTTAATTGAAGATGAGTCAATCAACGAAATAAAAGTAAGTCAATTTAGTAAGGGGTTTGGTGCTATATGGATATATAGACATGGCTGTTGGGAGACGGCTATGAATAAACGAGGTACTGAAAAATTGATATTACCAAATCAAGTAATTGATAGTATCATTGGTTATATGGCTGGGGATTCAAAAAAACCTTCTCACGAAAAGAGTCCTATTTTGGAGTGCGCTATTCCTATATTGGGATATAGATTTACAGGCATTAAACAACCTGCTAGTGTTGATTGTAGCAAATTCAATATACGTAAATACTCTACACGTTTGTATACTTTTGAGGAGTATGTTGAACAAGGGTTATTTGTTGATGAAGAGGTTGAAGTAATTAGGGATTGGCAGAAACGTGATATATTCACAGTTGCTATTGCAGGTAGTACAAATAGTGGTAAAACCACATTTTTAAATACGTATATTGATGAAAAGCGCAAACATAAACCTAATGAAAACTGGGTGGTTATTGAGGATAGTAAAGATTTAAACATTAGTGTTGGTAATGTCGATAGATTATTAATCACAAATCAAATTGATATGGATGACCTATTGAAAGTTACGTTGCGATTAACCCCTGATAATTGTGTTGTGGGTGAGGTGCGTGGTAAAGAGGCGAGTACAGCTCTTGAGTTAGCTAAGATTAAAAGTGTCTGTTTTACCATGCATGCAAAAGATATTGATCAGGCGTTAAGTAGAATTGAGAGAATGATATTGCAACATCCAGATATTAACAAGGTGTCACGTCAAGAAATTGCAGAAAACATCAATGCGATTATTTCAATTCAAAATGTGCGATATAAACGACAAGATGACAACGGTAATATTATTGATGGGTATCGTCGTGAAGTAACACAAATTCAAGAGATTGTGAGTTATGATGATATTCATCAAATGTATAGTGTTCGCTCTATAAAATAAGGGGAAATTATTGTGTGTATGATAAAAAAATTATTAATAAGTTGTATATTAATACCAGTATTAGCCAATGCAAAAGTTCCAGATACTGGATTTTATGCGGATTTAGGTAGTGGGGTGAGTAGTATTAATTACTTATCTACAACCTCATCATCATGGATGGTGCGGTTAGATGGTGGTTATAATATGAACAAGTATGTTGGTTTTCAGATTGGTGCGAATAACTTCTTTAGTACACAAATGACAAATCAATTGTTGGGTAATTACAATTTATCTGGTCAGGGATATGATGTGTCAATAATTCCTAACATCCCCTTTGGCGTCAATGCCCCCTTAAACGTGTTTGCACGTATTGGGCTAGGATATGACACCATGAGTGCATCGGTTGGCAATCAGAGTGCCACTGTGGACGTTCTGGGGTTGGGTCTAAGGTACGACATTAGTGCGCATCTTACAGTGTCGGCTCAATGGATTGGTAGGGGGCTTATTATACAACCTACTCCATCTAACTATAATCAAAGTAATTTTTTAGCTAATATTGGGCTTTACTTTTAGGGGTGAAAATGAAAAAAGTTAATCACTCAGAATTTGATTTATTACAAAATGAATATATTGTTAATCAAGGGCAAGTAAAGTCCCTAATTGGCAAGTATATAAAACAAAGAAATTTTGCTTTCATCGTAATGTTTGTAGTAATAATTGCTTCAATTGGCATAACCATGATTGCTCTACAGGTTGCAGGCGAGGCAAAAAAAGTAGATAAAGTAGTGTTTAAAGAAGATGGCACTGGTGGTTTAACGTATCTTGGGTTACCAGATTCAAAACTTAAAGTTGGTAATCAACTATATATTTCTAATCAAATGGTAGAATATGTTACAGCATTATACTCTATTCCAACGGATAGAAATCAACGGCAATACAATATTTTAAAGGTGCAGTGGATGACAAATGTGCAATATTTTAACCAATACCCACAACCATTACTAATTGAGGCATACAATAAACATGGCGCACAATTGATTGTTGCATCCTCTACGCTATCAGGTGAAAATACAACTGGTGTGTGGGAGGTTGACTGGACAAAAACAGTAGATGGCGCAAAGGTGGGAGATTTTAGAACGTTGATTACATTTAAACAAACTGATAACATTAGTGGATCTCCTGCATACCTCTATAACCCACTGGGAATTGTTGTGACAGGCATTGCAACACAACAACGATTTAACCCAGCAAATCAATAGAAAAGAAATTATATGAAAAATAAAATATTTTTAGCAATAGTGTCATTTCTGGTAGCTACATCAGCAATGGCTACTCCTAAATCAAATAACGGTTACATGAAAAATGACATAATGTATTTATATGCCTCAAATGAAAATAATATTATTGAGTGTACTGCTCAAGAATTATGTGATATATCATTATTAAGAGGTGATGTGTTCCAAAGATATATTTTTACATATGGTGGAGTATGGAGTGATTCGGCAAAAGCTAAAATTAATTATGTTGATAATAATGGTATACAACATGTTGTGTTACAAGCAACTGATGTCAGTCAAGGCATGTTAGTGATTTTAGTGGGTCATTCTTTTCAATATCATTTTTATCTATCTTCAGTTAAAAAAAGTAAAACCAATAAATATGTGTTTATAGAAGAGAAAAAGATTGGTAATGAGGCTGTGATTGATGATGGCTTGAAATTAGATTTTAAAGGTAAGCAGTTAGACACGATGTATTACATGAGCGGTGATGTTGATAGTTCGATAATGCCTGAAGAGGTGTTTAATGACGGAAAATCTACATATATAAAACTATCTGATAATATTGAAGCCACAGAATTGCCAGTCCTACATTCATTTGATGAACAAGGTAGATTGATTCAGTTAAATAATCCACGATATAGAAAACCATTTTTTGTGATTGATAATTTACCTACAAAAATTGCAATAAGTAGTGGTAGTGTAGATAATGATAATCAAATTAGGGTTGATATTTACAAAGGTCAGAAACCTAATTTCTGGAAATGGCTAATGTTACAGTATGATAGAGGTTAAAAATGGAAACTAAAACTTTAAGGAATCAAATTCAAAAAACTCTACTTAAAAAAGGTGTGATTTTAAGTATAATGGGTAGCGTTGTTTTAGTTGGTGGGGGTGGTTTGTGGTACACGATACATTGTTATGGTGCTGAACAAAAACAAGCTAACACAACCACTACAAAAACAGAGCTACCAAATGGAACATTTGTAAATGTTACCGTTAATAATATTTTAAGTGGCGCACAAGTTGCAAAATCTCTTGAGTCAGTTGAATCAATTGAATCACAAAGTGTCATTGCTCCTAAAATAGCGGTGACACCAGTTACACAATCAGTACAACAATTAGCTACGCAAGCACTTACATCACAACCAACAGTACAGGATGAAAAACCACATATGCTTGTGGTGTCTGATAGTATGGATACTGCAGATAATACAGCTAATGCAATATCTGGCACTAATACAACAATAGGTACTGGTGAAATATCTAGCAAGTTAAGTGCACAAAAAAGTCCATATACAATTTTTGCAGGAACGTTTTTACCAGCAACCATGGTGACTGGTTTAAATAGTGATAATAGTGGTGAGATAGTTGCTACAGTTAGAAATAATGTATATGACAGTACTACAGGTAAGTATCTACTAATTCCTCAAGGTTCAAGGTTAATTGGTACGTATAATAGTGAAGTTGCATATGGACAAAATAGGCTTATGGCAGGGTGGAATAGAGTCATTTATCCCAATGGAACTAATTTTTTATTACGTGGACAGCCGGGTACTGACTTATCAGGAGCGAGTGGATTTAGTGGTGATGTTGACAACCATTGGATGCAAAAATTTGGAACATCTGCATTAATGGGGTTGATTTTTGGAGGAATGACTATGGCAACAGGTAATCAAGCAACCAACCCATACCAACTAAGTGCGGGGGCGACCATTGCCTCACAAGTTGGTGCGCAAATGTCACAAGCAGGATTACAAGTCATACAAAAAGGTGTAAACATTCCTCCAACAATCATAATTAGTGCAGGTTATAAGTTTAATATTTTGACTACCGCTGATTTAGTATTAAAGCCATATATTTATGCTAAACAAACAGAAATGAGGTAAGAAATGAAAAAGTTTTTATTAATTATGTTAGTTGCTATAAATTGTTATAGCATCCCTGTAGAAATAACAAGCAATCCTGCTGACTTGCAAAAAGAAATGGTTACACGTATTGACTCACTAACAACAATACAGGGAATGATTTCAGCAATTAATACTGCACAGAGTGTACAACAGCAATTGCAGGCGTTAAAAAACTTAAATAACTTTCAGCAAAATCCAGGTAATGCAGTGATACAGGTGAATAACTCTGTTACTGGATTATTAAATAGTTTTAATTTATCAGCAGGCACAAGTTTCAATAACTTACAGCAGCTTATTAATAGCTTATCATCCTCGACAACATCGGCGGCTATGAGTATAAAATTGATGCAAGCAAGCAATATGCAATTGATGGCAATTAGTAATACATTGCAACAAATTCAAGCCCAACAGCAAGCTATAATTGCCTACAAGCAAGCAGAAATTGCAAGAGACCAGTATTATAAAGAGCAGTCAACAAAAAATAATCAAGCAACAGTATCAGTGATGAGGAGTTATTAAAATGCAAATTATTATTTTGATATATTGGTGTTATAAAAATGAAAGTGAGTAAAAAAATGAAAGTACTAACGTTGATTAGTGTTGCTACTGTTGCAATTATATCGTTAGCTTGCGCAAGCATGAGTAATCAAAAAGAAGAAAAGAATATCGTGGACACACAAAAGTGGCAAGCTAAAGCTCCACAATTATTTAGTAATACTGGTTATAAAAAATTAATTGAGTTAGATACAGTCGAAACATTGCCTACAAATAAGTCTCGGCAACAATTAATTGGTACAATTACTAATCCATTTGGTATACGAGACGACATATTGGAATATATATTGTTAAATATTCCTGAAAGTAATACACGTGCTACTATTGCAGCGATAAAAATGGCATATTATTATCAATCTGAAATTGGGCTTTATAACGATAAAAAAATTAATGAATTATCAAATAAAGCAGGTGCGGCAATATCGTGCTTAAATTTGCCAATGGCTAGTATGGATAAATTTATAACAGGGTATGGTGATTTATTACGCAATACAAAAGAAAGATTGGCAGAGTAAAATCGAATTGAGGTTTTACTTAATGGGCATGTAATATCAGCAGATTTTGGTATAGATACATATGATTTTAAACAACAATGTGATTATTTTCTAGGTGTTACTAAATGAGAAAAATATTATTTATTGTAATTCCAGTCTTTAGTATTGGCATGACTTTTGCTAGTCAGAAAATCTTCATGTTTCACATTAACGGTGTAAACACTAGACAAGAAGATGCCTACAAAAATGCTGAAGCTTTAAATAGTATAATTGGTGTTCAATCAAACATAATCGCAAACAATGGTCGTGTTGATTTACTGTATAATAAAGTGGAAGAATCAGCATTTTGCGGTTTATGCAATCAACTCATTGATGTGTTAAGGCAAAAAGCGCAAGAACACCAAAAAATTGATATTGATGATTTTGTGGTTGCATATCTTAAAACAAATGGGTTGGATTACAAGATTGGAACTCCTGATTATGAGATCGTAAAGGCTGGCATTAAAGATGATTATCTAAAAGATAAGTCGTTTGTTGGTAATAATTTAGATGATATAACCAATCAATTTAATGTAAAAATAGCATCTGTAAAATTTAAGTACTTAATGAAGTATATGACCAGTATGGAATCAGATATAACAAAACCATTAGTACTTCTCTTGCCTCATTCACAAGGTAATTTATATGCTAACCAGATAACTAAATATTTAATCAAAGCTGAACAGTTTCCATTAAATCATGTAAACGTTGTTGGCATTGCTTCTCCATCCAGTCAGCCATTAGATGGATACTATTATCAATATATTACAGCTTCAAATGATTATGTGATTAATGGTTTAAATGTTTTAAGTTGGTTAGATCCAGTGTCTGATCATCCAGCTACAGCAAATAGTACTAATACTAATTGTACGGATATAGTGTGTCATAGTTTAATTGGATCATATTTAAATAATGAAAATGTTAAAAACATAATTACATCATTTATAAATATTTCACTTACACAGTTTTATAGAACTTGGTTGCTTGATGGTTTTGATACAGGGCAACTAAGATTTGCATTTAGGATTGATAAAGATTATGGATCAGAGAGTCAGATTTTAAACATGGGGATATATAAAGATGAAGATATAATATATAATGGTAAAATTGTTGATGAAAAATCAGTTGGGTTCTTATACTTTATTCAAAATCCATTGTATGCGTATAGCATGTATCCAAGTTTATTGGTGGCATCTAGTGATAAATATTTAACTGGAAAATATCAAGTTATATCATTAAATAATAAAAGCTTAATGGCTAATTTAACTATTTTTGCCAAAAATGGGGAGATTACTAAATATACACCATCATGCACTGAACCTCCATTGGTATGTTATTCAAATGCATTTAGTTGGAAGTTTCTAAATACTACAGAAATATCTTCAGCAGGTATAAATTTAAACATATATAAGGATATAGAGGATCATGATAGAAGTATCCAAATGCCAGAAGTATATAAAAATGGTAAAATAATTTTTGGAGAATTTTTATTATGATATTCAATATGAATAATTCAACAAAGAAAATATTAATATTTATAGCTCTATTTTGTGCAATGTATAATGCTAATGCTGGCTCAATGGATTTACGCTACGTATCTACAATTTTAAGTGATGCGTCATCTTGGCAAGCGCCAGTAATTAAAGCATCAATACAAATATTTACAATTTTATGGTTTTTTGATACATTTAGAGAGGGTTTATTTCATCATTTATTTCAAGTTGGGAGAATTCAAGAGTTATTACGCTTTGTGATTGTTAGAGTTATATTTTTTGGATTCTTCTCATCAATCTTTTTATATACTGATTTTTATATTGGGGTTATACAGTATCTAGGTGGAATTGGTAGAACTCAGCTACATTTTGCAAGTGGTAGTACAGGCGGTAGTGGGAGTATTACAGGATTAGATGCGGGGTGGATTTGGCAACAATATACTGATTGGTTTACTAATGATTATACACCTGCAATAAATGATAAAGGTCTGGCACAAATGGGTGAACAACTTAGTATGTCAATTGGTAGTATAGTCTATTTGCTTTGTACTTGTTGGATTTCATTCTTGATTATTATGCTAGAGGTTTTGGTTAAAGCCACCTTGTTTGGTGGTTTAATTTTAGCTTCTTGTGCTGGTTCAAAGTGGACAGAACCATGGTGGAAGAGCTATTTGGGTGCCATTGTTAGTTTGGGTATTAAGGTAATGATGTTTATGTTTTTATATGCATCAATTCAGGCTGAAATGACCTATAAATCAGGTCACATTAATGGAGCTATTGATGTATGGAATCAAATCATAAACACCATAATATGTACGTTAATTATTACAATTGTACCGAGTAAGATAGCAGGAATGGTATCAAGTGTTGGAGCAAGTGAATTAGGTGGACAGGCAATTGCAGGAGCTTTAGCAGGCATGGCACTGGCTAAAAACAGTATAAAAGGTGCCACAAGTGTTGGTAGTGGGATTAAATCTGCAGGAAAGATGGCAGGTAAAATTGGTAAGATATTAGGTAATATAGGTAATAACAAATCAGACAAAGCAAGCCCCACTAAATCACAAAAATCATCAGCAGGTAGTAAAGCTCAACAACCAATGGCAGATAAAGGCGATAAAGAGAAATTTATGAAAGGTGATAAGTAATGGCAAAGTTTAATAAATCTGTGTATCAACCTCACCTAAGCGGTGGAATTGAGCGTAAGTATGCAGTCATTCTCGTTCTTAGTTGGGTTTTAATGATATTTTTTGGAGATATGACACAAAGAATTGAGGGGTCTATATTTGTGGCTGGAGTTTGGGTTGTTATGGCGTGGGCTAATGCATATGATTATTTATTTTTTGTTATTTTAATTCGATATATATCACAACAAAATTACTATATTGCACATACGAAAGAACGAAAAATCAAATTTAAAAAACAAGTTTTATAGGTTTGGATGATGGAAAAATACTATACAGAAAAATTAAATCGTCCCACACAAATTGGATTTAGTGATAAATTACCATATAAATGTTTTGTGGATGATGGGATTATTTATCATGAAGATGCTAACTTTACTTTTCAGAAATCGTATTGGTTTGATGGAATTGATTTTGAGAGTGTTGATGACAATATCACACATAGTGCGGTAGAGTACCTAAATATATTGTTTGCAGGAATACAAACAGGATGGGTGTTGTCGGTAAATAATATTAGAATGCGAGACAATGGATACTTAGATACTACAAAAAATTATTTTGATAATGAACTGCTTCAAACATTAGACCGTGAACGTGAATACTTTTTTACAAAACAGGCTAACATATTCAAAAGTGTTACCGTCCTAACATTAACACATACAGCACAAAACAAGTCAATGAGACGAATTGGAGAGTGGTTTAAGACTACAAATAAAGTAGCCACACCCCCAAAGACCTTTGATTTGTTTTTAGCAGATTTTAAATTACAAATTAATCAGCTAACCAAATTAATGGATAGAGTAATTAAGTTGCGTCCTATGACAGATGATGAGACGGTGAGCTATTTAAATTGCTTAATTTCAGGAAAATGGATTAATTTCAAATTACCCACAAAAACATATGTAGACTTACGGTTTTTACTTGGTGATGATTATACCTCAGGTTTAGAGCCTAAAATTGGTGATAAGCATGTTAGAATTGTTGCTATTGATAATTACTTCCCAGATGAATCAGAGCCTCTAATGTTGGAGCGATTGAATACTCTAGGCTTTGAGTTTAGATGGAATACAAGATTTTTTTTCTTAACCAAACTGGAAGCTCAAAAAAACATTGATTATATATCAGACTTGCATGAACAAAATATTAGTGGAATAAAAGGTGCAGCAATGTCAGGTTCAGGGATGGAGAGTAGAAAATATAACAGAGGAGCTGAGTTTTTCTTTGATGAAGCCGAGGAGGCAAGAGCTAGTACCATGATTAGTAATCTTAATTATGGCAAGTATAGTTGCAATATAATATTGCATCATGAGGATGAAAGTGAAGTAAAGCGTAGGTGTGAAATAGTAATTACAACATTAGAAGAGATGGGGTTTAAAACACGTAATGAGACAATCAACTCAGAGGAGGCATTTTTATCGACTATTGACGGCAATATTTATAAAAACAAGCGTCGCGCATTAATTTCTACGGAAAATCTAGCAGATTTATTACCAATTAGTGGTTTCTGGCATGGATTAGATAATCATCCAAGCCAACTATATCCAGAGAATTCAAATAGTATGTTTATGGTTGATTGTAATGGGTATCAGAGCTTTAAAGGTAACCTATTTAGCCATGATATGGGGCATACATTAATTATAGGGCGTAATGGCGCAGGTAAGTCAACATTAGCTAATTTTTTAATTAGTAGTCATATGCGGTATAAAAATGCACAGTTTTTTGGGTTAGATAATAAACATTCCATGTTACCACTAACATATGGCGTAAATGGCGCACATTATGATTTGGGTATTGATAATACATCCTTTCAACCGTTAGCTGATATTGATACTATTCGTGGTTATGACTTTGCGGTTGATTGGTTAGGAACATTGTGTGAGGTCAATCATGTTGATGTAACTACGGATATATCAAAAGCAATTAGGGGTATATTGGATAATTTGTCTGTTCAAGATAGAGAATATAGAACGATGGAAAACCTATGTCATTATGCGCAAGGTTGTGCAAGTCAACAATTAGCCGATGTAATACAATTATACACTGGAACAACAACAATGCAGGCATTGATTTTAGGCGACAATCAAGATAGAATAAGTTTAAACAATTTTAACGTATTTGAGTTATCAGAATTGATTAACAAAGGTGAGAAAGCTCTTGTGCCTGTTCTTAAATATATATTTTACAAAATCATGGGTAAATTAGATGGTCGCCCTACCCTGATTCTAATTGAAGAAGCATGGATGGCGTTCAATAGTACAGCATTCTCAAAGCAATTAGACGAATGGCTTAAAACACTAAGAAAGCTAAACGTTTATATTGTGATGGTAACATTACAAATTGGCGAAATATTAAACTCACCAATTAAAACCACTTTGCTTACCCAGTGTGCAACTAGATTATACACACCAAACCCAGACTTAGATAGTCAGGAAGTATATGATACTTACAAAGAATTTGGGTTAAATAATAAGCAGATTGAAATATTGAAAAATGCAAAAATGAAGAGCGAATACTACATTTCGAATAATGACGGAGATCGGTTGTTTAATCTGGATATGATGTATTTTGATGTTGCAAGATGTTTTTTAAGTAAAACCTCTAAGGATGATATTGTAACGGCTAAAAAACTCAAAGCGCAACACAATGATAACTTTATAAAAACATGGTTAGAACACTTTAAGGTTTCTTTATAAAGAAAGCTGACATCTCTGTCAGCTCTACTTCGTCCCTGTGTTATATCCCTATAGCGCACAACCAGCGTAATTATAACTCAATAGACTGTAAAGTCAAGGAATATTTGATGTTTTATAAAATATCTATAAAATTAAAAGTAATATTATTTTCTACGTTATTTTTTTGGGTTTCTTTTTTGAGTATAATTGGTTTAGTAAAACTTTACAATAAGTTTTTTTATTATAATGATACTATAAGTGAGCCAGTTGGTCACTATTTTGTAGTTAATGCAGAGCATATTGTTGCGAATGGAATATACACGGTTGTATTACACCCAGAATATATGAAAAAATTAAGAAAATTGGGATATAGAGCCAACTCTGGAACATTACTAAAGCAAGTTGTTGCACAATCTAGTGACACTATTAATGTCACTAAATCAGGTGTGTTCGTTAATAACAAATTA
Source organism: uncultured Bacteroidota bacterium (assembly GCA_903893815.1). Taxonomy (GTDB): domain Bacteria; phylum Bacteroidota; class Bacteroidia; order B-17B0; family Aurantibacillaceae; genus UBA4416. The sequence continues at coordinate 12,591 of CAITNS010000036.1, forward strand.
ATCTTAAATTCAAAGCCCATCAAAAATAGTAATGATATTGGGTTGGAAGCAATACCAGTTGGCTATCACCGACTACTACAGGATGGTGAGTTTTGGGTGATGGGAAATACTCCACATAGTGTTGATTCTCGCTACTTTGGGGTTGTCAATAAAAAGCAAATTCATCAAACTGCATATTTTATATTTTGAAGTATTAAAAATTAATATATCTTTTATTTTGGAATAATCAAGCGCAGTCAAATCTTAAGGAAAGCCTATTTTTTATTTTAGTTTATTTCACAAGATTATAAATTAATTCATAATATTACATATTATTTTAAAAGATAATAAAATATATTAAACATAAATAAAAT
>CAITNS010000037.1 GCA_903893815.1 uncultured Bacteroidota bacterium
AGGTAAAAGAATTGCAGAAATGCTATGTCAAATTTATTACAAGAATCACAATGTAAATTCAAAAATAGCAAGATGTTTTTCTTTTGTTGGAACGCATTTGCCATTAGACGCCCATTTTGCAATTGGCAATTTTATAAATAACATTTTAAATCATAAGCAAATACAAGTGAAAGGAGATGGAAGCCCGTTTAGAGCTTATTTATATTCGGCAGATTTAGTCATATGGTTATTGAAAATAATGGATAGTGGTCTACCTTGTCGCCCTTATAATGTTGGTTCTGATGAAGAAATTAATATTGAAGGATTAGCGACTATTATTAACTCACATTCAGAAAAAAAACAAAATATAGAAATTTTGCAACCTAAAACCAATCAAAATCCTTTGCGATATGTACCATCAATTAAAAGAGCAAAAGACGAATTAGGATTAGCAGTGTTCACAAACTTAAAAGATTCAATAAACAGAACAATTTTATTTAATAAAAATTAAAACAACACCATTTTTATAAAATAATAAATGGGAAATATATTTATGAGCACGAGCAATCAAAAAAAAGTAAGCGATTTAGTAGCAGATTTCCTTGAAGCGAAAGGGATAAAACATGTATTCGGAATTATTGGCGCAGGTAATGCACATTTATTTGACTCGATTTATCATAAAGGTTATACCGAAATTATTTGTGTGCATCATGAGCAAGCAGCTTGTATGGCAATCCAAACTTATTATCGTACAACCGGAAAAATTTCAGCAGCTTTATTAACGACTGGCGCAGGTTCAACAAACGGAGTAACTGGTGTTGTAAGTGCTTGGGCAGATTCAATTCCTGGATTAATTATTTCTGGTAACGAACATTCAAAATACATTGAACTTCATAAAGATTTAAGAATGTGGGGAGTTCAAGGCTACGACAGCTCTTTAATGGTTGACAAAGTCACTAAATACAACGGAAGAGTTTTAGAGCCTGAGAACGTTAACTACGAATTAGAAAAATCATTACAAATTGCAATGGTAGATAGACCAGGACCAATTTGGTTAGATATTCCAATGAATATTCAGTCTTCATTGGTAGATGTTTCAAAACTCATTAAATTCAATTCATCTGAACTTCCAAAAAATCAAACACAAAGCAATTCGGAATTAGACAAAAGTATTGACGATGTGATTGCTGCTTTTAACAGAGCAAAGCGTCCGGTTATTTGGTTAGGTCACGGTATTAAATTAGGCGGTGCAGAACATTTAATTGAAACTCTTTTAGCAAAAACAAACTCTCCATCCTTAGTTACCTGGGCAGGAATTGATATGATTGATTCTTATCATCCATTAGTTTATGGACGTGCGGGAACTTACGGACAACGTTGTGCTAATTTTGTTGTACAGAATTGCGATTTTTTATTGTGCATTGGTACACGTATGGCTATTTCTCAAATAGGTTATGATATTACAGAGTTAGCTCGCGAAGCAGAAATAGCAGTTGTAGATATTGATAAAAATGAAATTGATAAATATAAAGACCGATACAATCAAACCATTTGCGCTGATTCAAAAAACTTTATTGAAAAATTAATAGCGAAATCAAGTTCAATCAAAACTGACTTTTCTGAATGGATTAATAAATGTAATGGCTACCGCGAAAAATACCCTTGGTTCTCTCCTACTGATCATCCCGATGAAGATGGATTTATTAATTCGTACCAATTTATGGATCGATTAAATAACCATTTAAAAGAAGATCAAATTATAACTACTGATATGGGTACTGCTTTATTAAGTGGGCATCAAGTTTTGAAAATTAAAAAAAATCAACGCTTAATGACATCTACTGGATTAGGAGAAATGGGTTATGGTTTGCCTGCAGCTATCGGTGCATCAGTAGCAATAAATAAAGGTGAAGTGATGTGTTTGAATTGCGATGGAGGGATGATGATGAATTTACAAGAAATTCAAACCATGGTGCATTACGAATTGCCAATCAAATTATTTATTTTCAATAATGATGGCTATTTAATGATTAAGCACACTCAAAATGCTTTATTTAAGGGAAGAAAGGCAGGTGTAGATAAAAAGACTGGAGTTACTTGCCCTGATTTTAGCGCACTAGCAACCGCATTTAATTTACCATCTTATCAAATTAGAACATGGGAAGATTTTGAAACAGTAATTCCTCAAGTGCAAGCACATAAAGGAGCTGTGATATGCGAAGTATTTATGCATCCACAGCAGATGTTTGTACCAAAATTATCATTAGCGATTCAAGAAGATGGAAGTTTAGTTTCTCCGCCATTAGAAGATTTATCACCATTACTTAAACGTGAAGAGTTAGAAGAAAATATGATTCATGGATTACATCCTAAATCAAAAAATTTAAAAGCTTAGGATTATGAAAAAATTGAAAGTTGCCATTTTAGGTAGCGGAAATATTGGAACCGATTTATTAGTAAAGATTCAACGTTCAGAATATCTGGAATGTTCGATGTTTATTGGTAGAAATTTATCGTCCGCTGGTATGACCAAAGCTATTGATATGGGCGTTAGGGTTTCTGATAAAAGCATTAATGCGATTATTGAAGAACCAGATAATTGCGACATAGTCTTCGATTGTACATCTGCTAAAGATGCCGTTGCACATTGGAAAGTTTTAGAGAAATTAAGGAAGTTTGTTATTGATTTAACACCAGCTAAAATCGGTATCCTTTGCATTCCGGCGGTTAATTTACAAGAAGCTATAAAACATCAAAATGTGAATATGGTGACTTGTGGTGGACAAGCATCTATTCCTATTGCATACGTATTAGGGAAAACGCAAAAAAATATTGAATATATTGAAGTCGTTTCAAGTATTGCGTCTCGCAGTGCAGGTCCTGCTACTCGTTTAAACCTAGATGAATATATTGATACCACCGAATTAGGTGTAAGAACATTTTCAGGTGTTGAAAAAACAAAAGCCATTTTAAATTTAAATCCTGCGCAACCTTGTATTGATATGCAAACTACCATTTTTGCTAAAGTAAAGGATGCTAATATGGAAAACTTGAAAAAGGAATTGGATGTTATGGTTGCCAAAATAAAAGCGTACGTACCAGGTTATCATATTTTAGTAAATCCAATTTATGAAAACGGGAGAATTGTAGTCATGGTAAAAGCATTAGGTTTAGGGGATTATTTACCGAAGTATGCAGGAAATTTAGACATTATCAATTGTGCTGCCATCGCAGTAGCAGAAGAATATTCAAAACAAAAAACAAAATAATTACAATAAATTTCTTTGATATATAAATTTTATACATAAAGATTAAATGAAAAAAATTGCCATTCACGACCCAACACTGAGAGATGGAAACCATGCGGTTGCTCATCAATTAAGTGCTAAACAAATAGACTTATACACCAAAGCAGCAGAAATAGCGGGCGTGCCTGTTGTAGAAGTTGGTCACGGAAACGGACTTGGGGCTTCCTCCTTACAAGTAGGGGAAGCTTTAGAAAGTGATGTGACTTTATTGGAAACAGCTCGTAAAAATTTAAAAAATAGCAAATTAAGTATTCATTGCATTCCAGGTTTTGCAACTATTAAACGTGATTTAGAAAGAGCGATTTCTATTGGTGTAGATGTCGTTCGCGTGGCATCACATTGTACAGAAGCAGATATCACTCAGCGTCATATTGCGTTTTGTAGAGAAAAAGGTAAAGACACTTATGGTGTTTTGATGATGAGCCACATGGCTTCTGTTAAGTTACTTGTGGAAGAAGCTCAGAAAATGGAGTTATATGGTGCAGAAGGAATCATCATCATGGACTCGTCTGGTAATTATTTACCAGCTGATGTTACTGAAAGAATTAATGCCTTAGTAAATGGGTTAGGTGTTCCTGTTGGTTTTCATGGACATAACAATTTAGGCATGGCGGTGGCTAATTCGATTGCTGCTGTTGAAGCTGGCGCAAAAATATTAGATGCTACCGCTCGTGGTTTTGGTGCAGGTGCAGGTAACACACAATTAGAAGTATTAATTGCCGTAATGGAACGTATGGGTTACGAAACAGGCATTAACTTATATAAAATGTTAGACGCTGCTGATTTAGCAGAAAAAGAATTAATGCCAAAAGTACCAACTATTAGTTCTGAAAGTGTGGTGAGTGGTTTGTCTGGTGTGTTCTCTGGATTTGCCAAACACGTATCTCGAATTTCGAAAGAATACAATGTGGATCCTCGCGACGTGTATTTTGAATTAGGAAAAAGAAAAGTAGTAGCAGGACAAGAAGATTTGATTATTGAAGTAGTAATGGAACTTGTAAAAAACAAAGAAGATTAATGAGCGCAAAAGCAATTAAATTAACTTACGATAATTGTCGCACCTCTAGTGCCGACTTTAATTCTTTACAGGAATTAAAAAACAGAACCATTTTAATTACAGGTGGAACAGGCTTTGTTGGCAAATGGTTAACCGAAATGGTTTGCTATTTAAATGCAGAACATAAACTAAATATAAAATTATATTTATTAGCCAGAGATACAGAAAGCTTTAAAACAGAAGTTCCTCATCTAGCTAAAAACCCTTGCGTTAATTTAATTCAGCAAGATGTAAGGCATTTAAGTGAACTACCTAAAGATGTAAATTATGTAATTAATGCTGCCGGTAGTCCAGATAGAATGGAACATGTCAGCAAACCATTAAGTACAATTGACACATTTTATAAAGGCACTAACTCTGTTTTAGAAGAATGTTTTAGGCTGCCAGGCTTACATAAAATCATTCATTTAAGTTCAAACTATGTTTATGGTAGTTTAAATAATGACAAGATTAAAGAAACCGACATGGGAACTTTAGATTGCAATTCGATTAATGCCACTTATGGTGAAATTAAACGCATGACAGAGACTTTGTGTGCAGTTTATGGCAATCAACAACATTTACCAATAACAATTGTGCGTCCCTTTGCCTTTGTTGGTCCTTACCAAAAATTAGAGAAGCCTTGGGCTATTAATAACTTTATTAGAGATGCTATTCATGGTGGACCAATTAAAATTTTAGGAAATGGAAATACGCAACGAAGTTATTTATACGGAAGTGATTTAGCTTTTTGGCTATTGAAATTATTAGCCAAGGGAAAAACAGACACCGTTTATAATGTAGGAAGCGCTAATAGTATTTCTTTAAAAGACTTAGCGGAAAGTATTAAAAACATCGTCGATAAAAAATTAGAAGTGATTGAGCGCTCTTCGAAAGAAGTTTATAATCAAACCTCCAAATCAACGCCAGATTTATGTTTAATAATAAAAGATACTCAAGTAAAAGAAAACTATTCATTAACAGAAGCGTTAGAGCATACTGTTAATTGGAATAAGTTGATGAAGAAATAAAATTATATACCTAAAATAAAAAAAGCGAGATTAATTAAAAATCCGTCAACTTATTTTAGGACGTTACAACCCTTTTATCTTTTTTCTTTCATATATAAAGGTAAATCCCAATAAGGCAAAAAAGACTATCAGGGCTGCAATTGAAATAGCCGCTCCTTTTGCTTTTAAACGTGGTTCAAACGTTAGCTCTACTTTATTATTTCCTTTTGTAATTGGCAAACCCGTGAGTCCTGCATTAATTCGGTATAATTTAGCATCAGCGCCATTAACCTTTACATGCCAACCTTCATCAAATGGAATTGAGAAAAATAATGTTTTAGCTTCATTTACATTAACAGAACCAATAATGTTATTGTCGGTGAATTTAGAAATTACAAAATTATCTTTCTTTAATTCATTAACGTAAGCCATATAATTATCAAACGTAATTGGTGCAACAGTATCTGCCACATTAAATGGTTTTAAAAAAGTGAAAGTTGATTTATCTTCATTACCAATAATACAAGCCCTCAACAAACAAAAATCTTTTTGAGTAGGAGATAACTTTTTAAATTCATCTTCGCCAATGGCTTTATCATAAGTAAATCCAAAAGGTAATGCAAACTTATTTTTGTAAACTGTAACATCACCAAATTTAGCAATAGAATCAAATCCCATGTTAACTACTGCCCTATCCGTGCGTTTAGATAACCAATACTTACCACTTGCTAATGAAAACAAAATTGGTCTATCGCCTAAACCCTTAGCCCAACGTGTTGAATTTTCATCTTTTACATCAATAACATTTAAGTCGCCTAAAAACTTAATATAGTTTTTTTGATTAAACGAATAATAAGATGAAGTGCCATAAAAATTTTGAACCTTAGCATCATTAATACTAGAGTGAATTGCTAATCCTGAACTGTAATCTTTATTAGTTCTAAAGAAACCCTTATCTATATTTTTCAAATAAGCAATAGATTCAACTGAATAATCATTATACCCAACTTTATCTTTAAGCATAGAACCTGTTACTACATCACGTTTATTTACAGTAATACTTGAAAAATAAGCAACTTCAAAAAAACAAAGAACTATTAATACGGTTTTAGAAATTGATTTAAACGATGTTGTAGTACTTAAACCATACAATAAGGCTGCGTAAGTCAATATCAAAAGTGTAACTATTGATCTTAAACTTGTATTAACAGCTGGTTTAAACTGGTTAGCTGGAGTGTATAACAAAACCAATAAAACTAATACTGTAACGCCTAATACAACTTTATTAATTTTATTATTTTTTTCAATATAACTAATGGCTCTTGCTGAAAACATTACCATAAAAATCACAATTACTAGAGAGAAAGCTCTGAAATAATCTCCAGAGAAAGCCCAAAAAGCATAACGAAAATAAGGGAATAAAATAGGCGTACAAAAAAATGCTGTTATACTGCCATAAAACCATTTCTGACGATTAGTAAGCGAACTAAAAAACTGAGGGAAAGCTACCAAACAAAATATGCCGCAATAAAATAAAGGAGCCTCTAAGTAATTTTGCCAACCGCGGAAATTACTACCAGTGCCAATCATGTCGCTACCAAAAGCCCTAAATGTAGTTGTAAAACGCAAAGCATCATCTGCTAAACCAAACATAGACTGCTGTTGAAGTTTAGCAAAAAAACTCGACTCTCCACCTACACGAGGGCTTTCTAAATACTGTAAAGCATCTGGTAATAATTGATAACAAGAAATAGCTACACCTATTGAAGCTAAGCCAATTGTTTTAATAATGAAAATAAAAAATGTTTTACTTGTTACTTCATGTATATCAAAATATCTAGCACAAATATATGTTGACAATACAATAGTGTATGGTAGTAATAAAAAAGGTTGTAAAAATGCTAAACACATAATACCAAACACGAACCAAAAAAATTTTTGATGGTTTAACCAACGTTCAAATCCATAAAGAATAATAGCAATGTATAATGCCTCTGTAGAAAATATAGCCCAACAACCACCTAATATTATAAAACCTGAAAAAGAAAAAAGAATAGAGAAAATTAAAGCCGAAAAGTTAGACAACTTTACTTCTTTTAGGAATTTATAAAAAACCAATCCTGATAAAAATATTTTCAGAATTTCCATAAAAGCTAATCCATATGGTATTTTCGATTTATCGAAAAGCGTTAAGAAATCAGAAAAGAAATCGCCCAACCAAATTGGGAAAACATTTTGTCCCATTCCTTGAGAGAAACTCCAACCAGGAACGCCATTAATATCTGAATAGTTAGTTAACCAAGGAAAATAAATATTAATTGAATCACTACCAATATCTCTGAATAAATAGATTTTTTTGAAGCTAATGAAATCGCTAAAAATTAAATAGCACGAAATAAGAATAAGTCCTAACAGATAATATAATTCTTTTCCTTTTATATATGAATCGTAAAAATTAGAATCCGAAGTTGATGGTGTCTCTTTTTTTGTATTAACTTGTTTTGACATATTTATTTAATCTTGAATAATAAAATACTAATATAA
>CAITNS010000038.1 GCA_903893815.1 uncultured Bacteroidota bacterium
GAGTTAGCCTGTGGAGTGAATGGAATGCCTAGCATTCAAAATGTCATGACGAAGCAGGAACCCACCGAATCACCTAATCAAGACGTGTGCTTGGCTAGAGATGTAGGAATCCTTGCTCTTTAGGGCGAGGAGGATGTCAACATAGGTTATGTCATCTTGGTTCCAGTACTCGTAAACAATTGTTACTAAGTGGTGAGTTTGCAAAGAAACCAAATGAAGTTCCGCCTACAACTCCATCAAGGGAGCGATCCGTCACATTTCCATTTCCATATTGACTATGAGGATCCCATGCATTTATAATATAGTCACCATTTTGTATACTTGTTGGAACTATATAATTCTCTTTAATATTGTGCTGTGAGAATTCTTTACTATATAAAAAGGTTAGTTTATCCCGTGTTGTTTTTTTAATTTTATTAACAGCATTTATAAAGGCTGTTGTAAAAATATTCCTAGCTATGATTTTCTCATCATTAGATAACGTATCTAAAAAGGCGCCTTGACCGAGCCCAGGAATAAATACACGTTTAATGCCTGCTCTAGATTGAAACCTATCCACTAAATCCTTTGTAAAAATATCTGCCAGTCTCTCCATCTCTTTTTTATATTCAGCTGCATTGAGTTGCTCGCTAGTTACAAATCTGGCATATGTGGGCTGTTTATTTGTGTCTAAAGGAGGGGCTGATAATGATAACACAAATACGTTAGCAAATTGATCCCGCTTAAGCTTAAACATAGTTTGTGAGCTCAATGCAGGAGGTTGACTCATTGTAATTATATTATCCTTATTAGTGAATGTACTAATAAAGCTAGTGCTCTTATTTTTATTAGGTGTAGACATACCAATGTTAACAGAGTCACGCATAAGAAGGTCTATTTTTACAAGTAAATCTTGAGCTTGTTTATTTTCTCCATATCCACTATAAACTTTAATTGAGTTACAGTGGGTATCATATTTGTTAGAATTAAGGTAAGCTTTCACTTCTTTCTGAGTGATATTATTTGATTGATTTGAATTTTTTTCAAATGGGTTGCCGCTGCATGGGTAATTTTTGCTGTTGTATTTATCAGGACCAATCAAAGAATCAGCTTTTTTGTCATTAGATATAGCTTTATATATTTCATCTGTGTTCAATAAAAGTTTTGTATGATATTCTGTGAGAAGCTTAAAACTTCGTGAATTAATTATGGTTTCATCATCTTTCTCGGCAGTTAACAACTCGTTGACTGCTGCGGTCAACGCTTCTTTATTCTTTTCGGTATCCGCAAATAAAACACTTTCACTTTGTGATACTTGAGTATTTGTTTTTCCAAGAGCGTGTTGAAGTAAATATTCCTTCAATGCTATAATCTTCCCAGTTGCTCTTTGGTTGGAAAACCAAGAATATTTAGAGACCGATTTTAACCCTAAAGTGTTTAAAATTTGATGATAATCTACTTTTTTATGTAAATCTTCCAAAACATCTCTATAGTCATTATCTGTTAAATTGTCATCGTTCAAACCTGATTTTTCGGCTAAATGATGGGCTGATTTTTCGGCTAAATGATGGGCTAAATCGGTTGTTAACTTTTCTAAGGTTGTATTAGATATGTTCTCTTTACTAGCATCCCTGATTCTGGTTGAATAGGTTTGTTTGTTATATGTAGTAGCGGTTGGATTCATTTTATAGCCCTATATTTTTATTAAATAATCAACCATTATACCTCAACATAGAAACAATGCATGTAAACAAATTTGTTCAATTGTTCAATATTATTAAATTCATTATAAAAATCATTACTAAATTTAGTTCACAATAACGTTCGTTTTATTGAACTTTTAAATAAATTAAATTTATTCCACATTACACGCTAAAGATAGTATATAATACTGGTTACCCCTAATAAAGTTTGTAAATTTATTTTTTACTGACTAACTTAAACATTTTTGAAATAGCAAAAAAGAGGATTTATGAAAATAGGATATGCCAGAGTTTCTACTAACGACCAAAATTTAGATTTACAAATTGATGCTCTTAAGAAAGATGGATGTGAGAAAATTTATAGCGAAGTAATTAGCAGTGTAAAAGCAGAGCGTATTCAGTTACAAGCAATGATTACAAATTTACGTAAAGGTGATGTGATTGTTATATGGAAACTCGACCGATTAGGCAGATCTTTAAAAAATCTAGTTGAGTTAATTACTCAATTTACTCAACTAGATGTAGGTCTAAAAAGTCTTAATGATCACATTGATACCACAACTCCTCAAGGACGATTAATTTTTAATATGTTTGCCTCCTTAGCTGAATTTGAACGTGATTTAATACGTGAACGCACAATGGCTGGACTTTCTTCTGCACGAGCCAGAGGTCGTCTTGGTGGTAAACCAAAAGGATTATCCCAAGAAGCTGAATCTATTGCTTGTGCGGCTGAAACTTTATATAAAGAAGGTAAAATTAGTGTTAATCAGATAGCTAAACAGCTTGGAATAGCAAAAGTCACGTTATATAATTATTTACGCCATCGTAATGTACCAATTGGTGGTTACACTAAGAAAAAGGTGTAAACAAATTAAACATGTTGATTATGTAATAGAACAAGCTGGAGCTCCACCGAAATGGAAACTTTTTTAATTTAAAAATTCCCTATTTTAGCATTTAAGTAAATATTATACCTCAAAAACATCCTCAATAATCTACAAATTATTTTTGATACGTAAATTATATGATTTTGTCTTGAAA
>CAITNS010000039.1 GCA_903893815.1 uncultured Bacteroidota bacterium
TAGCTGAAGCAGAAGAGTTAGCAACTAAAGCAGTTGGTTCAGAAACTACAATAGTAGTATTAGCAGAACAACCGTTAGCGTCAGTTACTGTGTAGCTGTAAGAACCAGCAGAAACAGTATTATCGCCTGTTCCAACATAAGCACCAGTACCACCGTTAGCAGAAACACTAACCACTGCAGTTCCACCATTACATAAAATAGAAGAAGCAGAACTAGAAGCTACTAAAGCAGTTGGTTCAGAAACATTAATTGAAGTATTAGCAGAACAACCGTTAGCGTCAGTTACAGTGTAGCTATAAGAACCAGCAGAAACTGTATTATCGCCTGTTCCAACATAAACGCCAGTACCGCCGTTAGCAGAAACACTAACCACTGCAGAACCACCATTACATAAAATAGAAGAAGCAGAACTAGAGGCAACTAAAGCAGTAGGTTCAGAAACTACAATACTTGTAGAAGCAGAACAGCCATTAGCGTCAGTTACTGTGTAGCTGTAAGAACCAGCAGTTACATTAAAATCACCTGTTCCAGTGTAAGGAGCAGTGCCACCATTTGCAGAAACACTAATCACTGCAGTTCCACCATTACATAAAATAGAAGAAGAAGAAGCAGTAGCAACTATATTTGTTACGTTAATAGTAATACTTGAAGCTGAAGTACATCCATTTAAATCAGTTCCACTAATAGAATATACAGAATTTACTGTTGGAGTTTCTGTGATACTATTATTTGTAGAATTATTTGACCAAGTATAGTTTACATCATTAATACTATGTGAACTTAAACCAGATACATCATCTGTATTATACATATCCCATTCGGCAGCTAAGGTAGAAAAACCATTTGTTGGGTTTACACTAACTCCAGAGTGCACTGTTGATTTTCTTCTTAATGTTTTATCTTTTGTTGTATAACTTCCGTTAGTCCAAGCAGTTACTGGATCTTGCCCAATAACACCAAAAATATCTACAAACGAAGACGTTGAAATTTTATATAAGGCAAATGCATCATTTCCATTATAGCTCAGAGAAAGACCTAATGAAGTATTTTGACCTGAATAAATAGCTGCACCTGAATTAGAATAAACAATAGATGCTCCATCTAACAAGGTTCCGGTTAATTGGACATTAAATGTAGGTGAAGTAGCTCCATTATGAAATGCTTGGTAACGGTAATCTGATAAATTAACAGATGCTCCTGTTCCGTTATAAATTTCAAGATATTTGTTGTTTGAACTTCCTTCTACATATTCTGAAATAATTAAATCTTTAGCTAATGTTTTAGCAGTTAAGGTAACCGATTGTCCTAAACATAATAAAGTATTAGTAGCCGAAATATTTAAATTTGGAGCATTAAAAACCGCTACATCTTGAAATGCTGAAGTATTTGAACAACCGTTAGCATCAGTTACTTGAACAGAATATGAACCTGCTGTATTGACAGAGATCGATTGAGCTGTAGCGCCGTTTGACCATAAATAACTATTTGCTGAATTTGCAGTTAAAACTACATTACCTCCATTACATAATGATGAAGATCCATTTGCTGAAATAGAAGCAGCAGGAAGTGAATTTACCACAATTGTTTGTACTGAAGAGTTTACTGAACAACCATTAGCATTAGTTACTCTTACTGAATAAGTACCAGCCGAAGAAACTGTGATTGCTTGAGTTGTAGCGTTATTAGACCATAAATAACTACTTCCAGAATTAGCTGTAAGCGTTACATTATCGCCTTGACAAAATGTAGTTGCACCATTAGCAGTAATATTTGCTGATGGAGTGCTTATAGAAACTGTTTTGACTGCAGAAGTTGCAGAACATCCATTAGCATCAGTAACTGTAACTGAGTATGAACCAGCAGCTGAAACCGAAGTAGTTTGTGTTGTTGCTCCATTAGACCAAAAATAACTACTTGCAGAATTTGCAGATAAGGTTAAAGAACCTCCATTACAAATAATTGAATTAGCTGTTGTAATAGAAGCTAAAGGAAGTGAATTTACAGTTACTAATGTTGCTGAAGATGTATTTGTACAAGTTCCAGCAGCATCAATTACTCTTACTGTATAAGAACCAGCAGCCGTAGCTGAAATAGATTGAGTAGTAGCACCATTTGACCATAAATAGCTGCTACCAGAATTTGCGGTTAAAGTGACATTGCCACCTTGACAAAACGATGTAGCTCCTGAAGCTGTAATGTTTGCAGAACAAGTTGGTGTAGGTGCTACAGATGCTGAAGCAACAGTACCACTTACAATTAAATCATTACTTCCTGTTGCAGGTTGATTAAAATACCATGTTCCACCAGTTTGACTTGCACCCCATAATACTACCCTTAATGTAATAGTATTGCCTGCCGCTACATTTTGCAAAGCAGCAATATTAGTAAATGTAATCGCTGATTGAGCATTACCAGCTGAAGTAGTAACTGCTCCCCAAGTAATAGAAGCTCCAATATCTGTAAAAGTTCCACCATTAATACTATATTGCCAAATACCAGTTGTAAAACCAGTCCCTGAGCGTCTAATATTATAAGCTGGGATTTGGGTTAGTGACAATTTATAACCCGTGTTAGCGGTTAATGAAAACGTCACAACGTTGTTACTTGTAATTGCAGCCGTTTGAGTTGCAGCTGTATTAGCTGCCGAACCGCCCCATGCATTAAGACCAGCAGTGCCAGATGTTCCTAATCCACTTCCTCTTGTCAAACCAACCGCAGTAACATTAGCTGCCGTTACAGATGGTGTAAGTGGACTTGGTCCATATGCGCTTAAACCATTAAATGAGAATTTAACAAGATCTGTTGTTTGCGCAAAAATATTTGTACTCATTAACGTAATGAGCACAACAAATAGCGCAGCCATACTATTTCTCACCGAAATAATTGGCTTGTTTTTTTGTAGTGTTTTTTGTTTCATTTTATTTGTTTAGTTAAGTTTTGAATTTGGAAATATGTCCACTGCAAAAAAACAAAAAAAAGTTTCTAAATCGATAAATTAATAGTTATATAATTAATAAAACACCTTAAGAAATTATGCGTATAAAATTTACATTGATTGAATTAAGTAGCCAAAAATGAACTTCCAGATAGTTGTTTAATTAATAGTTGTTTAATAATTATTTAACTTCTATTAAAAAAACATGCACGTACTTTGCAAAAAATTTAAAACATCAATTATGTCAATTTCATCAACTAAAAAAATAAATAAATTAAAAACTAATAAAATAGTAAGAGAGAATATTAATTTAAATAAAAGCGATATTCTTTTTACTAAAATTGATAAATCATTTAATTGTATTGATGAATCCAATTGGATTTCCCAACTTCCTGAAATTAATTTAACAAACCAGCTAAACTATCAAAATTTAAGTAAAAAGGGCAAATTCATTGTAAAATGGTGGGAAAACTAAATATCTTAAATTCAGATAATAAATCTTTATTATAAACTTTCTGTTTGTACTTATCTTAAATTCCAAACTACTATTTCTCTTACTAAATTACCAAAAAAGAAAAGCCCTGAAATATTTCAGGGCTTTTCTTTTAATGAAATTTTACTATTACTGTTTTATTATTTTATACGCTTTCGTATTTATTTTAATAAAATATGATCCGCTATTCCAATCTTTTGTACTAATAGTGATTTTAGTATCTGTAGTTTTGGTTTGTAATTGTAAGCTTCCTAAGGCATTATAAACATAAATCTGAGTTTCTTGTCCTGAAGTAAGGCTAGAGTCCCAACTAAGATTAAATGATTCGTTAAATGGATTTGGATAAATATTAATAGAATTATTATTGCTTAATTCATTTAATGAAGTACACAAACTAACACTTTGTGTAATACTTGAACTATTATTACATAATCCATCTGTTACAGTAACTGAATAAACAGTTGTAATGGTTGGCGATACAGTGATAGACATTGTGGTTGCTCCGTTAGACCAGGTGTAGCTTGTTGTGGTTGAACTTGCAGTTAAAACAACAGATTCTCCTGTGCAAATAATTGAATTACTAGCACTAATCGAAATTGAAGGGCTAGGATTAGCTGTGATGGTGATAACAGAATTTCCTACACACCCATTAGCGCCCGAACCTATTACACTATAAGTTGTATTAGTTGTTGGGGATACCGTGTAAGTAGTATTGTTCGAATTGTCTGTCCATGTATAAGTTGACGCTCCGCTTAATGATAGTGTTGCGGTTTCGCTAGGACAAATAGCTAATTGACTAGCGTTTATTTGAACCGTTGGAGTTGCATTAACTGTTATTGAAATAGAAGCAGTATTCACGCAATTATTTATGTCGGTTCCTATTACAGAATAACTAACATTAGCTGAAGGTGTTGCTGTATAGGTTGCATTATTTGAACCATCTGTCCAAGTATAGGTTGATGCCCCACTAATAGTTAATGATAACGTTTGTGCAGAACAAATACTATTTGAAGATGCTGCTAATGATAACGTAGGTATTGCATTAAACGTTAAAGAAACTGAGTTTGAAGGAATTGTACAACCAACATTATCTAATTTAACAGAATAATTACCAGTTACCGTTGCGTTATACGTTGCAGAAGTAGCCCCCGCTAAAGGAGTAGATCCATCATACCAAGTATATGTTGCGCCAGAAATTGTACCAGAGTTTAATGCGACAGTGTTACCTACACAAGCTGGTGTTGTAGCAGATGCAACACTAGCAGATGCCGATGGACAAGCAATTTCATAAACAGAAATTGTACTACTAACTTCATTTCCTAAAACAATATATGCTTTACCTGTTGGACTATTAGGTTGAGTAATGTAGATTATCCCTTCTGGGCCTCTATCTCCAGTTAAACCTGTTAAACCTCTATTATTTACATATTGTGAGAACTGCGGCGCAGCTGGGTTATTAATATTAAATGCCATTAATCCACCTACGCGTTCCATACTAACAAATGCATATAAATTTCCAGCAATTGTACCAACAGTTACACCTTCTGGTTCTGGTCCTTTATCGTCGCTTCTATTCTTTTTTGTAATATTTGCATTACTAGCATTAAACATTGCTCCATATGTAGGATCGTTTGCTGTAATTTGCTCTAAATCATCTCCACTATCATAAACTAATGCGCCAGTAGTAGCATTCCAAATTGAGAATGAACGTGCACCAAAAGTATAAATCTCATCAAAATCACCATCATTGTCTGTGTCTCCTGTTTTGTTTGTACATTTTAACTTTCCAAGATTGGCATTTGCTTTCATTACTGAAGCGTTAGGAAAGGCAACTGGATCTAAAGAATACGTTGCAGCACCAATGCTAGTTTCTTCATTATTAGCTGCGCCATAATCTGCTCTTGCATCTCCCTCGTTTGCTGTAATAAGATATTCAGTGCCCCCAACATTAAAGCGAGTCATACCGTCAGGCAAATACATTCCTTTGATTGGCCAATTAGCGATATTCACATTTGTGCCAACATCAGTTGCATCTAATCCATTACCGACAATACTATGGTTTTTATATCCTAATGGTTTAATATCTGTAATTGTATTTGTTGTTAAATTGACATAAGCAATAGCGTTATTTTCTTGAAGCGTCACATAAGCTGTTAAATCATCATTAGAAACAGCAATATACTCTGGCTCCATATCTTGAGCTACTGTTGCTCCCGGACCATAAATTCTCACGCCACTAGCTTTTAACGACGCCATTTGACCATTGAATGCAGTGAATAAAGCAGTAGTTACATTTGTTTGAGTTAATGCTGCTATACCTCCCGAAATATCGATAATACTAACCGAACCTTCTGGATCGATAGTATAACCTACATTTGGCTGACCTTCGTTTGCTGTTAATACTCTTGTTCCAGCATTATTAAATGTAACCATATCAGGCAATGCGCCAACTGTTACACTATTTTGATAGACACCACTCGTATTAAAAAACACCACATAACCATCTAATTCTGGTGTAGCGTTTTCAATAGCACAAGCAACTATTCCATTTTTTACGGCTACACTGTTAATATTTCCATAAGTTGATATATCAATTGAAGCTGTAACCGACATGGTTGTAGGATTTGAAAAATCAACAATGTCTAATCTTCTACCTATAGAATTTGCTACAAATAAACGTTGAGAAGCTGGGTCGTGTGCAACAATTTCAGCTGAGTTTACTGTACCTGTTCCAGTAACTGTAGCTAACGAGAAACTTGAAACAAAATTCATGCTTACATCATTATTTCCTACTGGCGTTCCATTCTCATTATCCTGAATATAAATTGTTTGCTGAGCATTTCCTGCAAAATTAGCGTTTACGGGGTTTTGAAATTTTAAAACAAAATACTCTGAAGATTCAATAAGAGCATCATCATTAATAGTAATCGCTATAGATAAAGAACCTGTTGCATTAGCTGGGAACGTTACTGTTTGCGTGGTATATGCTAAATCAGAACCAAGAGTTGCTGTTCCAAAAGGAATAACAACCACTTCAACAGAAGAAGGATTAGAGTTTGACCCAGCAATAGTAATATTAGTAGTAACTGTCCCAACAGATTCAGATAAGGTTTGATTATCCGTAGAAAAAGCAATTGTAGCAGGCAAAGGTATATTAGATAATATAACGGTTGATGTGCCATCTGTTAATGAAGCAACATTCCATAATCGTCCAGTAATATATGTATTTGTAATCGTATCAAATACGCCATTAGCTACTAAATTTACGGCTCCTGGATCTCCTCCTAAAAAACTAGTGGATTGCATTTTTCCTCCTGCATATAAATCATTTATTGGCAACTCATATCCGCCTGTTGCAGTTGTTGCTGAACCAACAGCAGTGCCATAAAATAAAGCATCTATTGGAACGGTAGAATTAGTTAGCGTCGCAATATCTGCATCAAAAACAGCAATACCATCTGCGCTTGGGCCTCCGTTTCCAAAAACACCGCCTGTATTTAAATTTCCAAATCCATCGCCTGCCGTTGTTCCTGTATTTATTACTCTTAATTTTACGCCAGTTGGCGCCATGGATGAGCCACCAACATACACTACATCACCAGGATTAACAGTACCAGTATTAATGCTAAATCCATAAGATAAAGCTCCACCTGCAATCCATCCAGCAGCAGTAGCTGTTCCATTATTACACAATACCACGCTATAAGGTGTGGTTGCAAAATTAATAAACTTGGTTGCTCTAAATTCAGCGTACTCAAATGGAGAATCTGTTCCAGCTGGATTAATATGTAATTCGCTTATAATTAATCCTGGTCTTTGCGCAAAGGATTTTAATGTAATAAGTACACAAATACATAATGTAAGTGAGATTTTTTGTAGTAGGTTTTGTTTCATTTTAATGTGAGATTTTTTTTGGCAAAACTCATATTAAATGTTCAAAGGTACTTTACGTTAAAATCATTAAACTATTAAATGAATACATAAAGATGTTAGAGATAAGTTATATGAAATACAACCCAAAGTAAGGTATTGGTAATTATAAATTTACATTTATTTCTAAGGAAATTATAAAACAGCTCTAAACAATAAAAATAAACCACAAGATAATCCTACTGTAACAGGTATGGTTAACACCCAGGCTAAGGCAATATTTATAATTGTTCCTTTTTGCAAGTTTTTTAATCCTTTTTTTGCAACCATTGAACCCGCTATGCCCGATGATAGCATGTGTGTTGTGCTTACCGGTAAACCAAAAGCCGAAGCTAAGCCAATACCGCCAGCAGCAACCAACTCGGCACTAGCACCCTGAGCATAACTCATATGCTGTTTCCCGATTTTTTCACCAACCGTTTTTACAATTCGCTTCCAACCAACCATAGTTCCTAATCCAAGAGAAACCGACACCATAATAATAACCCAATAGGGCGCATATTCAATGAGGGTTTTTGCTTCTTTTACTTCACGTTTTAAAACGATAATTTCTTTTTGACTCAAGGATAAATTTCCGCTTTTAATTAATTTTTCGCAGGCAGATGTGATTTTTACAATATCTGTTCTTATACCAAAACGACTTGTTAAAGGTAATTCGCTAGGCTTAAATTTTCCTGTAGTTTCTTCATTAAAATGCATTCCATTTACAAACACGTTGGTATATAATTGATGTTGGCTTTCAGATAAAATACTTGTGTCTGCTTTTATAATTAATTGCTGAATGTGTTCTACGTTTGCGTTCACGCTTTGAATGTTTACTTTTTCGTCAATAGCAAAATAACCTGGCATCATGGCAATTAATATTATCATAATTAATCCCACTCCTTTTTGTCCATCATTTTGTCCGTGAAAAAAACTTACCAAACCACAGGTAATCCACAATAACATACGAATCCAAATAGGAGGCATTTTTCCGGGAACGGGCTCTTTATAAATAATTTCATTTTTTATAGTTCTTTTAAATAAAAACATCATCAAAATAGCAGCCGAAAATCCCAACAGTGGTGATATCAGTAGCGCCAAACCCGTATCTTTTACTTTATCCCAATTTACTAATCCATTGCCTCCAGTATCAGGTAAAAAATAAAAGGCTATTCCTATTCCTAATATAGAACCTATTAATGCGTGCGAGCTAGAGGCTGGTATACCTAACCACCAAGTTCCTAAATTCCAAATAATAGCAGATAACAACAATGCTAATATCATAGCGACACCGTGATACACATTACTGTCAAGTAAAACTTCCATAGGTAATAAATTGATGATTCCCATAGCAACAGCAATGCCGCCAGTCATAACACCGGTAAAGTTTAGAATACCGCTATACACAACCGCTACGGTTGGTTTTAATGAATTAGTGTATATAACAGTTGCTACAGCATTTGCCGTATCGTGAAAACCATTTACAAATTCGAAAGCGCAAGCTAATAGCAAACAAATTATCAGAAGTACAATTAAACCAGTTGTCATTGTTAGTATTTAGATTTTAAAAGTATATCTTTTAAAATCTGGTCGTGTTAAGCTAGTATTATAGATTTTTTTTAATCCATAACATTAAATCTACATAACAAAAAAACCGTTAGAGCTTTTCTAACGGTTTTAAAATAAAAATTTGACTGATTATAATATTGCTCTGAACAATAAAAATAAAGCACCAGATAAAATCATGGTTACAGGCAAGGTTAATACCCAAGCTAAAAAGATGTTGGTGATAGTTTTACGTTGTAAGTTTTTTAGCCCTTTTTTTGCAACCATACTTCCCATAATACCCGAACTTAACATGTGTGTTGTACTAACTGGGACACCATAAGCAGAGGCCACGCCAATACCCATAGAGGCTACAATTTCGGCAGAGGCACCTTGAGCATAACTCATGTGTTGTTTACCAATTTTTTCGCCAATGGTTTTTACAATTCTTTTCCATCCTATCATGGTTCCTAAACCTAAAGAAACTGAAATCATAATAATAACCCAAGATGGCGCATACTCTACTAATTTTTTCGCAGATTTAATTTCTGTCTTTAAAGAACTAATGTCATTTTTTGAAATCGCCACGTTTTCGCTTTTTAATAATTTTTCGGCGCTTTTTGTAATTTTTACGATGTCTTTTCTTAATTCAAAACGCTCTGTTACCGCAACTCCTTCCGCATAATTTATTCCAGCGGTTGCTACAGTAAAGTGTTCGGCGTGTTTTTTAATAGTGTTATAATTTTTAAACTCTTCCTTACCAAACTGTGTCGTATCGGTTGTAGAGATAATCTTATTAATTACCATCACATTGGCATTCGTGCTTTGTAAGTTAATCTCAGAATCTAAAGAAAAGCTTGCTGGTAAAATGGCAATTAAAATCATCATTACTAAACCCACTCCTTTTTGGCCATCGTTTTGCCCATGGAAAAAACTTACTAAACCGCAAGTTGTCCATAACAACATACGAATCCAAATAGGGGGCATTTTTCCTGGAATGGGTTCTTTATATATAATCTCATTTTTTACTAAACGTTTAAAAATAAACATCATTAAAATAGCTACTGTAAATCCCGCTAAAGGCGAAATTAATAAAGCTAAACCTGTGTCTTTTGCTTTGTCCCAATTTACAGCGCTTCCACCAACATTATCTGGTAAAAAATAAAAAGCTAAACCAATACCTATAATAGAACCTATTAATGTATGTGAACTTGATGCTGGCAAACCAAACCACCAGGTTCCTAAATTCCAAATAATAGCAGATAACAATAAGGCTAAAATCATCGCAATACCATGGTAAACATTATTATCGACCAATACTTCCATTGGCAATAAATTAACGATACCCATCGCTACAGCGATTCCTCCTGTCATTACTCCTAAAAAATTTAAAACACCACTATAAACAACTGCCGTGGTTGGTTTCATTGAATTAGTGTAAATTACAGTAGCTACTGCATTAGCTGTATCATGAAAGCCATTTACAAATTCAAAGGTACATGCTAGCACTAAACATAGTACTAAAAAGATAATTAAGGTCGTTGTCATTTTTATGGGCAAAAGTAAGGTCTTCTCTCTTTGGCTATGTTAAGTTAATGTTAATTAAATTTTTCTTTGATCAATAGGTAAATCAAAGAATAGGTTAAAACCCATCGGTTAAAGCTTTAACGTGTTTTATAAAATCAACGGTTGTGCGTTTGTTGTTTTTAATTAAAAAAACACCGTAATCGTTAATTTTAGTGATGTCTACGTCCTTATATTGTTCCAAAATAAGTTTATCGTAATTATAATCACCCGTATAAATCACAAATTTATCGTGGATGTTAACTTTCTCTTCTAAAATACGCCAGGTTCTTCGTTCAAAGGAGGGCTTAAAGGTGTTTGGAAAATCATCATAAATAGCGGGACCCGCATAATTTATTTCATCGTCGTGCCAAGCGCTGTTTAAAATCACAAAATCATTTACGCCTTGTTCGGCACAAATTCGTTTAGTGATATCAACCGCTTCAATTATTTCTTTTAAGGTATTTAAATGAACATGCCCCCACATTTTTTCCTGAACATGATACGCTAAGGTTGTTTTAAAAGTTACTTCTTTAAATAAAGTAAAAACAAAAACAACAGGTATTACAAGCCACATTATTTTTTTGAAATCAACATCAAGGTTTACAATCATTAAAAATATCATTATTGGAATCCCTAAATACATTCGGCTATACGAATAAAAAGGCCAAACAATCCCATCATTGACTTTACTTGAAGAAAACGAAACTAAAATGATCACTAAAAAAAATAAATACGATAAAAGCAATTTTTTATTTTTCTTAAATAGTAAAACGCCTAAGCCTATAAAGGTTAATAAAACAATCACACTTGTCTTCTCTACAAAAAAACCAATATGAGCAAATCGTTTATCTAAATTAAGAATGGCATCCTTAAAATAATTTAATGAATACTCATTGGTAAGTCCGTATAATACATAATTAGGGTTTGCTTTATAAAAATGATTTAATACATAATCA
This sequence comes from uncultured Bacteroidota bacterium, assembly GCA_903893815.1. GTDB lineage: Bacteria > Bacteroidota > Bacteroidia > B-17B0 > Aurantibacillaceae > UBA4416. The sequence continues at coordinate 11,408 of CAITNS010000039.1, forward strand.
ATAGGCAGGGCTAGCAAAATTCCAATAACAGAATAGATGTAATACTTTTTATCCTTATAGTTAATTAAAAATAGATAAAACAAAAATGGCGCACTTACAATAACCGAATTTTGACTCACCAAATAACCTACATAAGCTAAAATTGTATTAATTAAAATAAAACGATAATTGTTAGGATTCAATAAACTCACCACAAATAAGCTGGTAAAAAATAATCCCGTTACAAAGCCTCTTGGGATAGACGTCATAATATCAAAGCCTACGGGCAAACACAACAAAATAGCTAATACTAAAATAGCTTGTTCTTTTTTTTGTTTTTTGAATAAATAAACTGCAGTAAATAAAAAAGGAGTTAAGAAAATAAGATGTGTAGCAATTGGCACACTATAATAAACACTTACTCCTAACTTTATTAATGGAGCCGCAAACAAACCTTCCATCATCGTATTATAATCTTGCCCATAATATCTTGGAACATAAAATAAGCCTTGCGAAAAATGTTTAGCACCCGACCACATCACTACTTGATCGTTATCAATACAATCGTGATTAACTGTTAAAAACAAAAACAGACGTTGAAGTAAGATAAAGCCTATAAACAAAAAAAAGAAACCGTTTAATACAGCTTCTTTTTTAAAAAATAGTTTTATGGATGTTAACATGCGTCAATTTTTTTAATTCTATCGGCATGTCTTCCACCTTCAAATTGCTCTGATAAAAAAGCATCCACACAATTTTTAGCTTCTTCAATAGTTATATATCTTGCCGGAAGTGTTAATATGTTAGCATCATTATGTTGGCGCGCTAGCGCCGAAATTTCAGAATTCCAGCATAAAGCTGATCTAATGCCTTTATGTTTATTAGCACTCATATTAATACCATTGCCACTACCACACATTAATATGCCAAAAGTAACTTCATTATTAATAACAGCCGTTGCAACAGCATGCGCTGCATCTGGATAATCAGCACGCTCTAAACTATAACAACCTTTATCAAATACTTCCGTATTTTTAGTTTTTAAATACGATATTAGTACTTCTTTTAGTTCAAAGCCAGCGTGGTCGCTACCTATAGCAATTTTTGTCATATCAAAGTTTTGTTAATAGTTTGTAATCAACGTTAATTAACACTCATAACAACAGGTGCTGAAAATGAGTCATTTATACATAACGCTAATTAACAAAATTACTGTGTATAATTAAATTTATCGTTAATAAGTTTCGGTAATTAATTAGTGTTTTGTTAATAGCTAATTTACTTAGGCTATTTTTTGATACTACAAAATTTACTTTCAAAAACTATTTGGTAGTTTATACAGTTTTACACACATAAAATTAAAGTCATTCTTACGGAAGTTTTAAACTATTTTTATAATTCAAGGTTTTGTTCATTACTACCCATTAATCTATAAACCAAACAATTATGATTTATAAGATGGTTTAATAATTGTTAATAGACTGTAAATTACTATAAATCCTAGTAAACAAAAGCTTATTTTTACACAGTATTAACAACCTATATACTATAACTATAATTTAAAATTAATATCAATATTACA